>JBFLZV010000026.1:0-27122 GCA_040756035.1 Pseudomonadota bacterium
GAGTTGAAGAGTTATCCTACTCGCGCGGACTGAAGAATATTATATTCAAGCCTTTTATTTCGCAAAGTGACTATCCTGATCTGCTAGCTAGTTGTGACGTCGGATTAATATGCCTTAGCTCTGACAGTAAGACGCCTGTTGTCCCTGGGAAAATGCTTGGATATATGGGGGCATCCTTGCCCATCGCGGCGTTCGTCAATGCTGAAAGCGATATCCATGAAATAGTTGCTGATGCGCAATGTGGCAGTTCTTGTATCTCCAGTGATGTGGCGGAAATGGAAAAGATCTTGCGGAGACTCCATGGTAATCCTGATCTATGTAGAGATATGGGACGCAATGGTAGGAGTTATGTGGCTGCACACTTTTCCACGGATCGTATAGTCACAGAGATTGAGTGTATTCTGGAGGAAATTCAGCGCTATACTTGAATTGGCTACCGTCTACGGGTTTTTATACCTTTCTTTCATTACGAGTATCATCATTACTTGTGTCACTCTCATTGCTAATAACGGGCGCGAACGGCTTTGTTGGCCGCGTGCTGTGTTCACATTTTGCTGATTCTGGCTATGCGGTACGCGGTAGCCGGCGTAATCATCATCAACCTGATATTAGGCAGGATATTAAATGGGCCAAAATTCCTAATATTGGTCCAGTTACTGTATGGTCTGATGCCTTGCAAGGAATTGCCATTATAGTGCATTTGGCGGCACGGGTACATCTAGTTGGCGATCGTGCGTCTGACCCGCTGGCAGAATTTCGGCAGGTTAATGTGGAAGGTACGCTTAACTTGGCGCGACAGGCTGCAGATGCTGGAGTGAAGCGCTTTGTTTTTATTAGTTCGGTTAAGGTCAATGGTGAAAGTACGGTAGAAGATGAGACGTTTAGTGATTCTTCCCAAGCCGCGCCGCGGGATGCTTATGGGGTATCGAAATGGGAGGCGGAGCAGGGATTGCAACGCATTGCGCGAGAAACAGGGATGGAGGTGGTGATTATACGACCGCCTTTAGTTTATGGACCGAGGGTGAAGGCTAATTTTTTGCGTTTGTTGGATTTGGTGTGGCGGGGGGTGCCGCTGCCGCTGGGTAGCGTGCGGAATTTGCGTAGTTTGGTTTATCTGGGGAACTTGGTGGATGCTATCGTTGCGTGTGTAACCCATCCTAAAGCGGCGGGGCAGACGTTTTTGGTGAGTGATGGGGAGGATGTTTCTACGCCGGAGTTGATTCGGCGTATGGCTCACGCCATGGGCAAGCCCGCCCGGTTGTTGCCGTTTCCGCCTGCGTTGTTGCGCGCGGCGGGGAAGGTGTTGGGGAAGAAGGATGAGGTCGGGCGTTTGTTGGATTCGTTGGTGATTGACAGTTCGAAGATACGGCGGGAGTTGGGATGGAGGCCGCCGTTTACCATGGAAGAAGGATTGCGTGAGACGGCGGCGTGGTATAGGCAGGTGCATGGGGGATGAAGAGTTGCGTGTTAGGTCAGGAGATTCTTCGCGGAGTTTATCCTGAGGCAAACCGAAGGGCTCAGAATGACAGAACGTTCTAAAAAGATTTTTCCGTCATCATTCCATACCATCCTAGATTATCTGAACGTGTCGGTGCGCAGGCGGAGATGAATAGAAACTGCTTGGCGCGGCTTAGGGCGACGTAGAGTAGATTCGCCTCTTCCCGTAGTTCGGCGGCTTCGTGTTGATCGAGCAGTGAGCGGCTCAACTTGTCGAGTTCGGCGTTTTTCCCCGTAATCAAAAAGTGACTGGGTTTGTGGGCGGCGCGCGGCCAGTCGATCAGCGCTTGGTAGGCACGGCGTCGGCGTGTGGTGTTGGCCGCGTCGGCGAGGAATACCACCGGCGCTTCCAGGCCCTTGGCGGCGTGGATGGTCAGGATGCGCACGCACGCTTGCGCGCTTAAGTTCCCGGCTTCGTCGGGGGCGGCTTGTTGTTGCTGCAAGCTGCGCAGGCGGTCGCGCAGGTAGGCGAGGCTGGGATAGCGTCCGCTGTCCACGTCCAGGGCAAGTTCGATGAAGCGCGTGAGGTTGGCGCGCACGCGCGATTTCAGATGCGCGGGGAAGGCGGCCTCGTAACGTGCGATGACGTTTCCTTCGTGGTAGATGTGATCCAACAGGTCATGCACGGGGATGCGTCCTGCCAATGTCTGCCATTTTTTGATATGTTGATGCGCACGTTTTAAAGGACTGTTTGATTCCAGTTCGGGGGCGAGCGCGTTAAGGCGTTCCATCCAGGTTAGGGATGAAGTGGAAGTTTGTTTCCCTGAATTTCCCTGCGGCGCTGAATAAGCGGCGAGCTTGCTTAGATCGATATCGGTGCAAGCAAATAACGGCGAGCGCAACACCTGCGCCAGGGCGAGATTGTTAAAAGGCGTGATGAGGATGTCAAGCAGCGCCAGCATATCCGACACTTCCAGGCTGTCCAGCAGCGTGCCGCGTCCGGCGCCCAGGTAGGGGATGCCCGCTTCGCGCAGCGCCGTTTCGTAGGCGTGCACGTGCGTGCGATCACGCATTAGGATGAGGATGTCGCTGTACTCCAACGGGCGCGCGTCGCTTGCGTGGCCGATCAGGGTGCGTTGTTCGAACAGCGTCTTGATGCGTGCCGCGATGAGGCGTCCTTCTTGGTAGTGGCGTGTATCTTCTTCGAGCACGCGGGGCTGTTGCAGCGGATTGCGCAAGCGGTTTTTCGAGGCGGCGGTGGTATTTTCCGCCTCGGCGGAAGAAACCAAAGGTAATATTTCGACGCTCCCGAAAAGTTCGTGATGGTGGGCGTGATGCATCTCGAACGTCTGCAACTGTTCTTGCAGCGGGCCGTCCGAGAAGATTTTATTGATGAATTGGATGATGGCGGGCGCGGAACGCCAGGAGATATCCAGGCGATGCGTGGCGGCGCTCAAGTTTTCGCTAAGCCAGCCATGCGCGGTATCGAGCAAGCGGGGATCGGCGCGGCGGAAGCGGTAGATGGACTGTTTGCTGTCGCCCACCAGGAATACGCTGCGCTCGCGTTCGCCTTGAGCGGCGGCCAGTTCGTTCAGCAACGGTAAAATCAAATTCCATTGCGTGGGATTGGTGTCCTGAAATTCATCGACCAAAATATGATCGATGCGCTGGTCCAGTTTGTATTGCACCCATTCGGCGTTGTCAGAATGATTGAGTAGTTGATAGGCCTTCCATTCCAGGTCGGCGAAATCCAGAAAGCGCTGCTCGCTTTTGATGCGTTGATAGTGTTCCAGCAGGCGCGCGCCGGCGGTGTACCAAGCTTGGCACAGCGCCAAGGTGTTGCGGCGCGCTTGCATGTCCAGGCAGTGGTTTATTTTTTCGCATAATTGTTCGTGCAGCGATAAGAAGTATTTTTCGCCTTCCTCCCCCAGCGCCTTGGCTTGCGCCTTGCTTGCCTTACGCGCGCGCGGCTTGCCGTCCCCCGTCAGAAAAACCTCTTTTATCTCCAGAAAACATTCAAATGTTTTGTCCTCACGCGCGAGGCATAGCTTGATAATTTCCGCGTAACGCAAATTCGTCGCGGTTTTGTGTTTGCACAGCAGTTCGGCAAATTGGGTTAGCGGTTGCAGCGTCGCACAAAAGAACGATTCCACGTGATCGTCGGCGCCGATATTTAATTGCCGCGCCAGCGTGTCGGTTGCGTAAGCCACCGCATCCACTTGACCTTCGGTAAACGCCCACCAGTCGCTGCGATGGTCGAGAAATTCACGCAACGCGGTTTGTGTGCTCGGCCCGCAGTGGTCAAACAGTATATCCAGCGCCTGAGCGGTGGCGCCGTTCGGATAGGCCGTCGCTTCGCTCAGCAGGGCCTCCAGCGCGGCTTGCTCGAACAGCGCGGTTTGTTCGAGCATCTCAAATCCCGGCGGCACGTCGGCCTCCAGCGGGAAGCGGCGCAGCAGGTCTTGGCAGAAGGCATGAAAGGTGCTGACGCGCGTCGCGCGTTCGCCGCGCAGCAGGTCTTCGTATAAACAGCGCGCGCGCAGAAGGTTTTCCGGTGTAACGGCCGCGCCCAGCAGGCCGAGCTTTGTTTCGAGTTCCGCGTCGTCGAGTTGCGCGAGTTCGAACAACTGCGCGCTCAGGCGCGCTTGCATCTCCGCGGCGGCCTTGCGCGTGAAGGTGATGGCGAGGATGGCGTCGGGCTTCGCGCCGGCGAGCAGCAGACGCACGATGCGCGTGACCAGCAACCAGGTCTTGCCGGTGCCCGCCGAGGCCAGCACGGTGGTGCTGTGTTGGGGGGAAAGGGCGGCGTGGTGGTTCAATGACGTCTCTCGATTAATTTCACGGCGGATTGAATCTTGATTCTATGAGATGTTATCAGCCCAACTTTGTTTGCGGCATACGCCGGACATCGCGCAGCGCACGCAGGTATGTTCGTCGCCCCAGGCGGGTAGCGGGGCGCCGTGGCGGATGTCGTGCAGGAGGGTTTTGAGGCGCTCGGCGACCGCGTCTTTGAGCATGTGTAGATTTTCTCCCTCCAGTAACGCGGCGGTTTTTACTTGGTCGCCGTCCAGGCTGAGATATTCCACGCGCTCGACTTTTTTCAACGAGCGGTTTTCGATGATGTCGTCGGCAGTCATGTTTTCCGCCAACAGCGCGTAAAACGGTAACTGGACGGCCTCGCCGGTTTCGATGTCTTCCCGGCGCGGCGTGGCGCCGGTTTTGTAGTCGATGATCCCCCAGGCCGTGCCGTTGCCGTCTAGTCTGTCCAGGCGGCCGCGCAGGGCCAGGGCGGTGGAAAATTCCTCGTGGCGCGCCTGTATCTCGCACGCGGTCACTGTCCACGCCTGGGCGCGCTCCATTTGCCAGGCGAGGTAATCCGGAATGCGTCGCAGCCAGCGCTTGAGCCAGCCGCGATGCAGGAAATTGTCTTCCACGTCGCGGCGGAACACGGCATGGCTGATGTCTTCCAACATGCGGCGCGCGGCGGCGAGCGTGGCGGGCGTGACGGTTTCGCGGAAGGGTCCGGGCAGGCCCGGCGCGCCTTGGTGAAACGCCTCCAGGATGCGGTGCACGCGCTCGCCGTAATCGGATTTTTGCAGGGCTTCGCGGAGGCTTTCCGGCGGCGCCAAGCGCAGGCAGCGCGCGGCGAAAAATTGATACGGACAATTCACCAATTCCTGGTAGGCGCTCGCGCTGATGGTATGCGGCACGAGTTCCGGCGCGACTTGCGGGCGCGGCGCGGGCTGCGGCGCGGGTAAATCCGCGGCAGCGTGATGTGCTACGTGCGTTGCGGAATCGGTCGGCAATGCCGTGAACGCGGCGTCGTCGAGGCGTGCGCCGTAAGCCAGGAAATGAAACGCCTGCAAGGCTTCCAGCCAAGGGCTGGGGGCAACGGCCTCGCCGTCTTGTTCGCGGCGCACGGTGATGAGCACTTGCGGGGCGCATTCCAGCAGACAGCGGAAGCGATGGAAGCGCGCGTTGAGTTCATCGCGCGCGTTGGGCAGTCCCAACTCGCGTTGCACCGCGCTGTTGAAGAACGGTGAACTTTCGATAGCGCCGGGCAGATGTTCGCGATCGGCGCCCGCGATAATCAGCGCGTCGAACCGGCATAGCGCGCTTTGCGCCAGTCCCAGCAAGTGCACGGGACTTGCGGTGGGCGCGGGGAGAAAGTGCGCGCCTTCGATGCCGCGGCGGAGCCAGGCGCGCAGCGTCCGCCAATCCATGCGCACGCCCGAACGAATCTTGCGTAGGGTCTCGATCTCCTGGATGAGCGTTGCGCCGGCGTCGTCGTTCGCCAAGGCTTGCCAGACGCCGAGATCGCGCAGGCTTGTTTGTAAGGCGTCGAGAAACGCTTCCGGCGCATGGCGCGCGCCGTCCAGCAGTTGCAACAGCGGCGCGGCGGCCTGTTCGATCTCATCGAGCAGCGCCGCCACCGCTAGTCCGCCGGGCGCGAATTCCGCCGGCAGCCGGCGCAGACGGTCATGCAGGCGTCGCCGGTAGCGCGTCAGGTTGCGGCCGACGTTTTCGTGCAGGATGACGTCTTGCTCGAAGCGGTAAACCGTTGTGAGGTGGGCGGCGCGATCTTTCTCCGGAAAAATAAACGGCGATTTGAGCAGGTCGAGCAGCGGCAGGCAGGCGAAATCTTCCTCGACGGTTTGCAGCCAGCGCTCCACGGCGGTGGCGGCGCTGGTGGTGGAGAGGGCCCAGCCCGCGGCGTCTTGCAGCGTGATGTTGGAGCGCTCCAGCAGCGCGCGCACGCGCCGCGCCAAGCGCCGGTTTTCGGTAACGATGCCGATGCTGCGCTTGCCTTCCGCCAGCCAGCGGCGCACTTGCGCGTCGACGGCGCACGCCTCGTGTTCGCTGCCCACGGTCTGCGCCACGCGCAGCCGTCCCTGGGCCGGGCTGACGGGATGGGCGTCGGCGAATTGCCGGGCGCGTTGCCGTAAAGGCGTGGTGCGCGGGGCGTAAACTGAATTTATAAATGAGTTTAAATTATCATTATATATATTTGATTCTATTTTATATTTAATCTTTTCAAGAAGGCTGGTCAAGGGTGCGTCAGGGTGATAGTCATCGGGTTGCACGGAGGGATCAGGGTTGCCTTGAAAAATATAGGTGAGTTGGCCGCGCGCGCGCAGGTGTTCGCACCAGGTCAATTCGGCGGGGAGGAAGTCGTGAAAACCGACCGCGAAAAAATGCACGGGGGGGGCGCTGCGATTCAGGTTTTCCGCGAGTTTGCGCACGTAGGCTTGCGCGGGGTCGATGCTGTGTTCGGCGCGTAATTGTTGAAGCCACGCCTGCCACAGCGTGTGCACGATGCGCGCCTCGCGGCCCAAGGCGCTCGGCGCCGCGCGGGCGCCATAGCCGCGCGCCAGCTGCGCGGTGAAGGCGTCCAGGTCGGCGGGGAAATCGACGCGGCGCAGGCTGAGCTGTTCGAACAGGCGCAGCAGGCTGTCCGCCAAGCGCCACGGATCGTCCGCGCCGAACAGGCCGGGATGCTGCATCAGGGCTTCGACCAGCATCAGCCGTCGCGCGTGCGCGTCGGACACGCGTTGCTTAACGGGCGTGGCGCGCTCGATCCAGCCGCGCAGCGTGTCGATGCGCAGCGTATTTAACGTGGCATCGAAGCCGGACGGGGCGTGTTCGCTTAGGAAGCGGCGCAGGCGCGGCGCGGCGCATAGATCGGGTAGCAATACGACTACTCGCGCGTTGTTCAGCGCGAGTGCGAAAATTTTTTCCGCGAGCGGGGCGAACGGGTCTTGGTGGTAAGGAACGAGGCAGACGTTACTGACAGTTGTCTCCAGCGGCGCCGCCTCGGTCATGTTGTAGATGCTCTGACAGCACGCTGAGCTAGCGCTCCAGATACTGGAGCTTGTCTTTCACGCCGTCCCACTGCTTGGCGTCATCGGGCGGTTCTTTCTTCTCGGTGATCACCGGCCAATCCTTGGCGAGTTCCGCGTTCAGCTGCGTGAAATGTTTTTGGTCTTCCGGCACGGCGTCTTCCGCGAAAATGGCGTTGGCCGGGCATTCCGGCTCGCACAGCGTGCAGTCGATGCACTCATCGGGGTCGATGACCAGGAAATTCGGCCCTTCGTGAAAGCAGTCCACCGGGCATACTTCCACGCAATCCATGTATTTGCACTTGATGCAGTTTTCGGTGACGACAAAAGTCATGAATACACTCCACTACAAACGCGCATCACTTCGCGCCCTTAATAATAAGTGGAGTATAATAACATTTTCCGCACGCGCGAGACTACGTGCCGCCACACTCCCGTTGTCCCGGTTTGCCCATGACGCTGCACTATGATTTGCACAGCCACACCACCGCCTCCGACGGCACGCTGAGTCCGACGGAGCTGGTCACGCGCGCGCATGCCCAGGGCGTGCGCGTGCTGGCGCTGACCGATCACGACGTCACCGACGGGCTGGCCGAGGCCGGTGATGCCGCGGCGACGTTGGGGCTGCGGTTGGTGCCGGGTGTCGAGGTGTCGGTGACGTGGAACGGCCAGACCGTGCACATCGTCGGCCTGCACATCAGCCCCGTCCACGACGCTTTACAGCAAGGGCTGGCGCGGCTGCGCGCTTTTCGCGATTGGCGCGCCGCGGAGATCGGCAGGCGCTTGGAGCGGCACGGTATTTATGGCGCGTACGAGAACGCGAAGAGCTATGCGAAGGGTTCGATAGTGAGTCGCACACACTTCGCGCGATTTCTTATAAATAGTGGATATGATAATGATATGAAAGGAGTTTTTAAGAGATTTCTTGTGCGCGGCAAGCCGGGTCACGTGCCCGGCGAGTGGGCCGCGCTCAGCGATGCGGTAAGTTGGATTTGCGGCGCGGGCGGGCAGGCCGTCATCGCCCATCCGGCGCGTTATAAATTCACCGCCGCGCGCATGCGCCGCTTGCTGCAAGAGTTCAAGGACTGCGGCGGCGTGGGTATTGAAGTCGTCTCCGGCAGCCACAGCCGCGACGATTATTACACTATGGCGCAGTACGCCCGGCAGTTCGACTTGCTGGCTTCCAGCGGCTCCGACTACCACGGCCCCGCCAATCCCTGGTTGGAACTCGGCAGACTGCCCGCGTTGCCCGCCGGGTGCGTGCCGATTTGGGAGCGGTGGGACGAACGGTAGCAAGGGTTTTTCCCTTCTCCCGAAACTTCATCCACAAAAAGGAATAGCATATCGGAAAGGTGATTGGCGTTACCATCGACGTGATCGCTTCTTTTGAGGTAAAATTTTTATCATGAGAGTTGTAACTGGAAAAGTGATTGATGGGAAGGTCGTCGTTGAAGGCGCAGCCTTTGACGAAGGCGCCGTTGTCACTATTCTCGCGCGCGATGACGACGAGGCGTTTGATCTCTCGCCTGAGCAAGAAGCGGAACTGTTGATCGCCATCGCCGAAGCCGAGCGTGGTGAAGTCATCTCCGCCGATCAGCTTTTCAAAAATCTCCGCCGCGCCACTTGAGTCGGCGGTTCTCAATCGAGATAATCCGCCGCACGGCCGCTCAGATTGAAGAGGCTGCAACGTGGTGGGAATTGAATCGGCCGGCGGCCCCAGGTGCAATTTATGAAGAGCTTGAGCGCGCTGGCCTTGCTTTCCGAGCAGCCTAATGTCGGCGCCCGTGCACGTAACGTAAAACTTGCCGGCGTGAGGCGGGTCCATCTTAGCCGCATTCATTATCATCTCTACTATCGTGTAACCACGAAGGCGGTGGAAGTGCTGGCGTTTTGGCACACCGCCCGTGGATCGGGGCCGAAGGTATAACTATGATGCTGCCGTCCAACGGGACTGCGTGTGACGCGCAACGTGCGACTTCATAAATTATGCAAATTTTCCGCGTCCATCCCACGCATCCGCAGCCGCGCCTTATCAGACAGGCGGCGGAGATCGTGCGCGCCGGCGGTGTGATCGTCTATCCCACCGACTCCTGTTACGCGCTCGGCTGCCACATCGGCGACAAGGCGGCCATGGAGCGCATGCAGCGCATTCGCGCCATCGACGACAAGCACAATTTCACCTTGGTGTGCCGCGACCTTTCCGAGATCGCTACGTACGCGAAGGTGGACAACAGCGCTTACCGGCTCATTAAATCGCTCACTCCCGGCCCGTATACGTTTATCTTGAAGGCCACGCACGAGGTGCCGCGCCGTTTGCAAAATCCCAAGCGCAAGACCATCGGGCTGCGCGTGCCCGATCACGCCATCGCGCAGGCGTTGCTCGCGGCGCTCGGCGAGCCGCTGATGAGTTCCACGCTGCTGCTGCCGGGAGGCGATCAGCCGCTGAACGACGCGGACGAGATCGCCGCCGCGCTCGCCAAGCAGGTCGATCTGGTCATCGACGGTGGCCACTGCGGCTTGGAGCCGACCACCGTGATCGATCTGGTGGAAGGCGCGCCGCGTCTGGTGCGGCAGGGTAAAGGGGATTTCTCCGCCTTCGCGGCGTAATTCTACACTTGTGAATTTTATACCAAAAAACCCAACGCCAAGACGCAAAGACGCCAAGTAGTTAAAGGGCGAGTGGTAGGCTGTGATGGCAACGCGAACCCCAATATTATCTTACGCCTCGCAATCGCTGGGGGTTCCCCCGCACCTTGTATACTGCTAATTTGTATATCAACAGCCGTGCTAACAAGGTGCGGGGTCACCCCAGCCTACGAACCAGCGCTTCCTCAGAATGACAATCCTCTAATCTTTGCGCCTTTGCGTCTTGGCGTTGGGTTTTTAAGCATGTTTTTCAAGTATAATGTGTTAGATGGACGAACTCAGCTTACTACAGCGCATCGCGGTGTGGGCCTTGCCCGTGATCTTCGCCATCACCGTCCATGAAGTCGCCCATGGCTGGGTCGCGCGCAAGCTCGGCGATCCCACCGCCATGATGCTGGGGCGGCTGACCTTGAATCCCCTTAAACATATCGATCCGATCGGCACGTTGCTGGTGCCTGGCTTGCTATTGTTGGTCAGTCCGTTCGTGTTCGGCTGGGCGAAGCCGGTGCCGGTCACTTGGGAAAATCTCAAGCACCCGAAGCGCGACATGGCGCTGGTGGCCGCCGCCGGACCGTTGGCCAATCTGCTCATGGCACTGTTGTGGGCGCTGGTTATGAAATTGGGCTTGGCGCTGGAAGCCGGCGCCTTGGGTGGAGCGACCAAGTTCCTGGTGTACGTGGGGTTCGCGGGTGTGTCCATCAATCTCGTGCTCATGGTGCTGAATCTGCTGCCCATTCCGCCGCTGGACGGCGGGCGCGTGCTGTCCGGCGTGTTGCCCGGTCCGCTGGCGTGGCGTCTCAACCGCGTCGAGGCATACGGCTTCATCATATTGCTGGCGCTGCTGTTCACGGGTTTGCTGGGCCGGATTTTGGGTCCCATGGTGCGCGCGCTGCAAGCCGTGCTGTTTTCGGTGATAGGTCTATAAGGAGTTTCGGTGAGTTCGTCGCCTTTGCAATACACGCGCGTGCTGTCGGGGATGCGCCCGACCGGCGCGCTGCATCTCGGCCATTATCACGGCGTGCTGAAAAACTGGCTGCGCTTGCAGCACGAGTACGAGTGTTTTTTCTTCGTCGCCGATTGGCACGCGCTGACTACGCACTATGAAAATCCCGAAGTCATCAGCGACAGCGTGTGGGAGATGGTGATCGATTGGCTGGCGGTGGGTATCAATCCCGGCGCCGCCAAGCTGTTCATCCAATCGCGCATCCTGGAACACGCCGAATTGCACCTGCTGTTGTCGATGATGACGCCCTTGGGCTGGCTGGAGCGCGTGCCGAGCTACAAGGATCAGCAGGAAAAGCTCAAGGAAAAAGACCTGTCCACCTATGGGTTTCTCGGTTATCCTTTGCTGCAAAGCGCGGACATTCTCATTTACAAGGCGGGGCAGGTGCCGGTGGGGGAAGATCAAGTGGCGCACGTCGAGTTGACGCGCGAAGTGGCGCGGCGCTTCAATCATCTTTACGGGCGCGAACCGGATTTCGAGGAAAAGGCGCAGGCCGCCGTCGCCAAGATAGGCGCGAAAAACGCCAAGCTCTACAAATCGCTGCGCAAGCGCTACCAGGAGCAGGGCGATGAAGACGCCTTGGAAACCGCGCGCGCGCTGTTGGAATCGCTGCAAAATATCACGCTCGGCGATCGCGAGCGTTTACTCGGCTATCTGGAAGGCGGCGGGCGCATCATTTTGCCGGAGCCGCATGCGCTGCTCACGCCGACCTCCAAAATGCCGGGGCTGGACGGGCAAAAAATGTCCAAGTCCTACGACAATACCATCGCGCTGCGCGAAGATCCGAAAAGCATCGAGGCCAAGATACGCACCATGCCGACGGATCCGGCGCGCGTGCGCCGCACCGATCCCGGCGAGCCGGAGAAATGTCCGGTGTGGGTGTGGCACAAAATTTACTCGGACGACAAAACCAAGGAATGGGTGCAACAGGGTTGCCGCAGCGCCGGCATCGGCTGTCTGGAATGCAAGCAGCCGGTGATCGACGCGGTGCTGGCGGAGCTTGCGCCGATCCGCGCGCGCGCCGCGGAGTTTGTCGAGAATCCGAATCTGGTGAAAAATATCATCGCCGAAGGCTGCGACGCGGCGCGCGACGTGGCGCGCGAGACCATGGAAGAGGTGCGGCAGGCGATAGGGGTCAGTTACCGGTAATAATGCGGTAATAAAAACCATGAGCGACACAGACACCCTTATTCCCGCAGCCGAATTGCAGATTGAACCGCCGCTCGCCATCGTGCAGGGCGCGCCGTACACGCGCCTGCCGCACGATCTGTACATTCCGCCCGATGCCTTGGAAGTTTTCCTGGAAACCTTCGAAGGTCCGCTCGATTTGCTGCTGTATCTCATCAAGCGCGAGAATCTGGATATCCTGGACATCCCCATCGCGCAAGTTACGCAGCAGTACGTCACCTACGTGGAGCTGATGAAAGAGCTGCGCCTGGAATTGGCCGCCGAATATCTGGTGATGGCGGCGATGTTGGCGGAAATCAAATCACGCATGTTGCTGCCGCGTCCGGCGGAGGTCGCCGAAGAAGAGGATCCGCGCGCCGAATTGATCCGGCGTTTACAGGAATACGAACGCTACAAGCAGGCGGCGGAAGACCTCGACGCGCAGCCGCAATTGGGGCGCGACGTGTTTCAGGCGCGGATCGAGGCGCCGTTCGACAGGCCGCGCAAGGCGCCACCCGAGGTGAGCTTGTATGATATTTTGAGCGCGTTCAAGGAAGTGGTGGAGCGCGCCAAGATGTTTTCGCACCATCACGTGCAGCGCGAGCCGCTGTCGGTGCGCGAGCGCATGTCACAGGTGCTGAGCACGTTGAGCGCGGAGCGCTTCACCGAGTTCACCAGGCTGTTTGCGCCGCAGGAGGGGCGGCGCGGCGCGGTGGTCACGCTGCTGGCGCTTCTGGAATTGATCAAGGAGTCGCTGATCGAACTGGTGCAAAGCGAACCGTTCGGACCCATTCACGTCAGGAGCGTCAACGCATGAGCGACGCGCCCCCGCAATTAAGAAGAAACAAGATAAGCGTACACCGTTTATCTTGTTTCTTCTTAATAAAACCCCTGTGTTTGCTTTACCCCCACCCTGTCCCACCCCCTAAACAGGGGGCGGGGACGTAAGCCGGGATGTTATCTTACTAATGAACCCTTCATTAAAAAATATTATCGAGGCCGCGCTGCTGGCCGCCGGCCAACCGCTTAACATCGAGCGCTTGCAGGCGTTGTTCGAAACGGATCCGCCGGGCCGCGACGAGATCCGCGCGGCGCTGGAGGAATTGCGCGCGGAATGCGCGCAGCGCAGCATGGAATTAAGGGAAGTGAGCAGCGGTTTTCGCTTGCAGGTGCGGCAGGAATTCGCGCCGTGGGTGTCGCGCCTATGGGAAGATCGGCCCACGCGCTACTCGCGCGCGCTCATGGAAACGCTTGCGCTCATCGCCTACCGTCAGCCGATCACGCGCGCCGAGATTGAGGAAATACGCGGCGTGAGCGTGAGTTCGCAAATCATGAAAACCCTGCAGGAGCGCGAGTGGATACGCGTGGTCGGTTACCGCGACCTGCCCGGCAAGCCCGCCATGTACGGCACCACGCGCCAATTCACCGATCATTTTAATTTGAAGAGCCTGGACGAACTGCCCACCCTGGCTGAAATACGCGACCTCGACGCCATCAATGTTGAACTTGATCTCGGCGGAGTTGATGCCGAAGCTGAACCCGACGCTCAAAATGAAGAGCTTTACAAGGAGTGACGAGTGTAAATGTCATATAAGACTTTGTCATTCTGAGGGCGCTAAGCGCCCGAAGAATCTCAGGGTAATGAGAAAGATTGGAATTCCCGCTGATGAATGAATATTACGTTTATATCATGACCAGCCGATCAGGTACTTTATATGTGGGTGTGACCAATAACCTTGAGAGACGGGTATTTGAACATAAAAATAAATTAGTGCCCGGGTTCACGGCAAAGTACAACATTAATAGACTGGTTTATTTTGAAAGTACGCCCGATGTAAATGCCGCCATTGCTCGGGAAAAGCAGATCAAAGGGTGGGTGAGGGCTAAGAAGGTGACGTTGATTAAGACCGCAAACCCAACATGGCGTGATTTAGGTGCGGAATGGTACGTGGACAGAGATTCTTCGCGGACTGAAGTCCGCTCAGAATGACAACTTTTGTTGTCACTCTATAGTGTATCCATCCCGATCTCTTAAATGAGCGAAAAATTACAGAAGGTGCTGGCGCGCGCCGGTTATGGGTCGCGCCGCGAGATCGAGGGTTGGATCGCGGCGGGGCGCGTCACCGTCAACGGTCAGGCCGCGCAGCTCGGCGAGCGCGTGACGGAGCAAGACGCCATTTGCATCGACGGCCGCGCGCTGCAAGCGTTTCGCCTCGGCGAGATCAAGCGCCGCGTGCTGATCTACCACAAGCCGGAGGGCGAGGTGTGCACGCGCTCCGATCCGGAAGGGCGCCCCACCATTTTTGCTCAACTCCCAACGCTGCGTCAGGGCCGCTGGATCGCGGTAGGACGGCTCGACATCAATACCGCCGGCCTGATCCTGTTGACCACCGACGGCGAATTGGCGAACCGTCTCATGCACCCGTCGAGCAATATCGAGCGCGAGTACGCGGTGCGCGTGCTGGGTCAGGTCGATGCCGATATGCTGCGGCGGCTCACTACGGGGGTCGAACTCGACGACGGCGTGGCGCGCTTCGACGCCGTGATCGACGCCGGCGGACAGGGCGCCAACCATTGGTATCACGTGATTCTGAAGGAAGGCCGCAAGCGCGAGGTGCGGCGTCTGTGGGAAGCGCTGGGCCTAAAGGTCAGCCGCTTGATGCGCGTGCGCTACGGCCCCATCGCGTTGCCGCGCGGCCTACGCGCCGGACAGGCGAAATATTTGGAGGAGCCGGAGGTGCAGGCGCTAATGCAAGCGGTGGGCTTGGAACAGCCGCCTGTTCCGGAACAGCGGCCTAAGCAAACTCGGCAAAAGACGCAACGCGCGCGCCGCGGCCATGGATTTCGCGGACGTTTATAACATTCTCTATGAGCACCACGGCCCGCAGTATTGGTGGCCGGGAGAGACGCCCTTCGAAGTCATGGTCGGAGCGGTGCTCACGCAAAATACCGCGTGGAGCAACGTCGAGCGCGCCATCGCCAATCTCAAACAAGCCGATGCGCTGAGTGCGCAAGCCATCATCAATGCCGCCCCCCGGCGCCTGGCGCACTGGCTCAAGCCGTCGGGTTATTTCAACGTCAAGGCGCGGCGCTTGCGCAATTTTTGCCGTTGGTATGCGGAGCAGGGCGGTTTCGAGGCCTTGGCGCGTCTCGAAACGTCCGCGCTGCGTCATGCGCTGCTCGGCGTCAACGGCGTCGGACCTGAAACCGCCGACGACATATTGCTCTATGCCTTTGCGCGCCCCGTGTTCGTCATCGACGCCTATACGCGCCGCCTGTTCACCCGTCTGGGCTTAATCGAGGGCGCCGAGGGTTACGAGGCCCTGCGCGCCCGTTTCGAGAACGCCCTCACGATCAAGGGCAAGCGCAGGCTCAAGTTGTTCAATGAGTATCACGCATTGATCGTCAAGCACGGCAAGGACGTTTGCCGCGCGCGGCCCTTGTGCGCGCGATGTTGTCTGGCGCGGCATTGTCCCGCTAAGCGGATTGTTGCCTAAAAACGGACTTAGGCTTAAGATTTAGGCACGTTTTCCCTATCTACAGAGGCTGCCATGAACAAAAACAAACTATCCCGACGTGATTTCATCAAATTATCCGGCGCCGTCGCCGCCGCGGGAAGCCTCAGTAGTCTGCCGGGCATGGCGCAGGCGGCGCCTAAGTCCGCCGCCGTGCACGGTTCCAAAAGCGCTTACCTGCCCAAGGCCAAAGGGCCGCGCGTGGTGGTGGTGGGCGGCGGCACGTCGGGGCTGACCATCGCAAAGTATCTCAAGAAGGAAAATCCGAAATTCGACGTGGTGCTGGTGGAAAAACGCGACATGTACAGCTCGTGTTTTTCCAGCAATCTTTGGTACTCGGACGTGATTAATCTGGAGTTTCTGGCGCGCCACAGTTTTCTCGACGCGGCCCGCAACGGCGGTTATGTATTTTTGAACGCCACCTGCATCGGACTCGATCAAGCGGGGCGCAAGCTGCTCACCAGCGCGGGTGAAATCAAGTATGACTATGCGGTGATCGCCCCGGGCATCGATTACGATTATGAAAAAATCGGCGTGACCGACCCGGAAATAGAGTACCGCCTGCGCACCGAATATCCCGCCGGCTGGATGGCGGCGATGGAACACGTCGCCATAAAAAACAAAGTGCAAAATTTCAAGGGCGGCGTGTTCGTGCAAACCGTTCCGGCGGGCAACTTCCGCTGCAAGCCGGCGCCTTATGAGCGCACCTGCATGATTGCCGCGCACTTCAAGAAGAACAACATCAAAGGCAAGGTGCTGCTGCTCGACAAGAACGAGGACATCGCGGTAAAGAAAAACGGTTTCCACGCCGCTTTTAACGATTTATACAAAGACTACGTGGAATACGTCCCGTCGGTGAACATCACCGGCGTGAACGTCGGCAGCAAAACGATAGAGACCGAGTTCGACTCCTATCAATTCGACGACGCCGCGATCTACCCGCACGTGCGCGCTTCGCGCCTGCTCGAACACATGGGGTTGGCCGATCTCAAGGGCCCGCAGAAAGAGGCGCGCATCGACGTGTTGAAGTACAACGTGATCGGCGATGAACACGTATACGTCAGCGGCGACGCGCGTCCCATGGGTTTTCCCAAGAGCGCGCATCTCGCCAACAGCGAGGGGCACTACGTCGCCAAGGTGATCGCCGCGCATGCGCAGGGCAAGAACGTAGATTGGACGAGTCCGGCGAGCTTGTGCTATTCGATGGTGAATATCGACCCGCAAGAGGCGATCAGCATGTGGGTGAGTTTTACATACGACGCCGAGGCCAAGTCGTTCGCGCCGGACAAGCCCAACACCGGCACCGATGAAACGCGCGACGCCGCCAAGGGCAGGGCGACGATCGATTGGGCGCAGGCTTTGTATAGTGATATGTTCGGAGGTTGATAACCTATGGAACTCACGTGGATCATGTTCGGCGTAGTGGCGCTGGTGCTGGTCGCCGCCTGGATAACGTCCATCTTCGCGGGTAGAGAGTAGCACCCGAAGAGTATTACGCCACAAGCGCGGTGGACGCCGCGCGGCGCGCGCTTGCGCGTCGCCGTTTACAGCAGCGCGAGTAGCAGTCCCGCGAAGGCGCTGCCCAGCACCACGGGAATAACGCCCCACCGGTAGCGCCACAGGCCGATAAAAATAACGACGCTCGCGAGCAGGGCGAGCACATCGAAGTTTCCCTCCCAGCCGCGCGGCCAGAACACGTGCCAGGCGAAGAACAGCGCAAGATTCAATATCACGCCCACCACCGCCGCGGTGATGGCGCTGAGCGGCGCGGTGAATTTAATTTCGTGGCGCGTCGCCTCGACGAGGGGCGCGCCAGCCAGGATAAATAAAAAAGACGGCAGAAAAGTAAAGAACGTCGCCACCACCGCGGCGCTGACGCCGGCCAACACCAAGTTATCGGCGCCGAACAATGCGTGCGTCCAGCCGCCTACGAAGCCGACGAACGCCACCACCATGATCAGCGGCCCCGGCGTGGTCTCGCCGAGCGCCAGACCGTCGATCATCTGCGCGGCGCTGAGCCAGTGATAGTGCTCGACGGCGCCTTGGTACACGTACGGCAGCACCGCGTAGGCGCCGCCGAAGGTCAGCAGCGCCGCCTTGGTGAAAAACCAGCCCATCTGCGTGAGCGCGCCGTGCCAGCCTTGCCAGACGTACAGCGCGCCCATCGCGCCCAGCCACAGAGCCAGCGTCAGTGTCACGCGGCGCACGGTTTGCGTTCGATCAAATCGCGTGTGCGCGGCGAGTGCAACGTCATCGCCGATCAAGGCCGGGCCGTAATCCTTGCGGTTCGCGCCACGCTGTTCGTCTGGTATGAATTTATCCGGCGCGCCGCGTCCGCCGACGAAACCGATGAGCGCCGCGCCGAGTATGATGTAAGGAAACGTGGTGGCGCCGGGCCATAAAACGCCGGAGAGAAAAATCGCGAGAAAGGCGGCCGCCGCGACGGCGATGAGCGCGTTGTTGCGCAGCGCGCGGCTGCCGATGCGGTACACGGCGAAGGCCACGATGGCGACCACCGCGGGTTTGACGCCGTACAGCGCGCCCGCCACCGCGGGATAGTGGCCCCACGCCATGTACATCCACGTCAAGGCGATGAGAATGAACAGCGACGGCAGCACGAACAACACGCCCGCCGCGATGCCGCCGCGCGCGCCGTGCATCAGCCAACCGATGTAGGTTGCGAGTTGCTGCGCCTCCGGGCCGGGCAGCAGCATGGTGTAATTGAGCGCGTGCAGAAAACGCCGCTCGGATATCCAGCGGTGCTTCTCCACCAATTCCTGGTGCATCAGCGCAATCTGCCCCGCCGGACCGCCGAAGCTGATGAATCCCAGCTTGAGCCAGTAACGCAGGGCCTGTCGAAAACTGATTGGGGTGGCGGGCGCGGTGATGATGACCTCAGCGCGTGTATTCCAGGCTACTTGATCACCCATTTACCATGCTTTTTGATTTCAGCGTGCACGGCGTCCGGCGCCAAGTCGATTTCGCCCGGCCAGGTTACCGCGCCGTGTTCCACGAATACTTGGGCGAACCGTGACGAATCGCTAAGCTGGGCGAAGACGCCGGCGGTCGGCGAGTGTATCAGTGCGGCCATATCAACCTCGCCCTCCAGTCCATCAACAAAGCGTACATACAGGCTAAAATCGGCAAGCGCCCGCACTTCGACCACGCGCCACGGCATCCGTGGGCGGACGGGGGGTGTTACGGCAGGGGCTGAATCTTCTTCGGTGACTGATTGTGTGCGCATAGTTCCCAGTCCTCCAAAAGTTCAGCGCGATGCTCTTACGCCCATTCGAGGCGGTAGGTTGGGGTGAGCCCCACGCCTTAATTTATCACGATTGCGCAATGTATGGACTCGGCGATGTGCAAGATGTGGGACGAACCTCAACATTCCATTGCGCACGAATCGTTGGGGTTCATTTCATTCACCCTAACCTACCGTGCGTGATCGTTCCAAAACATCTGTATCAGAATACCGTAAAAAATGCTGATGGTGGGTATTATATGAAGTTTCCCTGCGTTTTAGGGTTTGTCTTTTATAGGGGCCGGAATGCGCGCCTCCGTTTCGATGGGCTCGAGTGTTTCGATGGTCTTGCCGGCCTCGATGCCCATTTCCATGAGTTTGCGCGCGCCCGGCATGAGTTGCCGCTCGAATGATCCCACCGCGCTGTTGTAATTTTCCAGACTGCTGCCCAAACTTTTTCCCAGCTTGGCGAGATGTTCGTTGAAGGTCGCCAGGCGTTTGTATAATTCGTTACCGAGGTCACGGATTTTTTCCGCGTTGAGCGCGATGCTTTGCTGGCGCCAGCCGTAGGCGACGGCGCGCAGCAGCGCGACGAAGCTGGTCGGCGTGGCGAGTATGATTTTTTGCCGCAGCGCGCTTTCCAGCAACTCACGATCGTATTCCAAGGCGGCGCTCAGGAATTGATCGCCGGGGATGAACAGCACGACGAAATCCGGCGCATTCTTGAATTGGCTCCAATACGATTTCCCGGCGAGTTCGCGCACGCGCTCCCCCACCTTGCGCGCGTGGTGCTCCAGGTGCTGGCGGCGCAACACGTCGTCGAGGGCCTCGACAGCGCTTAGATAGGCGTCGAGCGGCGTCTTCACGTCGACTACGATTTCACGCCCGCCGGGCATGCGCACGATCATGTCGGGACGGAACGCGCCGTCGGCGCCGCTGACGTGTTCCTGTTCGTAGAAATCGCAATATTCCACCATGCCGGCGAGTTCGGCGAGACGCCGCAGCGTCATTTCTCCCCACTGGCCGCGCACCTCCGGACGGCGCAGCGCCTGCACCAGGTTGCGCGTCTCGCCCTGCAATAATTGCTGCGTTTGCGCCATGCTTTCCAAATGCCGGGTGAGCGAACCGTAGGCCTCCTTGCGTTCCAGCTCGATTTGGCGCATGTGCTGTTCGGTTTTATCCAACGCCTCCTTGATGGGTTTGACCAGATTCTCGATGGATTTTTCTTTTTGCTCCAATTCACTGTGCGCCTTGATCTGAAATTGTTTCAGATTTTCCTGCGCGAGCCGCAGAAATTCCTCGCTGTTGTTGCGCAACGCTTGCCCGGACAGCGCGGCGAAGGTGTGGCTCAATTCCTCGCGCGCCTTTTCGATGGCGGCGATTTTTTCCCGCGCCGCGTTGCGCTCCATTTCCAGCATAACGGTGAGCTTGGCGTGATCCTGGCGCAACGCCGCGCAACGGTGCTGCATCCATAGATACACGATGACGCCGGCGCCGAGCGCCGCGGCGGCGATGAGGATGGCGTCAGACATCGGCGGCGCACCGCCGTGCGGCGTTTTCGTAACCGGCAATCCATTGCAGGATCGCGGCGGGCCGTTCGACGATGCCATCCGCATTCCAGGCGGCGGGTTGATCCTCCGCCGCGAGGTAGCCGAACGCCGCCACCAGTGTTTTCATGCCGGCGCGCCGCCCGGCCTCGATGTCGCATTGCGCGTCGCCGATGTACAGGCATTGCGCGGCGTGACTGCCGGCCAGTGCGCAGGCGTGCAGTATGGGCGCGGGATGGGGTTTGCTATGGGGTGTGGTGTCGCCGCTCACCACGCACGCGGCGCGGCTGGTTAAGCCAAGCTGTTCGATGAGCGGTTCGGTGAGGAACGCCGGTTTGTTGGTGACCACGCCCCAGTTCATGCCGCTCTGTTCGATACGCTCCAACACCTCCGCCATGCCCGGAAACAAGCGCGTCTCGCGCGTGAGATGCGCGCGGTACAACGCCAGCAGACGCTGGCGCAATCCGCCGAATGCGGCGTCATCAGGCGTGATGTCGAACCCGAGTTGCAGCAGGCCCTTGGTGCCGTGCGAAATCATCGGACGGATCGCGGCCGGCGGCAGGGCGGGGCGGCCCTCCTGTTCGCGCAGCGTGTTGAGCGCGTAGGTCAGATCGGGCGCGGTGTCGGCCAGCGTGCCGTCCAGGTCAAACAGCACCGTGCGCAGGGAATTATTCATCACGCGGGCGCACGCAATGCGCGAGATAATTCACGCTGACGTCGCGGCTCAAACTGTAAGCGCGCGTGAGCGGATGATAGGTGAGGCCGGTGAGTTCCTTGGTCACCAGACCCGCGCGGCGCGCCCAGGCGTCCAGCTCTGCGGGGCGGATGAATTTGCGATAATCGTGCGTGCCGCGCGGCAGCATGTGCAGCAGATATTCCGCGCCGAGCACGGCGAACACGTACGCCTTGGGGTTGCGATTGAGCGTGGAAAAAAATACGTGACCGCCGGACTTGACGAGGCGCGCGCAGGCGTCGATCACCGCGCCGGGATCGGGGACGTGTTCCAGCATTTCCATGCACGTGACCACATCGAAGGATGCCGGTTGTTGCGCGGCGAGTTGTTCGGCGGTGATTTGACGGTATTCGACGTGCAACTCGGATTCCAATAAGTGCATGGCCGCGACGTGCAGCGGCGCGGCGCCCGCGTCGATGCCGGTGACCGTCGCGCCGCGCGCCGCCATGGCCTCGGCCAGAATGCCGCCGCCGCAGCCGACATCCAGCACTTTTTTTCCCGCAAGCCGCGCGCGTGCGCCGATGTAATCCAGGCGCAGCGGATTAATATCGTGCAGCGTCTTGAATTCACCGCTCGCGTCCCACCAACGCGCGGCCAACGCCTCGAACTTGGCGATTTCGCGTGGGTCGGCGTTCGGGGAAGCGGTGTTCATATGCGTATTAGAGAGGGTTTAAAAGTTCTAAGCACTTGAAAAACGTGAAAATAAAAACCATATTTTTTGCATACCTATTCAATTTTAGCCAATTTTAGCGAGTTCGGTGAATTTATTGTACTATTAAAGAAAATAAAGTCCTCGAAAATCATGAAATAAATGCATCACTTTGTTGATCGTGGTGCATGAAAGAGGGCTTGGGAGAAGCCGTGTTGGAAGCGCCGCCGCCAGACAATGAAACCGCCAGGCTTGCCACGCTGGCGGGTCTGAATATTCTCGACACCCCGACCGAGCCGCGCTTCGATCGCATCACCCGTTTCGCGGCGCAACTGTTCGAGGCGCCTATTTGCCTGATCAGTTTGATCGACGCGCAGCGCCAGTGGTTTAAATCGCGCCACGGATTGGACATTACCGAGACGCCGCGCGCCTTTTCTTTTTGCGCGCACGCCATTCTGAGCCACGACGTCACAGTGGTGCCCGACACGTTGCGCGACGAACGCTTCGCCGACAATCCCTACGTGATCGGCGCGCCTTTCATACGCTTCTACGCCGGATGTCCACTCACCGCGCTGGATGGCAGCAGACTGGGTACGCTGTGCATCGCCGATTATCGTCCGCGCCGTCTGAACAAGGATGAAGCGCAAAGTTTGCGCGACATTGCGCTGTGGGTGCAGCATGAAATCAACGGCACTCGGCCGGCCCCCGCTTATTTGCTGCTCCAGGAAAGCCAGTCGCACATGGACGCGCTGCTGGACAATACCGACGATCTCATACAATACATTACGCTGAACGGCCATTTTATTTACGTCAACCGCGCATGGCGCAACGCGCTCGGCTATAACAACGGCGACCTCGCGCAACTCACGGTGTTCGACGTTATCCCGGCGGCGCAGCGCGAAAGTTTCGAGACGGCGTTGCAACGTGTGCTGGCCGGCGAAACAAGTCCTATTCCGGACACGCCGTTCATCGCCAAAGACGGCCGCCGCCTGGTGCTGGCCGGCAGGGCGACGCGCCGCTGCAAGGACGGCCAACCCTGCGGCGTCAGCATGGTGCTGTGCGACATCACCGAGCAACGGGAAGCCGAGGGCGCGCTGCAACAGGCGCACGGCGAGATCGCCGAGCATCTGCGCATGGAGCATGCGTTGCGCGCGGCGGAGCGGGCGCTGAAGGAACAGGAACAGCAATACCGCTTGCTCTTCGAAAATAATCCGCAGCCCATGTACGTGTATGACCGCGAGACGTTGGTCTTTCTGGCGATCAACGACGCGGCGATCGCGCAGTACGGCTACACGCGCGATGAATTTTTGGTGATGACCATCAAGGACATCCACCCCGCCGAAGACGCCGCCGATCTGCTGGCTTACCTAGACATCATGGACAATCAAGGCTCGGCGGGCGTGTGGCGGCACCGCAGGAAAGACGGTTCGCTGATCGACGTGGAAATTCTTTACCATGAACTGCCGTTCGCGGGTCGGCCCGCGCGCTTTATCATGGCCAACGACGTCACCGAGCGCCGCAAGGCGCAGGAAAAACTCTGGCGCAGCGAAAAACGCTACCGCGACTTGGTGGAAACCTCGCACGACCTCATCTGGTCGGTGGACGCGGAGGGCCGTTGGACATTCGTCAATCAGGCGGCGAGACGCATCCTCGGTTACGAACCGGAGGAAATGCTCGGCCGTCATTTCACCGATATGGAAACGCCCGAACAAGCAGTCAAGGACGTGGAAGTGTTCAAGCGCATTTTGGGCGGTCAAACGCTGTTCGGATACGAGACCGTGCAATTGCGCAAGGACGGCTCGCCCGTTACGCTGTTATACAATGCCATCGTGCTGAGCGACGAACAGGGCAACATACTGGGCGCCACCGGCACGGCCATGGACATCAGCGAGCGTAAAAAAATGGAAAGCGCGCTGGTGGAGCAGGCGTTACATGATCCGCTCACCGGGTTGCCCAACCGCGCGCTGCTGTACAACACTCTGCAACAAGCCATCAGCGCCGGGCGGCGCGACGGCAAGCCGTTCGCGCTGCTGCTTATGGACCTTAATCGCTTTAAGGAAGTGAATGACACGCTCGGCCACCAAAAGGGCGATCTGCTGCTGCGCCAGATCGGCCCGCGCCTGCGCCGCGCATTGCGCGATTCCGACACCATCGCGCGCTTGGGCGGCGACGAGTTCGCCGTCGTGCTGCCGCGTGTCGGCGCGGACGAGGTCGTGCTGGTCGCGCAAAAAATACTCAACGCCCTGCAAGAACCTATCATCATCGAAGGATTAAGCCTGGAGGTCGGCGCCAGCATCGGCATTGCGCTATATCCCGAGCACGGCGCGGACGCCGACCTGCTGGTGCAGCGCGCCGATGTGGCCATGTACGCGGCCAAGGAGGGTAACGGCGGCTACGCCCTGTACGAAGCGCAGCACGATCACCACAATGCGCACCGCCTGGCGCTCATCGGCGAATTGCGCCACGCCGTCGAGCATGAGCAATTGCTGCTGTATTACCAGCCCAAGGTCGCCATCGGCGACGGCCGCGTGGCGGGCGTGGAGGCGCTGGTGCGTTGGCAACACCCGCGGCATGGCCTGATCGCGCCGGATCAATTCATCCCCATCGCCGAGCGCACCGGACTCATCAACCGGCTCACGCTGTGGGTGCTCGGCGCCGCGCTGCGCCAAGGCCGTGCCTGGCATCGCATGGGTTTGCCGGTCAACATCGCGGTCAATCTGTCCGCGCACAATCTGCAGAATCAGCAATTCGCCGATCAGGTCGCGCAATTGCTGCACGACACCGATTTCGTCGCGCGCCATTTGGAATTGGAGATCACCGAAAGCGTCATCATGACCGATCCGGTGCGCGTCACGGAAACGCTCGGGCGTCTGAGCGGCCTGGGCGTGCGTTTATCCATTGACGATTTCGGCATCGGCTATTCCTCGCTCAGCCATCTCAAGAAATTGCCGGTGGACGAAATCAAAATCGATCAATCCTTCATCATGGGCATGGCGACCAACGAAGACGATCGGGTGATCGTGCGCCAGATCGTCGATCTGGGGCACGCGCTGGGACTCAAGGTGGTGGGCGAGGGCGTGGAAGCGCGCGCGGTGTGGGACAAACTGGCCGCGCTGAACTGCGACATCGCGCAGGGTTATCACCTGAGCGGCCCGCTGCCGGTCGCGGCGATCACCGACTGGCTGGCGCAGCGGCGCGGGGAGATTAATTAGGCCTCACGCAAAGGTGCAAAGAAAAATAAACAATCTCACGCAAAGACGCCAAGACGCAAAAAAGATTATTATCTCTACCAATAAATTCAGAGCGTCTAACAAAATAGCCTAAGTGCTCTGTCATTCTGAGCGGTAGCGAAGAATCTCCTCTACTACATCTGTGTAAGAGATTCTTCGGTCGCTCGCGCTCCCTCAGAATGACAACCATTATTTTATTCTTTGCGTCTTTGCGTCTTTGCGTGAGGCTCTTTATTTGGAGCTAATCTTATCCCGCCACCGCGCGGCCTTGGAGAGCAGGGCGCGCTCGTCGCATTGCGTGAGCGCGCGATTTTGCAGCAAGCGCCGGCCCGCCACCCATACATCGCTCACTTGATGACGTCCGGTGGCGTATACCAACTGCGATAGCGGATCATAGACCGGCTGCGACTCGATTTCCCCTAAGTGCACGGCGGTGATATCCGCCGCCTTGCCGGGCGTAAGCGAACCGGTAATCGCCTCCAGGCCCAGCGCGCGCGCGCCGTGCAGCGTCGCCATGCGCAGCGCAAGCCGCGCCGGCAGCGCCGTGGCGTCGCCGGCCACCGCCTTGGCCAGCAGCGCGGCGCTGCGCATCTCGCCGAACATGTCGAGGTCGTTGTTGCTGGCCGCGCCGTCCGTGCCCAGCGCCACGTTGACGCCCGCCGTCATCAGCTTATGCACCGGACAAAAGCCGCTGGCGAGTTTCAGATTCGATTCCGGACAGTGCAGCACATGCGCGCCCGCCGCCGCGACCATGTCTATCTCCGCATCCTGCAATTGCGTCATGTGCACCGCCTGCAAGCGCGGCGACAGCAGGCCGAGGCGCTGCAAGCGTTGCAGCGGACGTTCCTGGTGGCGTTCCACACTTTGTGCAACCTCCGCGGCGGTCTCGTGCACGTGCATGTGGATCTGAATATCCAATTCCTCGGCGTAGGTGCGCACTTTTTCCAAGGGCGCGTCCGACACCGTGTAGGGCGCGTGCGGCGCCAGCGCGGTGGTGATGAGCGGGTGATGGCGGTAGGCGTCGTGAATCTCCAATCCCTTGTGCAGATAATCATCGGCATCGCTGGCCCACACCGTGGGGAAGTCCATGAGGATTAATCCGATGCCGGCGCGCATTCCGAAATCCAGCGCCGCTTGCGCGGTCACGTCGGGAAAGAAATACATATCGTTGAAACAGGTGACGCCGCCGCGCAGCATTTCCGCGAGCGCCAGTTCCGCGCCGTCGCGCACGAAGGCGTCACATACCCAGGCCTGTTCCGCCGGCCAGATGTGATTGTTCAGCCACTCCATCAGCGGCAGATCATCAGCGAGTCCGCGCAGCAGCGACATCGCCGCGTGCGTGTGCGTATTGATGAGGCCGGGGATGAGGGCGTGTTCGTCGAAATGCAGCGC
Organism: Pseudomonadota bacterium; assembly: GCA_040756035.1. Lineage (GTDB taxonomy): Bacteria > Pseudomonadota > Gammaproteobacteria > SURF-13 > SURF-13 > JBFLZV01. Next base: position 26,401 of record JBFLZV010000026.1, read on the forward strand.
GGTGGCGGAGGCATAGCGCGCGTTCGCCTCCGCGCTCGGCAGCATGTCGAGTATGCGTCCCTGATCGAGCACCAGACAGTGCCGTTCGTAAACGCCCGCGGGTTCGACGGGAATGATCCAGCGTGCGTGCAGAAGTGTGTCGACGTCGCGCATTTTTCAATGCCCGGATAAAAAAAGCCCCGCGTGAGCGGGGCATAAGGGGGTTCTATACGGCTGTAGCTTTAGCGGGTTTCGCGCTGCACCTCAACCTGCACCTCCACGCGACGGTTGGGGGCGAGGCACTTGATCAGCGCCTTGTTATGGCGGTTTTCCTTGCCCTTCACGTCGCTGCAGCTTACCTTGGGCTCGGACTCGCCCTTGGCGGCGGTTTGGATGCGGTTGGCGTCGACGCCCTTGCTGACCATGTATTTCTTCACCGCGTCCACGCGGCGCTGCGACAGGCGCTGGTTATAGGCTTCGCTGCCGATGCGGTCGGTGTGGCCGGTCGCCATGATGAGCTCGACTTCCGGGTGCTCCTTCATCTTGGCAACCAGATTGTCAAGCTCGGCTTTGCCTTCCGGCTTCAGCACCGCTTTGTCGAAATCAAACAGGGTTTCGGCCTGGAAGGTGGTTTTGGGCACCGCCGCGGGCGCGGGACCGGGGGCGGGCGTGGGCGCGGGCGCCGGGGCAGCCGCTACTTTGTCACCACACTCCACGATACCCAGTTCGGGCGTCCAGGAGCT
>JBFLZV010000027.1:0-26870 GCA_040756035.1 Pseudomonadota bacterium
CGGCGCAGGATAGCGCCGCAAGGTGAGCGGCGAAGCCGCGAACGCCATGCCAAGGATGGCATGGCTGTAGCGACGCGGCGGCGCAGGATAGCGCCGCAAGGTGAGCGGCGAAGCCGCGAACGCCATGCCAAGGATGGCATGGCTGTAGCGACGCGGCGGCGCAGGATAGCGCCGCAAGGAGTGCGGGCGTGTACCCGCCTGGTCGAGAGCGACAAAATATTAGGGATATATTTTGTCGCCGAATTAATAAATAAATGACTTAGGGAATCGGCAAACTCATGCAACAACTCATCCTGGCCTCCACCTCGGTTTTCCGCAAACAACTGCTGATGCGCCTGGGTCTAAAATTCGAGACGTTGAATCCGCAGATTGACGAGACGCCACTGCCCGGCGAGAGCGCGGCGGACATGGTGCGGCGCCTCGCGCAAGCCAAGGCGCAGGCCGTCGTCAAGATGAAGGATTGCGCGCAGGCGCTGATCATCGGTTCCGACCAGGCGGCGTTGGCGGACGGCGCGATCCTCGGCAAACCCGGCCAGCACGCGCAAGCGGTGGAACAACTGCGGCGTCTGTCGGGGCGCAGCGCGGAATTTCTTACTGCGGTGTGTCTCTACAACCACGCCACGCAGCGCGCGCAAATCGAGATCGTGCCCACCACCGTGGTGTTCCGCACGCTCAGCGACGCGCAGATCGAACATTATTTAAAGCGCGAACCCGCCTACCAATGCGCCGGCAGTTTCAAGTCCGAAGGATTGGGCATCAGCCTTGTGGAAAAAATCACTGGCGACGATCCCACCGCGCTGATCGGCCTGCCGCTGATCCGTCTGACGTCGATGCTGGAAAACGAAGGCGTGCGCGTGCTTTAGCGCGTAGAAAGTCGAAGCGCAACTCGCGGGCCACGGTGACATGTTGCTGCGCCCCTCCGGCACCGAGCCCTTGGTGCGCGTGATGGTGGATGGGCGCGATCAACGGCAAGTGGAGGCGGGTGGATGCACATTGCAAGTGCACCACGCTTGGCGAGTTGGAAGACCTCATGAGGGGTCTGGCAGCCAGAGGCACTTTCTGGGACGATGATTCAAGTTTTTGACGATCGATGCAAGTCTTTCCTCCGTAATTGTCCGGAAGTCGGTTCCTTTTGGGAAGTAACGCCGCAATAGCCCATTCGTGTTCTCGTTGCATCCCCGCTGCGAAGCGGCATAGGGATCGGCAAAGGAGATCACCAGTCCGGTATCGTTCTCAATAGCCGTGAAGCGGGCGAATTCTTTAACATTATCCAGGGTGAGGGTCTTTCTCAGCGAGCGGGGATGCGCTGAAAGATGCGGACGGTCGCCTGCGTCGTGGCCTCCGCCGTCTTGTTGTCCAACTTGGCCGCCAAGAGGTAGCGACTCTTGCACTCCCCATGCGAGGTCAGGCTGCCGCTGCCCTTGGCGCCCTCGACCGTATCGCCTTCCCAGTCGAAACGGCGACGCGCAGCGACTACGGCCGGGCGCTCGGCAATACTGACGCGGCCTGGAAGCAAGCCACGGCCGCTCCCATAGCGCCGCTGCTTGCGGCGCTTTTTGTGTGACCAGCGCAGGTGCGTACGCCGACGCTCCGGCGCCGCAGCCTTGTGCCGCCTCATGTCAGCAAATACCCTTACGGACCATTACGTTCAATTTCCCGACTGATCGTCGTATGATGACGCTTGAGCCGTCGGCCTATCTCACGGTGACTCAGGCGAAACAGTTTCAAGTGATAGATCACATAATGCTCGTGTAGCGTAAGCTGAACATAGGGCATGATGGGCTTTCCTTTCTGGTGTGGGGATTGTTCGCACTTCTCACCCCTACCAGATTTGCCCATCATCTCCTTCCTTAATAGCGGGTGGCGCACTTGGATGTAGAATCCACCACCTGTTGTCTTTGTTGCCTGAGGTGGAGCATGTTGCGGGCATTCAGGAGACACAGTTGCACTGCGCACGCTTAGCGTGGAAGATGTAGACATATGTCGCAGGCGCGGTGTCAACGTGACGTTTTTACTCAAGGAGACACGCCATGAAGGAAGCGCTGTTAAGAATTTTAAACTTTCGTCACGCCTGCAAGCTGTTCGATCAGGATAAAAAAATTCCCGGGGAAGATCTGCAATATATTCTGGAAGCCGGCAGGCTTGCGCCCTCTTCGCTTGGCCTGGAGCATTGGAAATTCATCGTGGTGCAAACTCAATCACTCAAAGACGCGCTGCAAAAAGCCTGTAAGGATCAGCCGCAACTCGGCACGTGCAGCGACGCCGTGGTGATTCTCGCCAAGAAGGCGGAGCTGGCGCCCGGCGGCGCCTATGTTACCGCGCAATTCAAGCGCCTGGCGCTGCCGCAAGAGGAATATGACGAATTGGTGGAGTTTTACAAGGAACTTGCGCAAAAGATCGACTTGACCGCATGGAGCATTACGCAATGCCACATCGCCGCCGCGCACATCATGCTCGCGGCGGCGGCCATCGGCATAGACTCCTGCCCCATCGGCGGTTTCGATCCGGAACAAGTTAAAGAAGTATTGCACATCGACGGTGCGTACTACGCAGTGGCGTTGATCGTGCCGCTGGGCTACCGTAAGCATCCGCAGCCGCCCAGGCACCGGCTGCCGATGGAAGCGCTGGTCGAATACCGCTGATGCAGCGGTAAACGCGACGGCAATACATGCGCACGCTTACCGCCCAGGCGCGCGACGCTTCCGCCGATTCGGCTCGAAAGAAGTTCGGAATGGTGGGCGATGCTGGGATTGAACCAGCGACCCCTGCCGTGTGAAGGCAGTGCTCTCCCGCTGAGCTAATCGCCCTACGTCGTGATTAATTCTTAGCCGTCCTGGCGCGACCTCAGTTTACTTATAAGCCCCAGCCGCTACCTCCATGTAGCGGCGTTCGCGAGCTTCGCTCGCTCACCCCGCTGAGCTAATCGCCCAATTAATCCGTGAATTTTACGGATAAGCAGCGAAACGGTCAATTCATAAAGCGTTTTTTGTTAGAATAGCGCTTGCTCATTTTCCGGCCAGCTCTCATGACCATCCGCACCCGTTTCGCTCCCAGCCCCACCGGCTACTTGCACGTTGGGGGCGCGCGCACCGCGCTTTACTGCTGGCTGTACGCGCGCAAGCACGGCGGCACGTTTATCTTGCGCATCGAGGACACCGACCTGGAGCGCTCCACCGTCGAATCCGTCAACGCCATTCTCGAGGGCATGACTTGGCTGGGGCTGGAATACGATGAGGGGCCGTTTTATCAAACGCAGCGCTTCGACCGTTACAAGGCCGTCGCCCGGCAGTTGATCGACGAAGGCAAGGCGTATTACTGCTATTGCTCCAAGGAACGTCTGGAAGCGCTGCGCGCCGAGCAAATGGCGCGCAAGGAAAAGCCGCGCTACGACGGTCATTGCCGCGCGCTGCGCGGCGCGCCGCCGGCGGACGCCGCGCCGGTGGTGCGCTTCAAAAATCCGCACGACGGCGAAGTGGTGATCGATGACCAGATTAAAGGGCGCGTGGTCATCCAGAACAGCGAACTGGACGATCTCATCATCACGCGCGCCGACGGCACGCCTACATATAATTTCACCGTGGTGGTCGATGATTGGGACATGCGCGTCACGCACGTGATTCGCGGCGACGATCATCTGAATAACACACCGCGCCAAATCAACATCCTCAAGGCGCTGGGTGCGACGCCGCCGGTATACGCGCACGTACCGATGATCCTCGGCCCGGACGGACAACGCCTGTCGAAGCGTCACGGCGCGGTGAGCGTGATGCAATATCGCGAAGACGGTTACTTGCCCGAGGCGCTGCTCAATTACTTGGTGCGCTTGGGCTGGTCGCACGGCGATCAAGAAATATTTTCCATCGACGAATTGATCGCGTTGTTCGACATCAAAGACGTGCACCGCGCCGCCAGCGCCTTCAATACGCAAAAGCTGCTGTGGCTCAATCAACATTATTTAAAAAATTCCGATCCCGCGCACGTGGCGCATCATTTAAGCTGGCACATGGGTAGGCTCGGCATCGATCCCGCCAACGGTCCGGTACTGACCGACGTGGTGATCGCGCTGCGCGAGCGCGCCAAAACATTAGTGGAGATGGCGGAAGGCAGCGCGTTCTTTTATCAGGACGTCGCGGCCTATGACGAAAAAGCCGCGCGCGCGCATCTCACGCCGCAGATCGTGGACGCGCTCGGCGACGTGCGGCGGCGCTTGGAAATACTCGAGGTTTGGTCGGCGGAAAATATCCATCAAACGGTGGAAACCGTCGCTGCGGCGCACGGCCTGAACATGGGCAAGCTCGCACAGCCGCTGCGCGTCGCCGTGACCGGCCGCGGCGCCTCGCCACCCATCGACGTCACGCTGCACCTGATCGGGCGCGAACGCGTGCTGCAACGCATCGCGCGCGCCATCGCTTATATTACGGAACAACCGTCATAGAGGGGGCTTACCTTGACAGCACGAGACCGGCTCACCTAAAATGCTCGTTTTATTTGTTACAGGGGCCATAGCTCAGCTGGGGTGAGGCGCTGAAAGCGCCGAACGACGATACATGGATGTATTGGCTGGAGTTTAGAGAGGCTATGGCGTCACGCCATGGATGGCAAAACAACTTGTTACTAGAGGGGCCATAGCTCAGCTGGGAGAGCGCTTGCATGGCATGCAAGAGGTCGGCGGTTCGATCCCGCCTGGCTCCACCACTCCGAAGACTGAGGACACATGACTGAAGACAGAACAATGCGCTTGGCCCTTTGTCCTGTCTTCTCTTTCACCCTTTCTATCTCGCGTTTTTCACCACGTCCCCATCGTCTAGAGGCCTAGGACATCGCCCTTTCACGGCGGTAACAGGGGTTCGAATCCCCTTGGGGACGCCAAATTAAAAAGGGCTTAGTTTTTTCCAAGCCCTTTTTAATTTGGTATTCATTAAAGTGATTCGAACCCTTGGGTGCGACAAATTCGCCGGGGGCGAATTTGAACAGCGGCGCGCAGCGACGCTGGCCCCGAAGGGGCGGAGGACAGGATGCCCGGAGTAATCCCCTTGGAGACGCTATTTTAAGTTTACGTTAGCCGCCTTCGCCAATAAGTTACTTCCCCTCACCTTCTTCGCCGCCCTCTTCCCGCAGCGGCTTGGTCCAATCGCTGCCGGTCATGTCGGTTTCGTCGTAACCTAGGTCATCGCGCTCGACGTCGTCCATCGGCCCGGTCCAGTCTTCGGGGGGTTCGATCGGTTCGACTTCCAGTTGATACCAGCTATCCAAATCCACTTCTTCCACGTCGCCGTCGAAATGTTGCAGTTCGACGGTGCCCGCCTGCTCGTCGACGGACACGACTTGGAACTGATAGCCCTTGTCCAGATGCCGGTACCACTGGGAAATGATGGGAGCGTCGTCAATCGGCATGGTGCACCTCCTTGTGTATATAGTGAAAAGCAAAGCGTTACATAAAGCGCCCGCCGCGCACGAAGCGTTCTCTCCAGAAGCGGTTGCGCAGATTCTCTTGCGACACTTCCTTGCCCGTCATCGGCGCGTGGATGAATAGATTGTCACCCTGATAGAGTCCGACATGCGAAATGTCGCGTCCGTTCAATCGGAAAAACACCAGATCGCCGGGCAGTAATTGATGCGCCGCCACGGGTTGAGTCAGGCGGTACTGTTCGATCGTGGTGCGCGGCACTCGGAGCCCGGCCTGTCCGTAACTGTAAAACACTAGACCGCTGCAATCCACACCGCTGGGCGTCGTGCCGCCGTAGCGGTAGGGCACGCCCATCAGGCTCTGCGCCGTTTGCAAAATTCTCAGGCGCAATTCGGCCTGTTCGGGGTCGCTGATGGCGTAGCCGGAAAAATCCGGCGCCGGTTGCGGCGCGCGGACAAGGTGGCCGCCGCAGCCGGCGAGGTATAAATTACCCAGTACGACAATTACTGCGCACAGCGCGGCGCGGCCATCGTTACGGACTTTGGTTATCACTGTGCATCCCCCCTTCTTACAGTGACTATGTGTTATCTTACAGTGGCTATTATTATTAAGGAAGGTCTTAGGATTTTGCCAGGTTTTCTAAATAACTGTTGCTTTTCCATCCTTGGCATGGCGTCATAGCTTCTTTAAACCCCGGCTATGCTATCCATGGCCCCGCCTTCGGCGCTTCGCGCCTCAGCCAGTATGAGCCATTAAGAGTTATACTTAGCCTATGCCACGCAAGTCATCACGCTCTCGGACACGGCGGCGCCGTGGCGCGCCGTTTATCACTCTTTTCGTCCTCGGGCTGTTCATTATCGCCGGTTACGTCGCGTACCTGGACCACACCGTGCGCACGCAATTCGAAGGCAAGCGCTGGGCGCTGCCCGCGCGTGTGTACGCGCGTCCCCTGGAATTATTCGCCGGCGCGCCGCTCAGCCCCGCGCAACTGGCCGCGGAGCTGGCGGATTTAGGTTACGCGCCCAGTCCGCGCCTGGACAGCCCCGGCACGTTTCAGCGCAATGCCGATGAATTCCGCTTCATCACGCGCGCATTCCGTTTCTGGGACACCGCCGAGCCGTCGCTGCCGGTGCGCGCGGTGTTCGAGCAGGATAAATTGGTCGCATTGGAGAATTTCAAAAACGGCGCGCCGCTCGATCTGGTGCGTCTCGATCCGGCGCCGATCGGCGGCATCTACCCCGCGCACAACGAAGATCGCGTGCTGGTGCAGTTGAAGGAAGTGCCGCCGCTGCTGGTGCAGGCGTTGATCGCGGTGGAGGATCATCGCTACTACGATCACCACGGCATCGATCCGATTTCCATCGCGCGCGCGCTGTGGAGCAACATGCGCGCCGGTGCCACGGTGCAAGGCGGCAGCACGCTCACGCAGCAGTTGGCCAAGAATTTCTATCTCAATCCCGATCGCACGCTGTGGCGCAAAACCAACGAAGCGATCATCGCCCTGCTGCTGGAATACCACTACAGCAAAGACGAAATTTTGGAGGCGTACCTCAATGAAATATTTCTCGGCCAGGACGGCCAGCGCGCCATCCACGGTTTCGGCATGGCGAGTTATTTTTATTTCGGGCGTCCCCTGAATGAATTGAAACTGCCGCAGTTTGCGCTGATGGTGAGTCTAGTGCGCGGTGCGTCGTATTACGATCCGCGCCGTCACGCGCAGCGCGCGCTCACGCAGCGCAACCGCGTGCTGGATGTAATGGCCGCCAATAAAGTCATCAGCGCGCAGCAAGCCAAGGAGGCGCAGCGCGCGCCGCTCGGCGTGATCGCCAAGGCGCCGCACGGCGCGTCGTCCTATCCGGCGTTCATGGATTTGCTGCGCCGCCAGTTGCAGCGCGACTACAAGGAAGAGGATCTCACTTCCGAAGGCTTGCAAATTTTCAGCACGCTCGATCCGCAGATTCAGCGTAACGCCGAACGCGCGCTATCTTCGCGCGTCGCACAATTGGAAAAACAGTTCGCCATCCCAACGGGACGTCTGGAGGGCGCGGCGCTGGTCACCAACAGCGAAAACGGCGAGGTGCTGGCCGTGGTGGGCGGACGCGACGCGCGCTACTCCGGCTTCAACCGCGCGCTCGATGCGCAACGTCACATCGGTTCGCTCATCAAGCCCGCCGTCTATCTCACCGCGCTGGCCATGCCGCAACGCTACACCTTGGCGACGCTGCTGCAAGACGAGCCGGTCACGTTTCAAAATCCCGGCGGCCAGCCGTGGACACCGCAAAATTACGATCGTCAATACCACGGCGCGGTGCCGTTGCACGCGGCGCTCGCCCATTCCTACAACGTCCCCACCGCGCGCCTGGGCCTGGACGTCGGCGTGGCCAACGTACTCGGCACGTTGAAGAAATTGGGCGTGGAGCGCGACTTTCCGGCGTACCCGTCGGTATTGCTGGGCGCCATCGAGTTGACCCCCGCGGAGGTCACACAAACGTATCAAACGCTCGCCAGCGGCGGTTTCCGCGTGCCGCTGCGCGCCATCCGCGAGGTGCTCACCGCCAAGGGCGAGCCGTTGCAGCGTTACGAGCTGTCCATCACGCAAGCCTTCGATCCCGCGCCGGTGTTCCTGCTCACCAACGCCTTGCAGGAAGTGGTGAGCGCCGGCACCGCGCGGTCGCTCAAGAGCCAGTTGCCCGCGCAGTTGACCGTGGCGGGCAAGACCGGCACCACGGATGACTTGCGCGACAGCTGGTTCGCGGGCTTCAGCGGCCAGCACGTGGCGGTGGTGTGGCTGGGGCGCGACGATAATAAACCGACCGGTTTAAGCGGCGCGACGGGCGCGCTCAAGGTGTGGGGTGATATCATACGGGCGACGGCCACGCAGCCGTTGCAACGGACGGCGCCGGGCAATATCGAATACGCGCGCATCGATCCGCAAACGCTGCGGCGCGTGGCGGCAGACTGCCGCGACGCCGTGGACCTGCCGTTCATCAGCGGTTCCGTGCCGCCGGAGAGCGGGCCGTGCGCAAGCCAAGCGCCCGGCCAGGTAGATTGGTTTAGGGAGATTTTTAGATGATGAATTCAGTACGTCACTGCGGCAAAACCGCCGTATGGCTGGCCGGATTGGGATTAGCACTGCAACTCAGCGGTTGCTCGTTCGCGCAGGTGCGCGCGCCGGTGCAGGATCGCAGCGCCGCCGAGCCGCCGGCGGCGGCGAAGCGCGCGCCGGAAGAGGAGTCCGGCGTGGTCATTACGCCCTACCCCGGACGCAGCGTTCAGGAGCAACGCACGCCGGAGCAAGCGCCGCCGCCCGCCGCGGACCAGCAATCCACCGCGTCGCCCTCCAACAGCAACGCGGTGGTGGCCTTGCTGGACAACGCCGGCGCCCAGGGCCGCTCCGGCAATCTCGACAGCGCCGCCGCCGCGCTGGAACGCGCCTTGCGCATCGAGCCGCGCAATGCGGAAATTTGGTATCGGCTCGCCGACATCCGGCTGCGACAAGGCCAATACGACCAAGCGGCGAATCTGGCGGCAAAGTCCATCAACCTGGCCGGCAACAACACCGATTTGATCGAGCGCAACAAGGCGATCATTCGCCAGGCGCGGCAACATCAAGCCCAGTAAGGCGTGAGGAGAGAGGCGTGAGGAGTAACACCCCACGCCTAACCCCTCGCTCCTCACTGAAATTACTGAATAGTTAATTTCTTAGCGCTGGTAGCCACCTTCTTGGGCAGCTTCAGCTCCAGCACGCCGGCGTCGTACTTGGCCTCAGCGTTGGTTTCATCGACGTCCTGGCCCAGTGTGAAACTGCGGTAAACTTTGCCGTAGTAGCGTTCGCTGTACAGCACCTTCTCGTCCTTTTTCTCAGCCTGTCTGGCCACTTCGGCGCTGATGGTTACCTGATCGCCGTCTATGGTGACCTGGATGTCTTCCTTTTTCACGCCGGGGATTTCCGCGCGCACGGTGTAGGCGTTATCGTTCTCCGATACGTCCAGCTTGATGCGCATGGGCTGCGCACCCTGCCAATCGGCGCGCACCGGGCGTAAAAATCCTTCGAAAAAGTTATCGAATACGTCGTCAATACGGGCTAGCGGTGTAAAGGGCGTAAACTGCATTAAATTAGCCATGGTGATTCCTCCTCGCGTTAAAGTCGTTTACTGATAATTTCAATATGGGGAGGGAAATGAAAATTTCAAGGGCGCCGGCCCGCCCGGCATGTTATTGTTTGTGTTGCTTGACGCGCTCCTGTTTGTGCTTACCCTTCTCCTTGCCGTGCTCGCCGGAGTCGCCGTTCATGCGCTTTTGCCGCTTGGTTTTAGCGTCGTGCCCGCCGGAGCCGCTTTTCTCATCCCTGTGCTGTTCGATTTTATCGCCGTGCTCGTCGAAGCGTTGTTGCATCATCTCGCCGTGTTCTTGCATGCGCCCGGCTTTATCCTCTTTGCCCTGCGTGCGCGCACGCTGCGCCTTTTCTCCGAAGCGCTCTTCGATGGTCTCGCCGCGCTGATCGAGGCGTTCATTCATACGCTCGTGTCCGGGCATTTGCGGCACGGGGTCCGCGGCGACGGCGATCACGGGAATGAGCGCCGACGCCGCCAGTAGGGCTAACGCTTTTTTGTTCATAATTTATCCTCTTTAATGAAAACAAATTTTAGGGAATTCTGATTAAATCAAAGTTTCTTTCAGCGAGCTAGAGCAGTTACATATCTTTACAGTACGCACGCGCGTCCGGGCAGGTCATGCCTCGCGCGCCGTTTCCAGCAGCGGCGCAAGCCGCGCGAGACAATCGTCGACCTCCCGGTTTGTGCAATCCAGCGGCTCGAAACTGTGCAGCCGCGCCCGGCTACGCAGCGCCACGGCCAGCAGCGTATGCCCCTGGCCACGCACGCCGTCGATGCGCACCGGATAAATCGCGCAGCCGGTCATGCGCGCGAGTTTCGCCACGCCGGCTTTGAGGCGGCGCGGCGGGTCGCCGTCGAGATGGATGCGTCCGTGCGGGAAAATCGCCACCACCTCACCCTGTTGCAACACGCGCAGCGCATGGCGCAGCGCCTGCTCCGGATGATGCTCACGCTCCACGGGAATGCAACCGATGGCGCGAAACAGCCAGGTCAGTCCGAAGCGTTCGTATTCCTCGCGCGCGATCATGAAGCGCAGCGGGCGGCGCGCGGCGGCGATCATGAGCATTGGATCGAGGCCCGATACGTGATTGGCGGCGACCAGCGCCGCGCCCTGCGCCGGCAGCGGAATGGGCGCGGCGCGCAGACGGTGGTAACGGCGGCAAAACAAGCGGTTCAATCCGTCCAGCCGGTTCAGCCACTTTCCGCCCCAATCGGCCTCGTTGGCCGCCTCGCAAGCGCGGCAGGCGCGCCGCCACAGATACCACAGGATGGCGGCTATAATAGCCACCGGCAAATAAGCTATTATTTCCATGCGCTATTGAACAATGTTGTTGTACTATGAGCAAGCGATCGGCTCACGAGGCACCGTCATGAAACAGCCCCCCAGAGAACAACGCCGCCATACCCGTTTCCCCTTCGACACGTCGGTGCGCCTGTCCTCGCCACGCAGCAAGTGGGAAGGCGCGCTGCTCGATGTTTCTTTAAAAGGCATACTGATGACACGCCCCAAGACCTGGCAAGGCAAATCCGCGGAACGTTATCAAGTCGAGTTCTCGCTCGATCAGGACGTGACCATCACCATGCAGGTTAGCGTAGCGCACAGCGATGCCGAACGTATCGGTTTCCGCTGCGAGCATATCGACCTGGACAGTATGAGCCATCTCAAGCGTTTAGTGGAACTGAATCTGGGCGACGAGCAATTACTCAATCGGGAGTTGTCCGCGCTGGGCGGCGGTTAAAGAGACTTGCCCGCTACAAAGCGTCGGGGAGTTCCCGCGCGCCGTGAAACACGGCGATGATACCGATACGGTTAGTCTTGATGCGGTAAATCAAGCGATATGGATAAACGATGAGTTCGCGCAGATTTTCGTCATCATGGTTGGGCACGATGCGTCCGGAGCGCGGATAATTGACTGACCGGCGCGGCGCGTGAGCTTATCGATAGTCTGCACAGCGTAGAACGGCGCGTCACGCTTGATGCTTGATGTATTGATAAATATCTTCGAGATGCGCCATGGCTGGCCTCGTCGGTCCAAACGACGTTCATTATTCCGGCAAGCCGTATCGGGCGCGGACGGCTTTGTTGTCGGTGACGTGATCGGCGTCACTGTCGGCGAGGCCGCGCTCGACAGCCTGATGCTCGTAGAGTTCGCGCGTCATATCGTCCGAGGTAGCGTTGTCGGGCAACTTGTCTATGATCCGGTGAGCGAGTTGCTTGCGGTTGGCGTTGGACAGGGATCGCCTCATCATGGATTCACGGATTTAGCATACCATTCCATTGTCGCCGTCGTTAGATGATCTCCAACGCCTCGCTCAGGCGCTGCACGGCCACCACTTCCAGTCCTCTCAGCGCTGCTTTGGGTGCGTTGGCCTTGGGCACGATGGCGCGCTTGAAGCCGTGCTTGGCGGCCTCGCGCAGCCGCTCCTGGCCGCTCTGCACCGGACGGATCTCGCCGGCCAGTCCCACCTCGCCGAACACCACCAAGTCCATCGGCAAGGCGCGGTTGCGAAGGCTCGACAGCGCGGCCAGCAGCACCGGCAGATCCGCGCCGGTTTCGTTGATGCGCACGCCGCCGACCACGTTCACGAACACGTCGTGGCCGTACATCGCCACGCCGCCGTGACGGTGCAGCACGGCGAGCAGCATGGACAAACGGTTTTGATCCAGGCCGAGCGTGACGCGGCGCGGACTCACGCCGTGGCTCTCATCGACCAGCGTCTGCACCTCGACCAGCAGCGGCCGACTGCCCTCGCGCGTGACCATGATCACGCTGCCGGCTACCGGCTCTTCGTGGCGCGACAGAAAAATCGCGGAAGGGTTGCTCACTTCGCGCAGACCTTTTTCGGTCATGGCGAACACGCCGAGTTCGTTCACCGCGCCGAAGCGGTTTTTAATGGCGCGGATCACACGGTAACTGCCCGCGCCGTCGCCCTCGAAATAGAGCACGGTGTCGACCATGTGCTCCAGCACGCGCGGCCCCGCCAGCGTGCCTTCCTTGGTGACGTGCCCGACCAGAAACAGCGCCGTGCCGCTTTGCTTGGCGTAGCGCACTAGTTGCGCGGCGCTCTCGCGCACCTGCGCCACGGAACCGGGCGCGGATTGCAGCAGCTCGGTATAAATGGTTTGAATGGAATCGATCACCATCACCTGCGGGCGCTCGCGCTGCGCGTGCGCGAGGATTTGTTCGACTTGCGTCTCGGTGAGCAGGCGCAGTTTTTCACTCGGCAATCCCAAACGCTGCGCGCGCAGACTCACTTGCTGCAAGGATTCCTCGCCGGTCACGTATAGCGTGGCCAGCCGCGCGCTGAGCGCGGCCAGCGCCTGCAATAGCAACGTGGATTTGCCGATGCCCGGATCGCCGCCGATCAGCACCACCGAACCCTCGACCAGACCGCCGCCGAGCACGCGGTCGAGTTCCGGCAAGCCGGTCGGCGTGCGCGCCTCGGGCCGCGCCGCGGCCTCGGCGATGGGCACCACCCTGGACTCGCCCGCGTAGCCGCTGAAGCGCGCGCTGCGCGGCGCCGCGGCGGCCACCGTTTCCAGCAGCGTGTTCCAGGCGCCGCAGTCCGGACATTGGCCGGCCCACTTCGGACTCTGCGCGCCGCACGCGCTGCACGTATAAAGCAACTTATCGCGCGCCACGCACGTCCTCCACGGCGCCGCTTTCCACGGCCACCGATTGCACGCGCCGCGCCACGCCGCATAGCAGTTCGTAAGGAATGGCGCCGGCGTGGCGCGCGATTTCCTCCACCGGCAAGTCCGCGCCCCACAGCACCACCGGGTCGCCGATGCGCGCGTCGGGCTGAGCGCGCAAATCCACGCACAGCATGTCCATGGATACGCGCCCGATCAGCGGCGCGCGCGCGCCGTTGACCAGCACCGGCGTGCCGGGCGCGGCGTGACGCGGGTAACCGTCGCCGTAGCCGATGGCCACCACGCCGACCGGCATCGCCTGCGGGCACACCCACGCGCCGCCGTAGCCGACGGCGTCGCCCTTGCGTAACGCATGAACCGCGATGAGACGGGAATGCAGCGTCATCGCCGGCCGCAGACCCTCCTGTGCCCCGGTGGTCGCCGGGAACGGCGACACGCCGTAGAGCATGATGCCCGGCCGCACCCAATCGCGGCGGCTGTCCGGCCACGCCACGATGCCCGCCGAGTTGGCGATGGCGCGCTCGCCCGGCAAGCCCGCAACGGCTTCGTTGAAACACGCAACTTGGCGCGCCGTGGCGCCGTCGCCGCGTTCGTCGGCGTTGGCGAGGTGCGTCATCAAACGGATATCCGCGACCCCGGCGCAGGCGCGCAGGCGCTGCCATGCCGCGCGCGCCTGATCCGGCGCGAAGCCCAAGCGATGCATGCCGCTGTCGATCTTGAGCCACACGGAAATGGGGCTCGGCGGCGGCATGTGTTCCAGAATATCGATCTGACCCATGTGGTGCACCACCGCGCTCAAACGGTGCTGCGCAATGGCCGGCAGTTCATCGGCCTCCAAAAATCCCGCAAGCAAGGTGATGGGTTGGCGGATGCCGGCCTCGCGCAGCGCGATGGCTTCCTCCAGGCGCGCCACGCCGAAGCCATCCGCATCCGCCAGCGCGCGCGCCACGCGCACGCCGCCATGACCATAGGCGTCGGCCTTGATGATGGCCATGACACGGCTGGCGGGCGCAAGCTCGCGCACGCGCCGGAGATTGTGTTGGAGGGCGCTAAGATCAATCAGCGCGCGGGTTGCCTGCGTCATGCGCGATGACTTCTAGCTGGAATAAACGTTCGGAATGAAATTCTCAAAGCGGGTGTACTGCGCCAGGAACGTCAGGCGCGTGGTGCCGATGGGGCCGTTGCGCTGCTTAGCGACGATGATTTCGGCGCTGCCCTTGTCCGGGCTGTCTTCATTATAGACCTCGTCGCGGTAGATGAACACGATGAGGTCGGCGTCTTGTTCGATACCTCCGGACTCACGCAAATCCGACATCACCGGACGCTTGTTGGGGCGCTGCTCCAGGTTGCGGTTAAGCTGCGACAAGGCTATAACAGGTACATTAAGTTCCTTCGCCAAGGCCTTGAGTGAACGAGAAATTTCAGATATTTCATTGGTGCGGTTTTCCTTGTTGCCGGCCGTCTGCATGAGCTGCAAATAGTCGATCACGATCAACCCCAGACCATGCTCGCGCTTGAGCCGCCGCGCGCGCGCGCGCAGCTCGGTGGGATTCAGCGCCGGCGTGTCGTCGATGTACAACGGCGCTTCGGCCAGGATACCCACCGCCGAGGTCAGGCGCGGCCAATCGTCGTCATCGAGCTTGCCGGTGCGCACCTTGTGCTGATCGATGCGCCCCAGCGACGACATCATGCGCATCGCCAACTGCTCGGCGGGCATTTCCATGCTGAATATCGCCACCGGCAACTGCGTCTTGATCGCCGCGTGCTCGGCGATGTTCATGGCGAAACTAGTCTTGCCCATCGATGGTCTGCCCGCCACGATCACCAAGTCCGAGGATTGCAGTCCGGAGGTCATGCCGTCGAGATCGGTGAAACCGGTGGGCACGCCGGTCAGCGGATTGTCGGATTGGAACAGCGTGTCGATGCGCTCCATGGCGCGCGCCACCAGATGCTTGATGGACGCGAAGCTGCGCTTGCCGTGCGCGCCCTGCTCGGCGATCTGAAACACGCGGCGCTCGGCTTCATCGAGCAGCGCGGCGACGTCGCGCCCTTCCGGATTGAACGCGCTGCCGCTGATCTCCGCGCCGATCTGGATCAATTGGCGCAGCACCGCGCGCTCGTGCACGATGGTCGCGTAGGCGCGGATATTCGCGGCGCTCGGCGTGTTCTTCGCCAGCGTCCCCAAATAGGCGAGACCGCCGGCATTGTCCAACTCGTTGTTGTTCTTCAGCCATTCCGACAGTGTCAGCGCGTCGAACGGCTGCATACGCCCGGCGAGTTCCTGAATGGCGCGGAAAATCAGACGATGGTCGCGGCGGTAGAAATCCTCCTCGTTGACCAGATCGGCGACCTGATCCCACGCGCTGTTGTCGAGCATCAAGCCCCCCAACACCGCCTGCTCCGCCTCGATGGAATGCGGCGGCACCTTGAGCGCCGCGGTCTCGGCGTCGTAGCCCCCCATAGCGGCCAGCGGCAGATTGAGTTCTTGCATGATTTTCACAAAGGATCGACCTCGGCGGACAGAACTGAATCCTAACCTTTGCACCCCGCCTTGTCCATCCGATCCACCGGCAGCCATCATCCGCCGGGCGGCCAATCAAAAATCACGCGGCGCACTTTAAGATTCATTGGGGATCCTCTTCGGCGCGGCACATTGCAACCGACGCAACCGCCGTGGCGTCTAAATACCCGTAATCAGCATATCCAGCGCCGCGATAACTTCGCTCCGGTATTGATTGAGACTTCCCGCCGGCTCGCCGAGGTCTTGCAACGCTACGCCGGCCAGTTGCGGCGTCGCTAAAATAAACTGCTTCCCCTCCAAGACCAACTCCGGCATCAGTTTGTTGATCGGTTTCATGGAGTCGGCGCGTTTTGCGTAGAGGGGAATCACCACGCGCGAATGCAGATCGCTCAGCAGGTCGCTTTGGACGTCTAGAAGCAGCGGGATGTCGGCTTTTGATTTGGAATTTTTATTCTTGTACAACGTGAACTGCGGCATCAAAAGCCTCTCACGCCGTCGCTGAACACACCGCCGGCGTCAACGCGTGTGTTGTATTCGGCGATGGCGGTCTGATTTTCCCGGAGCCATCGCTCGCGCAAACGCCGCTTCACTTCCTCTTCGAGGGCCTGCTCCAAAATTGAAGACAGATTGATATCGAGATCGCGCGCTTTTTTAAGCAAATCGCTGTTGACGCTTAAATTGGCGGGTTTTTTAGGGGCGCCGGGATTGTATAAGGCGTGCATTTTGCTCTTTCCATAAAGACAATATGCGCATAACTTATGCGCATTTATTAGGAAAAGCAAGAATGCGGAAATGAGAAGTCATCGCCATCCGTGGCGATAATTTACATGAGATTTACTTCTTAACCTTCTGTAACTATTAAAATTTTTATGGGGAGATTCACGTCAGTGTGCAGGTGCAGGGTAACCTCGTACTCGCCGACTTGACGCAGCGGCCCTTGCGGCAGACGGATTTCGTGCTTGGCCACGGTAACACCCGCTTGCGCCAGCGCCTGGGAGATATCCACGGTACCTACGGAACCGAACAGCTTGCCCTCCTCGCCCGCCTTGCTGGGGATGGTGACGCTGCCCAGGGCGCGCAGCGCGGCGGCGCGCCCTTCGGCGGCGGCCAAGGCGTCTTGGCTGGCCTTTTCCAGTTCCGCGCGGCGCGCCTCGAACTTGGCCAGGTTGGCGGCGGTGGCCGAGGCCGCCTTGCCGCTGGGGATCAGATAGTTTCGGCCATAGCCGGGCTTAACCTTTACCTTGTCACCCAAGTTGCCCAGATTTTCCACTTTTTGCAGCAAAATGACTTCCATCACGCACCTCGTTTAACTAAATCCGATATTCTCATGATTTGGGCTGATTGCCGTGCGCGTGGCGCGCGCTCAGCCACGTGTCCGCGAAGCCCATCGCCGCCAGCACCGCGCCCACCTGCGGCAAGGCCAGCGTCAGCAGTCCATACAGCGCCACCAGCCACCCCACGTGCGCACCACGCTTGGCGACGGTGCGATGCGCGAGCGCCAGGCCTTGCATCATGTACAACACCAGCATCACGGCCAGGATTTCCGCGGCCAGCACGCCGATTTCGCCCTTTACGAACAGCGCCAACGCCAACAAAATCAGCGTCGGCACGGCCAGCGCGCGGTTAAGGTGCAGGCCATGAAACTCGCGCCGGAAACCGCCGGGATTATACAGCAGCGCCTGCCACCAGCGCGCTATAAACAGGCTCAGCATCCATGACAGCAGCATCGCCGAAGCGAGCAGCGCGGTCATGGCGCGCGCCAGCTCGTCCAGCCATTGCGCGGCGTCCGTCACGCCGGACTGTTCCAGCGCGGGCTTGAGCACAATGTCCAATAGCCCGCGCCACCACACAGTGAGATCCGGCACCAATACATGCAAGCCGAGTATCAGCATCACGCCCAACAGCGCGGCCACGCTCAGCGTTAGCGGCAACGACACGGTAGCGCGCAACACCCAACCGAGCAGCCATAGTGGCAATCCTACCGCCGCCAAAAACGCCAGGCCGGGTGACGGGTTGCCTAATGTCACGGCGCCCACCAGCCCTAAAATCAACGCCGCCGCGAAGGTGACGAACAGCCCTTCGCGCGCGCCGTGGCGCAGCGTTATCAATGCCGCCCCCGCGCCGCTGATGTAACTCAGGGGCGGCAAGAACAATGACAACGCAGCGCTGATCGCAACAACCAGTACCGCCTGCGAGCGGCCGCGCATGATGAAAGCAGCTAGGGCGCGCATTTAACGTCAGTGAAAAGTTACAAATGACAAGTTACAAGAATTTTACTTGCCACTTGCTACTTGTAACTTGAAACTGTTTTTAATGCGAATCGCAATACGGCAGCAGCGCCAGGTAACGCGCGCGCTTGATGGCGGTGGCCAACTGGCGCTGGTAGCGCGCCTTGGTGCCGGTGATGCGGCTCGGCACGATCTTGTTGTTCTCGCTGACGTAGCCCTTCAGCACCGACAGGTCTTTGTAATCGATTTCCTTCACGCCCTCGGCGGTGAAGCGGCAAAATTTTCTACGGCGGAAAAATCGTGACATGAGTAATTCCTCTCAACGCAAACGCAAGGGGTAGGTTAGGACGGCCGTTCGACGGAGATGTCGTCCGCTTCCGCGGCGACTTCCACGTCTTCCAGATCATCGCCGTCGTCGCGCTCCAGCGCGGCGCGCGCGTCGGACTCGTCGCGTTCTTCTTTCGATTTGGCTAGGGGGGAAGGCTCGGTGACGGCCTCGTCGCGCGCGATCACCAGATTGCGAATCACGGCGTCGTTGAAGCGGAACGCGCTGGTCAGTTCATCCAGGCTTTCCTTGCCGCACTCGATGTTCATGAGCACGTAGTGCGCTTTGTGCACCTTGTTGATGGGGTAAGCAAGCTGGCGGCGACCCCAATCTTCCAGACGATGGATGCGCCCGCCCTTGCCTTCGATCATGGCGCGGTAGCGCTCGATCATGGCCGGGACTTGCTCGCTCTGGTCAGGGTGGACCAGAAACACGATCTCATAGTGTCGCATAAAGCTCCTTATGGCTCGGTAGCCTCCCACGTAACGCGGTGAGGCAAGGAGTTGATTGGTAAATAGCCGATTATTCTAGCGTGATCGGGCGGCGCGCGCAAGGCGCGAACAGACCCTGCCGAGACGCAATGTGACATAGGCGGCGCATCGAGCCATTAGCGCTGCCGCACCGCCTCGAACAGGCAAATGCCCGTGGCGACGCTGACGTTGAGACTTTCCACCGTGCCGGCCATGGGAATGTGCACGAGCAGGTCGCAATGTTCGCGCGTGAGACGGCGCAGACCGCTCTCTTCCGAGCCCAGCGCCAAGGCCAAGGGGCCGCGCAGATCGGCTTGGTAGAGGCTGGTCGGCGCGTCGCCGGCGGCGCCGACGATCCATACACCGGCGTCGCGCAGCTCGCGCAGACAGCGCGCCAGATTAGTGACCGGAATGAACGGCACGCTTTCCGCCGCGCCGCTCGCCACCTTGCGCACGGCGGGCGTAAGACCCGCGGCGCGGTCGCGCGGCACGATCACCGCGTGCACGCCGGCGGCGGCGGCAGAGCGCAGGCAAGCGCCGAGATTATGCGGGTCTTGCACACCGTCGAGCACCAGCAGAAACGCTGCTTCATCCAGCGCGCCGAGCAAACCTTCGAGATCGTCTTCGGTGTAGGTCGGAAGGCTCCGGCAGTGCGCCACCACGCCTTGATGACGCGCGTCGGGCACGCGTTCGTCGAGCGTGCGTCGGGCAACCTTGCGCAGCGTTACACGCGCCTGGCGCGCCGCCTCGATGATTTGCGTTACGCGGTCATCATGGCGCGCATCGTCTACCCATAATTCGGTAACGCCGCCGGGATGTTGCTTGAGGGCGGCGAGCACGGCGTGCAAGCCGTAGATGATGTGCGCGTCGTGAGACATGTATTGGTTCTTACTAATTAACGTTGTGCGAGCTAATGTCTTGCAGCAGCGGTTTACAGCTAAAATCGCGCTGAAATTGCGCGTCCAGTTGATACGTTCGTCCGGCCTCGACGTTGACCTGAAACGCCGCCCGCGCCTGGCGCACCTGGGTAAAGCGCACTATCGGAGAGAGCGGATCCAGCTTCGTTCCGATCAGTTCGGGCCGGACGCGGAAGCTGCATTCCACGTCCAACTGGTGCGCGCCCGGCAGCACTTCCACCGCGGAGATATCCAAGCCGAGCTTGTCGCCGTCGACGGCGCGCAGCACCGCGCCGCGCGCCGTCATGTTGGCGACCATCGGGTTATTTTTGATAACGGCGATTTCCTCGGACGGCAACGCCGCGCCGGCGTAGAGTTTCACGCTCGGCTGCGTCGCGCAGGCCGTTAGAGCGCCCAGCAGCAGTCCGGCAAATCCGATTCGTTTGATACTACGCACGGCGCACCTTCTTAAAACCGCCTCACGCCAAGGCGCAAAGCCGCAAAGATTAAAAGCTAAGACAGCGGTGCGCTAAAGTAGTGCAGTGAATTTACTTTGCGACTTTGCGACTTTGCGTAAGTGGTGTTTAATGCTCAACGTGCGCGCCTTTTCTTTTTAACCTGCGCGGCGGCGGCCAGTTCGAAGTCGATTTTCCTCTCGTCCAAATCGACGCGCGCCACTTGCACCCTAACTTTGTCGCCCAGACGGTACGTCATGCCGGTGCGCTCTCCACTCAGACGGTGCCGGACGGGATCGAAGTGGTAGTAATCGTTACTGAGCGCGGTAACGTGCACCAGGCCCTCGACGTAAATCTCGTTCAGCTCCACGAATATACCGAAGCCGGTCACCGCGCTGATGATGCCGTCGAATTCCTCGCCGACCTTGTCCATCATATATTCGCACTTGAGCCAACTGATGGCGTCGCGCGTGGCTTCGTCGGCGCGGCGTTCGGTCATGGAGCAGTGCTCGCCGAAGGCTTGCATTTGCGCGTGATCGTACGGGAAGCCGTTCGTGGATTTACCGGCGATCACGCAGCGGATGGCGCGGTGCACCAGCAGATCGGGATAACGGCGGATGGGCGAGGTGAAGTGCGTGTACGCCTCGTGCGCGAGACCGAAGTGTCCGATGTTTTCCGGGCTGTATACTGCTTGGCTCAGACTGCGCAATAGCACCGTCTGCAGCAGGTGCGCGTCGGGGCGCCCGCGCACGGAATCCAGCAACTTCGCGTAATGTTTGGCCGTGGGTTTATTGCCGCCGCCCAGGCTCAAACCCAACTCCGCGAGGAACGAACGCAAATCGGTGAGTTTTTCCTCGGTCGGCCCTTCGTGCACGCGATACAGCGCGGGCACCTCGTGCTGCAAAAGAAAGCGCGCCGCCGCGACGTTGGCCAGCACCATGCATTCTTCGATGAGCCGGTGCGCATCGTTACGCACCACCGGGATAATCTTTTCGATTTTTCGATCGGGGCCGAATACGATGCGCGTCTCGGTAGTCTCGAAATCGATGGCGCCGCGCGCCGCGCGCGCGTCGCGCAGCACTTTGTATAACTCATGCAAATTACGCAGATGCGGCAGCAGCTCGGCGTACTCCCGGCACAACGCCGCGTCGTTGTCGATGAGTATGGCCGCCACTTTGTCGTAGGTAAGGCGGGCGTGCGAGCGCATCACGCCCTCGAAAAAGCGATACTTCTCCAGCTTACCGTTGGGGCCGACGATCATCTCACACACCAAGCACAAGCGATCGACGTGCGGGTTCAGCGAACACAAGCCGTTGGACAAAATTTCCGGCAGCATCGGAATGACGCGCTCGGGAAAATACACTGAGTTGCCGCGCTCGAAGGCCGCGCTGTCGAGCGCGGTGCCGGCGCGCACGTAGGTCGAAACGTCGGCGATGGCGACCAGCAGCCGCCAGCCTTTGCCGTGCGGCTCGCAGAATACCGCGTCGTCGAAATCGCGCGCGTCGGCGCCGTCGATGGTGACGAGCGGCAGGTCGCGCAAATCTTCACGACCCTGCTTGATGCTGTCCGGCACGTCCGGGTCGAGGTGCGCGGTTTCCGCGTGCACCGCCGACGGCCACTGCTGTGGGAGATTGTAGGACCGGATGGCGACGTCGATCTCCATGCCCGGCGCCATGTGATCGCCGAGTATTTCGATGACCTTGCCGATCGGCTGACTGTGGAAACTCGGCTGCGCGATGAGTTCCACCACCACGATCTGGCCGTGCGCGGCGCCCGCCTGATGCTGCGCGGGCACCACGATATCCTGGCTGATGCGCTTGTTGCTGGCTACCACGAAACCGATGCCACGCTCCAAGTAAAAGCGCCCCACCAGCTGCGTGGTGTTGTGCTCCAACACCTCCACGATCACGCCTTCGCGCCGCCCGCGCCGATCGATGCCGGACACGCGCGCCACGGCGCGGTCGCCGTGCAGGACGTTGCGCATTTGCTTGGCGGACAGGAACAGATCGTCGCCGCCGGCGTCCGGCGTCAGGAAGCCATAGCCGTCGGGATGGCCGATGACGCGCCCCGCTATCAGGTCCATCTTGGTCATCAGGCCGTAACCGTCGCGGCGGTTGCGCATAATCTGGCCGTCGCGCTCCATGGCGTTGAGGCGGCGGCGCAACGCCTCGAGTTCCTGCTCGTCGGTAATCTCCAGCTCTTCGGCGAGTTGCTTGAGGGTCAGCGGCGCGTCCCGCTCCGCCAGATATTGCAGAATATATTCACGGCTGACGATGGGGCGCTCGTATTTCGAGGCCTCGCGCGCGGCATAGGGATCGGCCGTGATCTTGGTTTTTTGTTTTCGCTTCATTGAAAAAAAGTTCCCTCTCAGGTAAAGTGCGCGATTCACAGGCGGCTTTTGCCGCCCGTGTAGCCCAACAGGGCTGGTAGCACGCCGGGGTGGCGGAACTGGTAGACGCGCTAGTTTCAGGTACTAGTGGGGGCAACTCCGTGGAGGTTCGAGTCCTCTCCTCGGCACCATTTTGTAGGTCGGATCAAGCGTAGAGGATCCGACATTGTCGGTTCCGCACTGCGTGCTTGAACCGACCTACGCCTTCGGCAACGTCACACCCTTTTGTCCCTGATATTTCCCGCGACGATCCTTGTACGAAGTTTCGCAGACTTCGTCCGATTCAAAAAATATCACCTGCGCGACGCCTTCGTTGGCGTAGATCTTGGCCGGCAGCGGCGAGGTGTTGGAAAATTCCAGCGTCACGTGCCCTTCCCATTCCGGTTCCAGGGGCGTCACGTTGACGATGATGCCGCAACGCGCATAGGTGCTCTTGCCCAGGCATATGGTGAGCACGTTGCGCGGAATGCGGAAATATTCCACCGTGCGCGCCAGCGCGAACGAGTTCGGCGGAATGATGCACACGTCGGATTTCAAATCGACGAAACTACGCTCATCGAAGTTCTTCGGATCGACGATCGTGGTGTTGATGTTTGTAAAAATTTTAAACTCGTCGGAGCAACGAATATCATAGCCGTAGCTCGACGTGCCGTAAGACACCAGGCCGCCGGCGCCATTCTCGCGCACCTGACGCACCTCGAACGGCTCGATCATGCCGTGCTGCTCCGCCATGCGGCGGATCCATTTGTCGGATTTTATGCTCATGAAATCAGAGAAAAGAGGCAAGAGAAAAGAGAAAAGTTGAAAGAACGGTTACTGTTTATGGGCATTGTATCTTTCCTCTTTTCTCTTGTATCTGTAGTTCAAGTATTTTGAATAACAATATTCGGAAACTTCGTCGTGTAATCCTTGCCCTGCAGCGACAACTTGGCGGCAATGCGGCGCGCGATGTCGCGGTAAATGGCGGCGATGCGTCCATCCGGCTCGGCCACCACGCTGGGGTGGCCGCCGTCGGCGTTCTCGCGGATGCTGATGTCCAGCGGTAACGCGCCGAGCAGTTCGACGTCATATTGCTCGGCCATGCGCTGCGCGCCGCCCGCGCCGAAGATGTGCTCCTCGTGCCCGCACTTGCTGCAAATATGCGTGCTCATGTTCTCGATGATGCCGAGCACCGGCACCTCGACCTTCTCGAACATCTTGAGCGCCTTGCGCGCATCCAGCAGCGCGATGTCCTGTGGCGTGGTGACGATCACCGCGCCGCTCACCGGAATTTTTTGCGCGAGCGTCAGTTGCACATCGCCGGTGCCGGGCGGCAAGTCGATCACCAGATAATCCAAATCCTGCCACTGCGTGTCGTTCAGCAACTGCTCCAGCGCCGTCGTCACCATCGGCCCGCGCCAGATCATGGGCGTCTCTTCGTCGATCAAATAGCCAATGGACATCGACTGGATGCCGTGGCTCAGCACCGGCTCCATGGATTTGCCGTCCTTGGACACGGGCCGGGTCTTGGCGCCGAGCATACGCGGCTGGCTGGGGCCGTAGATATCGGCGTCCAAAATGCCGGTCGCGGCGCCTTCCGCGGCCAAGGCCAGCGCCAGATTCACCGCAGTAGTGGATTTGCCGACCCCGCCCTTGCCGGACGCCACGGCAATAATGTTCTTGATGTTCTTGTGGGGCTTCACGCCCTTCTGCACCGCGTGGGCGGCCACCTGCGAGCGGATGTTCACGCGCGCGGCGCGCACGCCGTTAATAGCCTCAATCTTGCGGCGCATTTCACTCGCCAAGCCGTCTTGATAGCCGCGCGCCGGGTAGCCGAGCACCACGTCCACGTTCACCTCATCGCCGCTTACGGCGATATTCTTCACGGCCTTGGCGGAAATCACGTCTTTGCGCAGATAGGGATCGGCCACCTCGCGCAACGCGGCCTCCACTTGCAACTGAGAAACATTTGCCACAATAAACCTCCGGGTATCCTGCCCCTCAACCCTACAAACTAATATAAGGGTATAATTTTACATGGATTTAGCGCCGGCGGGGATTTTTTGTGCTACCTTAGCGCGCTTGTTAACTCGGCGGTCGTTGATTGCCGGGTTAATAGCAAGGCACGGACGCCTTGACACGGCCCTAAGCCGCGTGAGGCAAGACCGGGCGTGTACCGGCCTTGCCGATGGCGACAAAATATAGGGATATATTTTGTCGCCGAGTTAATACTTAAGCCTTCTATACGCAAACATGCCCGACCGCCGCAAAATTCTCGTTACCAGCGCCCTGCCCTACGCCAACGGGCCGATCCACCTCGGTCATCTGGTCGAGTACATCCAGACCGACATCTGGGTGCGCTTTCAAAAAATGCAGGGGCACGACTGCACCTACGTGTGCGCCGACGACGCGCACGGCACGCCCATCATGCTGCGTGCCGAACAGGAGGGCATTACGCCGGAGGCGCTCATCGCGCGCATGAACCGGGAGCACTTGGCGGACTTCACGGCGTTCGGCATCGAATTCGACAACTACTACTCCACGCACTCGCCGGAAAACGAAGCGTTCGTGCGCGACATTTACCTGAAATTGCGCAACAACGGCCACATCACGCACCGCACCATCAAACAGGCGTACGATCCGGTCAAAAACCTGTTCCTGCCCGACCGCTTCATCAAGGGCGAATGCCCGCGCTGCGGCGCGCAAGACCAGTACGGCGACAGTTGCGAGGTATGCGGCGCGACCTATTCACCCACTGATTTGAAAAATCCCGTGTCGGTGCTGTCCGGCGCCAAGCCTATCGAAAAGGAATCCGAGCACTATTTCTTCAAGCTCGGCGATTTTGAACCCATGTTGCGCGAATGGTTGAATCCCGACATCACGCAAACCCGCCACGTACAAGCCGAAGCGGCGAACAAACTCAATGAGTGGTTCAAAGCGGGGCTCCAGGACTGGGACATCTCGCGCGACGCACCCTATTTCGGCTTCGAAATCCCGGACGCGCCCGGAAAATATTTCTACGTGTGGCTCGACGCGCCGGTCGGCTACATGGCGAGCTTTAAAAATTACTGTGACGTACAGGGACGTACTAATGCCGCGGGAGGCAGGATGCCGGGAGCGACCGACCGTAAAGGCGTTAATTTTGACGACTACTGGCGCAAGGACAGCGACACCGAACTTTACCATTTTATAGGCAAGGACATCCTCTATTTCCACGCCCTATTCTGGCCCGCCATGCTGGAAGGCGCGGGCTACCGCAAGCCTACCGCCATCTTCGCGCACGGCTTCCTCACCGTGAACGGCCAGAAAATGTCCAAGTCACGCGGCACCTTCATCACCGCGCGCACCTATCTGGATCACTTGAATCCGGAGTATTTGCGTTATTACTACGCGACCAAGCTTAACAGTACAATGGAAGATATTGATCTCAGCTTGGAGGATTTTGTAGCGCGGGTGAATTCTGACTTGGTAGGAAAATACATCAACATAGCCAGCCGCTGCGCGGGCTTCATAAGCAAGCGCTTTCAAGGACAGCTTGCAGATTTGCAGGCTGCAAATGCACCGCCCACCATGAAGATGGAGTACGGCTACTTTAGTGCGCGTGCAAAAATGGCAGCATCCGACGTTGCGGAGGGAATTGAACAAAGAGATTTTTCAAAAGCTCTGCGAGAAATCATGGCATTTGCTGATACAGCAAACCAATTTGTCGACAAACACAAGCCTTGGGCTATTGCAAAAGAAACCAACAAAGATATCGAATTGCATTATGTATGCACCTTAGCGCTAAATATATTTCGTTGGTTAACAACACTACTTAAACCAATACTTCCGAAACTAGCCAGAGACGTTGAAGCATTCCTTAACATCGAGGCTCTCGTGTGGGCGGATTTATCCACCAACCTGCCTGCGGGTCATCTCATCAATGAATACAAGCACCTCATGACCCGGGTCGACCCAAAACATATCGAGGCCATGCTCGAAGCGAGCAAGGAAACAACTACTATGAAAACCGCGACGCCCCCACCGGCAGCAGGGGAAAGCTCGGCCGCCATCACCATCGACGACTTTGCCAAAATTGATCTTCGCATCGCGCGCATTGTCAAAGCGGAGGATGTGGAAGGCGCGGAGAAGTTGTTGAAACTCACGCTCGACATCGGTGAAGAAAAACCGCGCACGGTGTTTGCGGGCATCAAGTCGGCTTACCGGCCCGCCGATCTGGAGGGCAAGCTGACGGTGATGGTGGCGAATCTCGCGCCGCGCAAGATGAAGTTCGGCATGTCGGAAGGGATGGTGCTGGCCGCCGGGCCGGGCGGTAAGGATTTATGGATCTTGGAGCCGCACGCGGGCGCACAGCCGGGAATGCGGGTAAAATAATCCTATTATTTACTTTAAATTATTATAATAATTTTTTGATTTAAATACATAATTAT
>JBFLZV010000028.1:0-25512 GCA_040756035.1 Pseudomonadota bacterium
GGTCGCTCCCGGCGTCCTGCCTCCCGTGACACTAGCACATCCCTGTGCGTCGGTCGCTCCCGGCGTCCTGCCTCCCGTGACACTAGCACATCCCTGTGCGTCGGAACAAGCTGCGCTGAGTTACCGCTTGCCGAATTACGGCGTGGAATTGTTTTTTCTGCCCACCGATTTCACGCAAGTGAACGCCGACATCAACCGCCAAATGGTGGATCGCGTCGTGGCTATGTTCGAACTCCAGTCGCACGAGCATGTGCTCGATCTGTTTTGCGGCCTGGGTAATTTCACTCTGCCTCTGGCGCGCCATGCCGCGCACGTGACCGGCGTGGAGGGCGACGCGGGGCTAGTGCGGCGTGCTCGGGAAAACGCCGCGCATAACGCCATCACCAACGTGGAATTCCACGCCGCGAATCTCAACGAGGATTGCACCGCCGAAGAATGGGCAAAGCGCGGCTTCGATAAAATCCTGCTCGACCCGCCACGCACCGGCGCGCCGGAAATCGTCAAGCGGCTCGCCGCGTTCGGCGCGGGACGCGTGGTGTACGTCTCGTGCAATCCCGCGACGCTGGCGCGCGACGCCGCGGAACTCGTGAACGGCCAGGGCTATAAACTAGCGAGCGCCGGCGTCATGGACATGTTCCCGCACACCACGCACGTCGAATCCATTGCCTTGTTCGAGAAAAATTAACTCCACCACGAAGACGCCAAGATATCAATGTACGATATATAATCAAGAATGATAACCAATTAATTTTTTACACTTTTTATCTTTAATTTTCTCTTTTTTGCATCGTCGCAAAGAATTTTCTCGGCGTTCTTGGCGGTGCTAACCCAGCCACACACGCGCGTTGCGGAACATGCGCAACCACGGGCCGTCTTCGCCCCATTCATCCGGATGCCAGGAGTTGGTGACGGCGCGCACCACGCGCTCCGGGTGCGGCATTATGATGGTGTAGCGGCCGTCCGGCGTGGTGAGTCCGGCGATGCCCAGCGGCGAGCCGTTGGGATTGGCCGGATAAGTCTCCGTGGGTTGTCCGTGGTTATCCACCCATTGCACGGCGACCAAGCCTGCGGCCGCTATCTGTTGCGCGCCGCTGTCGTTGCGGAACTCGGCGCGCCCTTCGCCATGCGCGACCGCGATGGGCATGCGCGAGCCGGCCATGTCGCGGAAAAACAGCGAAGGCGAATGCGGAATTTCCACGAGCGCGGTGCGCGCCTCGAATTGTTCGGAGGCGTTGCGCGTAAAGCGCGGCCACAGTTCCGCGCCGGGAATCAATTCATACAGATTGGAGAGCATTTGGCAGCCGTTGCATATTCCTAAGCCGAAACTGTCGGCGCGGTGGAAAAACGCGGCGAATTCCTCGCGCGCGCGCGCATTGAACAAAATGGACTTCGCCCAGCCTTGCCCTGCGCCGAGCACGTCGCCGTAGGAGAAGCCGCCGGGCGCGGCGAGGCCCTGGAAGTCGCGCAGCGCGACGCGGCCCGCCAGGATATCGCTCATGTGCACGTCGAAGCAGGCGAAGCCGGCGCGGTCGAACGCGGCGGCCAATTCCACGTGACCGTTTACGCCTTGTTCGCGCAGCACCGCGACGCGCGGGCGCGCGCCCTTGGCGATGTACGGCGCGGCGACGTCGTCGTTGACGTCGAAGGTGAGATGCGCGTGCAGACCGGGGTCGCGCGCATCGAGCAAGCGTTCGTATTCCTGCGCGGCGCACGCGGGATTGTCGCGCAGCGCCTGCATGCGGTAAGACGTCTCCGACCACGCGCGCCGCCAGTCGACGCGCGCGGCGGCGAGAATTTCCCGTCCGGCGTGCGTGAAGACGATACGATCTTGCGCATTCAATGCGCCGATCACGTGGCTGTGCGCGCCGAGTCCGGCATCGTGTAAATGATTGCGCACGGCGTCGCGGTCGGCGCGGCGCACTTGCAGCAGCGCGCCCAATTCCTCGCAGAACAACGCGGCAAGCACGTCCGCGCCTAGGTCGTCGAGTTGCACGGTGACGCCGCTGCGTCCGGCGAACGCCATTTCGCACACGGCGGCGAACAGGCCGCCGTCGGAGCGGTCGTGGTAGGCGAGAATCAAGCCGCGCTCGTTGAGTGTCTGCACGGCGCTGAAAAACGCTTTGATGAGTCGCGGGTCGTCGAGATCGGGCGCTTCATCGCCGAGTTGCTGATACACCTGCGCAAGCGCCGAGCCGCCCAAACGGTTGCGCCCGCGTCCCAGGTCGATGAGCAACAAATCCGTTTCGCCTTGATCGGCGCGCAGTTGCGGCGTGAGCGTTTTGCGGCAATCCAGCACCGGCGCGAATGCGCTCACGATCAGTGACAGCGGCGCGATCACCGCCTTGTCGCGTTCCTGCTCGCGCCACACGGTTTTCATGGACAGCGAATCCTTGCCCACCGGAATGGCAATGCCGAGCGCCGGGCACAGCTCCATACCCACCGCCCTGACGGTGTCGTACAGCGCGGCGTCTTCGCCGGCGTGGCCGGCGGCGGCCATCCAGTTGGCGGAGAGTTTCACGTCGCCCAACTGTGCGATGCGCGCCGCGGCGATGTTGGTGAGCGCCTCGCCCACCGCCATGCGTCCGGACGCGGCGGGATGGAGAAGCGCGAGCGGGGTGCGCTCGCCCACGGCCATGGCCTCGCCGCTGTGGGCGTCGAAGCCGGTGGTGGTAACGGCGACGTCAGCCACCGGCACTTGCCATGGCCCGACCATCTGCTCGCGCGCCGTGAGTCCGCCGACGCTGCGGTCGCCGATGGTGATGAGAAAACTTTTATCCGCGACCGCGGGAAAGCGCAGCACGCGCAGCGCCGCCTCGTGCGGATCGATGTTGCGCGTATCGAAGCGCGTTGTCGCCGCCGTCCGGTGCGTTACGTCGCGCTGCAGGCGCGGCGGTTTGCCGAGCAGCACGGTGAGCGGCAGGTCGATGGGCGTGTTGCGAAAATAGCTGTCGCTGAGCACGAGTTGCGGCGTCTCGGTGGCCTCGCCCACCACCGCGTACGGACAACGCTCGCGGCGGCACAGCGCCTCGAATTCCGCCAGACGCTGTGGCGCCACCGCCAGCACGTAGCGCTCCTGCGCCTCGTTGCTCCAGATTTGCATCGGCGACATGCCGGGTTCGTCGTTTAACACCGCGCGCAATTCCACGCGCGCACCGCGCTTGCTGTCGTTGACCAGTTCCGGCAGCGCGTTGGAGAGGCCACCCGCGCCGACGTCGTGTATCGACAAGATGGGATTGGCGTCGCCCATTTGCCAGCAACGGTCGATGACCTCCTGGCAGCGCCGCTGCATTTCCGGATTGCCGCGCTGCACCGAGGCGAAGTCGAGCGCGCTGTCGCTCGCGCCGCTCGTGAGCGACGAAGCCGCGCCTCCGCCCAGGCCGATGAGCATGGCCGGCCCACCG
The DNA here is from genome assembly GCA_040756035.1 of Pseudomonadota bacterium. Classification (GTDB taxonomy): domain Bacteria; phylum Pseudomonadota; class Gammaproteobacteria; order SURF-13; family SURF-13; genus JBFLZV01. The sequence goes on from JBFLZV010000028.1 coordinate 3,402, forward strand.
AGCACGATCAATTTGGCGCCGGGAGGAATCACGTCTTTTTGCACGTGCGCCGGACGCACGTTACCGATGCCGCCGGCGAGCATGATGGGTTTGTGGTAACCGCGCCGTTCCACGCCGCCGGGCGCGGCCAAATCGGTCTCGAAGGTGCGGAAATAACCACACAGCGCCGGACGTCCGAATTCGTTATTGAACGCCGCCGCGCCGATCGGTCCCTCCAGCATGACGGCGAGACTCGACGCCATATGCGCCGGGCGGCCGTAGTCGTCTTGCTCCCATGGTTGCACGGCGCCGGGGATGCGCAGGTGCGAGACGGAAAAACCGGTGAGTCCGGCCTTCGGTTTCGCGCCACGGCCGGTCGCGCCCTCGTCGCGGATCTCGCCGCCGGAGCCGGTGGCCGCGCCGGGGAAAGGTGAAATGGCGGTGGGGTGGTTGTGCGTCTCCACCTTCATGAGGATGTGCACGTCTTCCTCGTGGTGCAGATACTGGCCGGAGTGCGGCGCGGGGAAAAACCGCCGCGCCTTGAAACCGCGCATCACCGCGGCATTGTCCTTGTACGCCGACAGCGTGCCGTGCGGATGACGCTCATGCGTGTTGCGGATCATGTTGAACAGTGTGTGCTGTTCGGGCCGGCCGTCGATCACCCATGAGGCGTTGAAGATTTTGTGACGGCAATGCTCGGAATTCATCTGCGCGAACATCATCAATTCCACGTCGGTGGGATTGCGCTGGAGCGCGCGGAAATTTTCCACGAGATAATTGATTTCATCGTCGGACAAGGCCAGGCCCAGCGCACGGTTGGCTGCGCGCAGCGCCGCGGCGCCCGCGCCCAGCACGTCGATCACGGCCAGCGGTTGCGGCGCGGCTTCGGTGAACAGCGCGAACGCCTGCGCGGGGTCACGGAACACCTGCTCGGTCATACGATCGTGCAGCAGCGGCGCGAGCGCGTCGAGTTCCGCGTCGCTCAGTGTTTCGCCGCCGGTCTTGGCCAAGTGATACAGCACGCCGCGTTCCAGGCGTTGCACATGCGGCAGGCCGCACACCTGGGCGATGTCGGTGGCCTTGCTCGACCACGGCGAGATCGTGCCGACGCGCGGTGTCGCCAACAGCGTGCGCGCTGCGTGCGGTGTGCTGATTTTTTGCAACGGGCCGTAATAGAGCAGCTTGGTGAGCAACGCCTGTTCCGCGGCGTTCAGTTCGCGCGCGAGCTTGGCGAGGTGCACGAACTCGGCGTTGACGTACGCGAGCCGCGGCGCCGTCGCGCGCAGCGCGGCGAGCAGTTTTTCCAAGCGGAACGGCGAGAGGGCGGCGGGGCCGGGTAGCTGTACGAAAACACTCATAGCACGTCGCGCCAGGTCAACCCCTGTTGCTGATCGGCGACTGCGATCCACTCCGGCGCGCAGCCCAGCGCCGCGCTCAACGCCAAGCGCGCGAGCGACGGCGTATTGTTGTTTTCGCTCAGGTGCATCGCCACCAAGTGTTGTAAGCGCGAGCAGTCCAGGCTCGCGAGCAATTGCGCGGCCTGCGCGTTGCTGAGGTGGCCGAGATCGCCGCCCACGCGGCGCTTGAGCGGCGGGCTGTAGAAACCGTCGTTGAGCATTTGGTTATCGTGGTTGCATTCCAGGAGCAGCGCGTCACAGGCGGTCAACATGGTTTCGATATGCACGGTGGCGCAGCCGGTGTCGGTGAGCAGGCCGATGCGCCGCGCGCCGTCGCTGAACACGAATTGACTGGGCTCGTGCGCGTCGTGCGGAACGGGGAACGGGCATATCTGCACGTCGCCGATGGCAAAGCTCGCGTGGCTGTTGAAAAAATACCGCGCCGGGAGATGGCCGAAATCATGCGCTGACCAAGTGCCCGGCGTCGTCCACAGCGGCAGCGCGTATTTGCGCGCCAGCGCGCCGGCGCCGCGCACGTGGTCGCCGTGTTCATGCGTGATCAGCACGGCGCTCAATTGCGTGGGACGTTTGTTCAAGCACGCCAGGCGGCGCTCCGTTTCGCTTAGCGTGAAACCGCAATCGACCAGCAGACAAGTGCCGCCGTGCTCGATGAGAGTGCCGTTTCCTTTGCTGCCGCTGCCGAGCGATGCAAAACGCATCTATTACCCTTTAAAACCGGTAATGAGTGAACAGTAATGAGTAAACGGTAAACCCATCACTCATTACCCATCACTCATCACCCATTACTAATTCATCACGGCAACGATACACGCGCCCGTTATTTCAACTGTTCCTCAAGCAACGTCAGAATCCGGTTCGAGGTATCGGACTTTTCCGGCGCGCCGTCCTTGTTGAGCACCACGATGCGCGTGGTGTCGCTTTCGCTGACCAGGCTGATGACGTATTGGTCGCTGCCCGGCTGTTTGTCGTCGTCGCCCCAGAATTTCAGCTTGGATAACAGGCCGCTGTCCTTCTTTTCGTCCTTGAGCGGATCGATGTAGCGCACGTAATACAGCCCGCGCGAGCGGTCGCGGTCTTCCACGGTGAAGCCGACGCGGTCCAGCGCCAGGCCGGTGCGGCGCCAGGCGCGCGAGAAATCTTCTTGCAGGCTGAGCGAGGCGTTGCCGTCGGCGTCGCGCGTTATCTGTGCGCGCGGCGCTTCGTTTTCCTGTTTGGCGAGCAGCTCCTTGGCGCGCTTCTCATCCACGCCGAAGGAAACCACCAGGCGGTTGAGCATTTCGATTTCCAATTCGGGGTCGGAGGGGCGCGGCTGCCAGATGGTGGAGCTGCCCTGCACGACTTCCTCCACGCCGCGGTGGCTGATGTAGAGTTCCGTGGTGCCGGGCTCCTTGCCGCGCTCCAGGCGCACGCGGAATTTGTCGCGCGTGGCGGAAGAATAAAGCGAATCGAAGGCCTTGCTCAGGATCGAGCGGATCGGATCCTTGGGAATGTCCGCGCGGTTTTCCATCCAGTCGGTTTCCATGATGCCGATGCGCGGGTCTTCCTGCTTGATGAGAAAGCCGCTCTCCTGGAAAAATTCGCGCACCTTCGGCCATACCTGCTCCGGCTCGCCCTGAATGACCAGCCAGCGCTTGTCGCCGTCGCGCTCCAGGCGGATGTTGTCTTGCTGCGGCAGCACGCTTTCCGAGGAGCGCGCCTGCGTGCCGCTGCGCTCTTCGGTGTACACCGACAGGCTGGCCGTGCCCTTGGGATCGACGTCCGGCACCGCCAGGGTGTCATCGATGGTGGAACTGGTGAGGTCGGGCGGTATTTCCAGCGGCGGCAGCGATTGGCTCTTTTTATAGTCGGTGCGGTTGTCCGCGCCGGAGGTGACTTCATCGAGTTTGGCGGAGAGGGTGCTGCATGCGCTCAACGCGGCAAGCAACGCGACGGAAATGGCCGAGCGGGTCAGCCGTTGTATAAACGTCATAGTACTCATAAGTCAGTAAGTAAGACAACACCTTCCGTTATGTCCCCGCTCCCTTTAAGGGGCGGGACAGGGTGGGGGTAGAGTGAACAGGGTTTTTACTCAGGAGTCATCGCATAAAGGTTTGTCGCCTTATTTTATGACTCCTGAGTAATTAGTACTCTGTAGTTATCTGTTGCAACGCCCGGCGCACGCGCTCGTGGCACGCTTCCGATAAAGGCGTGAGCGGCAGGCGGATACCGGGTGGGATCAAGCCCATTTCATGTAGCGCCCATTTCACCGGTATCGGATTGGATTCGATGAACAAGTCCTTGTGCAACGCCATCAGCCGATCGTTGATCGCCTGCGCCGCCGCGCGCTCGCCGCGCAGCGCGTGGGCGCACATGTCGTGCATGAGCCGCGGTGCCACGTTGGCGGTGACCGAGATCACGCCCTTGCCGCCCAGTAATATCACGTCCAGCGCGATGGCGTCGTCGCCCGCATAAACATCAATTATATCACCACAGCGCGCCAGAATCTCGCGCGCGCGCTCCAAATTGCCGGTGGCTTCTTTGATGCCGATGATATTGGGGATGGCGGCGAGGCGCTGCACGGTCTCCGGCAGCATGTCGCAGGCGGTGCGGCCCGGCACGTTGTAAAGAATTTGCGGGATGGGCACGGCCTCGGCGACCGCCTTGTGATGCAGATACAGTCCCTGTTGAGTGGGCTTGTTGTAATAAGGGGTCACGAGCAGGCAGGCGTCGGCGCCGGCCTGCATGGCGCAGCGCGTCAGGTCGATGGCCTCGCGCGTGGAATTGGCGCCGGTGCCGGCGATCACCGGCACGCGGCCGCGCACCTGTTCCACCACCTGGCGGATGACGCCGCAGTGCTCCTGTTCGTCGAGCGTGGCGGACTCCCCGGTAGTGCCCACGGCGACGATGGCGTCGGTGCCGTTATCGATGTGGAACTCGATCAGCCCGCGTAGGCTCTGTTCATCCAGTGCGCCGTCGGCCAGCATAGGCGTGACCAGGGCGACCATACTTCCATGAAACATGTGATCTCCTAATTATTCCCTTTGTCTTCCATGGCGCAATTTCAGTTTTCTATTAAACCCAGCCAATATATCCTGTATTGGCGTTCATGATGCACATCCCTGTATATCGACCCATGGGCTCCCTTCGGCGGTTCGCCCAGGAAACATGCGACCTCTCCATGAAATCAAAGGCGTAGGGTACTTGCGCCCGGGGCGGATGACAAGCGCCCGGCGCGAGTTTTGCACGCCGGAATCGGGGGCAAAGTATGCTCAAAAGGCGCCTATACATCAATCTATTGGCTATTGATTCTTAATAAATTACTATAAGTCTGGGTTAACGCTCCATTTTAGGACTACACTTAACGCCGTATGGCCATACCGGAAGTCAGTTTCAAGCTCAGCGGATTAGCGCGCAGACTCGTGCAAGACGGCCTGTTGACCGGCGCGCTCGCCCAGCAGGCTCACGAGCAGGCGCTGCGCAACCAGGTGCCGCTCGTCACCTACCTGGTGGAAAGCCGCATTCTCTCCAGCCAAGCCATCGCCGCGGCGGCCTCGCAAGAGTTCGGCGTGCCGCTGTTCGACCTCAACGTCATGGATACGGATCACATTGCCGCCGTGCGCGTGGATGAAAAGCTCGTGCGTCAGCACCACAGCCTGCCGTTATTCAAGCGCGGCAACCGCTTGTTCGTGGCGGTGTCCGACCCCACCAATCTGCGCGCCCTCGATGAGATCAAGTTCCACGCCGGACTGAACACCGAGGCCGTTCTGGTCGAGGAGGACAAGCTCACCAAGGCCATCGATAAGGCTCTGGACGCGCAGAACAGTGCGTTTGCCAATTTGGCGGATGCGGGACTGGATGATCTTGCCATCAGCGCGGGCGAAGAAGAGAAGCCCGGTGTCGCCGAGGCGGAGGTGGATGACACCCCGGTGGTGCGCTTCGTCAATAAAGTGCTGTTGGACGCCATCAACAAGGGCGCGTCCGACATTCACTTCGAGCCTTACGAAAAATTGTTCCGTGTGCGTTTCCGCCAAGACGGCGTGCTGCGCGAGATCGCCGCGCCGCCGGTGGCGCTGGCCAACCGCATCGCCGCGCGTCTCAAGGTCATGTCGCGGCTCGATATCTCCGAGCGCCGCGTGCCGCAGGATGGGCGCATGAAAATGACACTGTCGAAAAATCGCGCCATCGACTTTCGCGTGAGCAGTTGTCCGACACTGTACGGCGAAAAAATCGTGTTGCGCATCCTCGATCCGGCCAGCGCGCAGCTCGGCATCGACGCGCTGGGCTACGAGGAAAATCAAAAAGAATTATTCCTCAACGCCATTCATCAACCCTACGGCATGGTGCTGGTCACCGGTCCGACCGGCAGCGGCAAGACCGTGTCGCTGTATACCGCGCTCAATATTTTGAACACCGCGGACCGCAATATCTCCACCGCCGAGGATCCGGTGGAAATCAATTTGCCCGGCATCAATCAAGTCAACGTCAACCCCAGGGCCGGCCTCGATTTCGCCAAGGCGCTCAAGGCGTTTTTGCGCCAAGACCCGGACGTCATCATGGTCGGCGAAATTCGCGACTTGGAAACCGCCGAGATCGCCATCAAGGCCGCGCAGACCGGGCACATGGTGCTGTCCACGTTGCATACCAACGACGCGCCGCAAACGCTCAATCGTTTGGTGAACATGGGTGTCGCGCCGTTCAACATCGCCTCGGCGGTGTCGCTGGTCATCGCGCAGCGCTTGGCGCGGCGCTTGTGCAATCACTGCAAGAAGCCGGTGAACATTCCGCGCGAGGCGTTGATCGAGGAAGGTTTCAAGGGAAGCGATTTATCCAATCTCAAAATCTACGGCCCGGGCGGCTGCGATCAGTGCACGGACGGCTATAAAGGCCGCGTCGGCGTCTACCAGGTCATGCCCATCTCCGAGGCCATCGGTCGCCTCATCATGGAGGGCGGCAACGCCATGCAAATCGCCGATCAGGCCAAGCGCGAAGGCGTCGCCGATCTGCGCGAGTCGGGATTGAGAAAAGTCATGCAGGGCGTCACCAGTTTGGAAGAAATCAATCGAGTCATCACGGAATAAAAGTTACAAGCTGCAAGTTACAAGTAACAAGATAAAAGCCGAATCTAATGCCTTTTCTTGTCACTTGTAACTTGTAGCTTGTTACTCGTTTTTAATGGGGGCGTATCATGGCGGCGGTTAAAGCGGCTGTTAAGAAGGAGCTCAAAAAAGAAGACATCTTCGTCTGGGAAGGCACCAATAAACAGGGCGCGCGTGTGAAGGGCGAAACGCGCGCCCTGAATGTCACCCTGGTAAAGGCCGATCTGCGGCGGCAAGGCATACAGCCGCTCAAGGTCAAGAAAAAATCGCTGCTCGCGCGGCGCAAGAAAAAAATCACCGCCAAGGACATCGCCGTGTTCAGCCGCCAGATCGCCACCATGATCTCAGCGGGCGTGCCGCTGGTGCAGTCGTTCGAGATTATCGGGCGTGGGCATGAAAATCCAGCCATGCAGGAGTTGCTGCTCACCGTGAAGTCGGACATCGAGGGCGGCAGTTCGCTCACCGAGGCGCTGCGCAGGCATCCGCTGTATTTCGACGATCTCTACTGCAATCTGGTGCACGCCGGCGAGCAAGCAGGTATTCTCGAAGGACTGCTTAACAAAATCGCCACCTACAAGGAAAAAACCGAGGCGCTGAAGGGAAAGATCAAGAAAGCGCTGTGGTATCCCGCCGCGGTGCTGATCGTGGCGTTCGTCGTGACCGCCATATTGCTGATATTCGTCATCCCGCAGTTCGAATCGTTGTTCCAGGGTTTCGGCGCGGACCTACCCGCGTTGACCGTGATGGTGATCAATCTTTCCAAGATATTTCAGGAGTGGTGGTGGGCGATTTTTGGCGCGCTGGGCGGCGGAATCTACGCTGTCGTCTATTTCAAAAAACGCTCGCGTAAGTTCAGCCAGAGAATCGATCGCTTGGCGCTCAAGCTGCCCATTATCGGCAACATTCTCAACAAGGCGGCGATCGCGCGCTACGCGCGCACCTTGTCCACCATGTTTGCCGCCGGCGTGCCGCTGGTCGAGGCCATGGAATCGGTGGCCGGGGCGGCGGGCAACGTCGTCTACAGCGACGCCATCCTGCAAATGCGCGACGAGGTTTCCACCGGCACGCAATTGCAACAGGCCATGCGCAACACGGATTTATTTCCCAACATGGTGGTGCAGATGACCGCCATCGGCGAAGAGGCCGGTTCGCTGGACACCATGCTGGCCAAGGTCGCGGATTTTTACGAGCAGGAGGTCGATAACCTGGTCGACTCCTTGAGCAGCCTGCTCGAACCGCTCATCATGGCGATCTTGGGCGTGCTGGTGGGTGGTTTGGTGATCGCCATGTATTTGCCGATCTTTAAACTGGGCTCAGTGGTGTAAAGAAAGGAGTGAGGGGTAAGGAGTGAGGAGGGAGTTTTTGATTTTACTCCTTACCCCTCACTCTTCACCAACAATATGCTCGAATATCTACACACCACACCATGGGCATTCATTGTCGCCGCGGGAATTTTGGGTCTGCTGGTCGGCAGTTTCCTCAATGTCGTAATTTACCGCTTACCGGTGATGATGGAGCGCGAATGGCGCGCGCAGTGCGCCGAGCTGTTCGAGATTACCGACAAAGCCGCGCCGCCGCGCTTCAATCTGGTCACGCCGCGTTCGCGCTGTCCGCACTGCGGCCACGCCATCACAGCGCTGGAAAATATTCCGGTCATCAGTTATTTGTTCTTGCGCGGTAAATGTTCGGCGTGCGGCGCGCGCATTGCTGCGCGTTATCCGCTGGTGGAAATTTTAGCGGCGCTCGCCTCCGTGCTGGTGGCGTGGCGTTTCGGATTCGGCGCGGCGGCGCTTGCCGCGCTGCTGCTGACCTGGGCGCTGATCGCGCTCAGCTTTATCGACCTCGATCACCAGTTGTTGCCGGACGCCATCACCTTGCCGTTTCTGTGGCTGGGCTTGGCGTTGAGCGTATGGAACGGCGGCCTATTCGTCGACAGCCGCGCGGCGATCATCGGTGCGCTGGCGGGTTATCTGAGCTTGTGGGCGGTGTACTGGCTGTTTAAACTCGTCACCGGCAAGGAAGGCATGGGCCGCGGCGATTTCAAACTGCTTGCCTTGTTCGGCGCGTGGCTGGGCTGGCAGGCGCTGCCGGCGATTATTTTATTGTCCTCGCTGGCCGGGGCGGCGGCGGGCATTGCACTGATAGTGACGCGCGGGCGCGATAAAAATCTGCCCATTCCGTTCGGCCCGTATCTGGCGCTGGCCGGCTGGATTACCCTGCTGTGGGGGCGTGAAATCAGCGCGGCGTATTGGACCCTAACCGGGTTGGCCTGACGTGCTGGTGATCGGACTCACCGGCGGCATCGGCAGCGGCAAATCCACCGTGGCGCAATGCTTCGCGCGGCTCGGCGCGCCGGTGATCGACGCCGACGTCATCGCGCGCGAACTGGTGGAGCCGGGTAAACCGGCGCTGGCGCGCATTGTCGAGACGTTCGGCGCTGGGGTGCTGAATCAAGACGGCAGTCTAAACCGCGCGCGGCTGCGCAGCATCGTGTTCAGCGACGTGGCGCGGCGCCGGCAACTGGAGGCCATTTTGCATCCGCTGATTCAGAAGGAAATGGAGGCGCGCGTCGTGCAACTGAGCGCGCCGTACTGCGTGCTGTGCATCCCGCTGCTGCTGGAGACCGGCCAGGCGCGGCGCGTGCAGCGCATTCTGGTGGTGGACGCGCCGCACTATTTGCAATATCGGCGCGTTATGGCGCGCGACGGCCTGAGCGCCGCCGAAGTCGCCGCCGTGCTGCGCGCGCAAATGCGTTTTCGCGAGCGTCTGGCGCGCGCCGATGATATTATTGTCAACGATCGAGACGTGGCGCACGTGCAGCGCCAGGTCGAGCGGCTGCACCGCCTGTACGGTGAATTGGCCGCGGTGAATAAAAAGTAACACGGGTAAACATGCGTGCCGCAAAAGATCGTCTACGAACAGCCGCTTAACGAACGGGTGCGCACCCTGTTGCGACTGGAATTTTTATTCTTGCAAGTGCGGCACAATCTGAACGGCTGCGCGCTGTGGGACAGCCGCGCGACGCTGGCCGGCGTCTTCGACATTCTCAACGTGTGCAGCCGCAGCGATCTGAAAAGCGATATCCTCAAGGAGCTGGAGCGCCACGCCGAAAGCCTTTCGCAGCTCGAGCATACGCCGGGCGTGGATGTCGCCAGGCTTAATCAAATACTCACGGAACTGGACGCGCTGATCGATCGCATGCACGCCATGAACGGCCAGCCCGGCCAGGCGCTGCGCCAAAATGAATTCCTCAACAGCATCAAGCAGCGCAGCTCCATCCCCGGCGGACTGTGCGATTTCGATTTGCCCGCCTACCACTACTGGTCGCAGCGGCCCGTGGAGCAGCGCACGCGCGATCTGTGCGATTGGCTTTCCACTTTGGAGCCGTTACGCCTGTCGGTCGATTTGCTGCTGCGCCTGCTGCGCGACTGCGCCATGCCCACGCACGAGCTCGCCGGCGGCGGTTTCTTCCAAAAATCGCTCGACGCGGAAAATCCTTCCTGCCAACTGGTGCGCGTTGCCGTACCGAACAATGCGCCGTATTATGCCGAAATCAGCGGCGGTAAACACCGCTTCACGGTGCGCTTCATGGAACCCGTGCCGGGCGGACGCGCCGCGCAAACCGCCGGAGACGTCGAATTTGATCTGACCTGCTGCATTCTATGACCGCGCATCAGGTTGTTAAATGTCCCACTTGCGGTAAGCCGGTGGAATGGACGGAGCAGTCGCCGTGGCGGCCGTTTTGCAGTGAGCGCTGCAAGCTCATCGACCTGGGCGCCTGGGCGGATGAATCCTATCGCGTCCCCGACGAGGAGCAGCGGCCTTCCGAGGATGATCCGGAGAAATAAATGCCTCACGCAAAGACGCCAAGACGCAAAGAAAAACAATAAAATTATTTGAATCTATTTCAAAATAACGATTGTCATTCTGAGGGAGCGTAAGCAGCCGAAGAATCCCCGTGTCCATGGATCCTTCGCGGAGCTTACCTTGGGTGAACGAATAGTTCAGAAAACAAAATTCTTTACAAGTATTGAATGATTTCTTTGCGTCTCGGCGCCTTTGCGTGAGTGGTTTTTTTCAAGTGGCGTTCCATACGCTGCTGATTGCCGCGATGCCCTGCGCGCCGTGGCGCTGTGCTTCTTCCATGTGATGCGGATGCATCCCGCCCAACGCATACACCGGCAGCGCGGCTTGTTCGGTGAGCGCGCGCAAACCCTCCCAGCCGAGCGCTGCCGCGCCGGGATGGCTGGGTGTAGCCAGCACCGGCGCGACCACCGCGAAATCCACGCCGATATGCTGCGCGTGCGCAAGCTCTTGTGCGTTATGGCACGAGGCCGCTACCCACTGATCTTTTCCCAGCGGACGCTCACGCAACGCCATGAGGCGCGCGCTAGTTAGGTGCACGCCGTGCGCGCCGAGTTGCGCGGCGAGTTGCGGCGCGGTGTTGAGCAGCAATTGCGCGTCGTACGCGCGGCACAGCGCCAGCGCTTGTTGCGCCAATGACCGGTAACGGTCTTCGTCCAGCGTCTTGACGCGTAATTGCACCAGCCGCGCGCCGCTGCGCAGACAATTTTCCAGCGTGTGCAGAAATTGCGCGTCGCCGTCCAGCGGCTCGCCGCTGATGACATATAATTCGGGCAGGCGCACGGCGGTGATAATAGGTAAGTTGGCCGCCGGATACTCGCGCCCCGCTAAATTTTCCGGCGCCACCCACTCCAGGCGTTGACCTTCGCGCGCCACGGGCGCACCGGAAAATTCCTCCACGCGCCACACATCCAATAGTACGGCCTTGTCGGGATAGGTGTGATGCACGCGAATCAGCGGGCGCGCGCGCGTGACGCGTATGCCCAGTTCCTCATCGAGTTCGCGCGCCAACGCGCCGCACACATCTTCGCCGGGCTCGACCTTGCCGCCGGGAAATTCCCATAAACCGCCTTGATGCAGGTGCGCGGGTCGCAGCGCGAGCAGCACTTCGGCGCGCTCGTTAAAGATTGCGGCGGCGACGACGTGCTGGGGGAAAGAAATTGTTGCCGACGCGTCAGGTACGGTATTCGGCATTGATGCGCACATAATCATAGGCGGAGGCGCGAAGCGCCGAAGGCCACGCCATGGGCGATTCGCGAAGCGAAGAGCGGGTGGCAGGGACGCCGCCCTGGGCGTTGGACGCAGCCATGACGGCGGAGTCCAAAGGCGTGGCTGGGGTATAGACAGACATATAAGGTCGCGCCATGGATGGCGTCACGTTCTGTATTCAGCGTTAATGCGTACGTAATCGTATGAAAAATCGCACGTCCACACCGTGGTGCCGTGCGCGCCGCGCGCGAGATCGATGCGAATGGTGATTTCGGGGCGGCGCATCACCTCTTGGCCGAGCCGTTCTTCATAGCCGGGCGCACGGCCCCCGTCGCGCACGATGCACACCTCGTCGAGATGGATGGTGATTTTTTCAAGATCGAGATGCGCGACGCCGGCGCGGCCCACCGCGGCGAGGATGCGCCCCCAATTCGGATCGCACGCGAAGAACGCCGTCTTCACCAGCGGCGAGTGCGCGACCGCGTAGGCGACGGCGGCGCATTCCGCTTCGCTCGCGCCGCCTTCGACGTTAACGGTGATAAATTTCGTTGCGCCTTCGCCGTCGCGCACGATGGTCTGCGCGAGTTCCGTGCACACTTCACTGACGGCCGCGCGCAGCGCGGGATAGGCGGGATGTTGCGCGCCGTCGATGTGCGGTCCGCTTTGTCCGGTGGCGATCAGCACGCAGGCGTCGTTGGTCGAGGTGTCGCCATCCACGGTAATGCGATTAAAAGATGATTGCACCGCGCCGCGTAAACATTCTTGCAGCAATTCCTGAGCGACGTGCGCGTCGGTGGCGATGAACGCCAGCATGGTCGCCATATCGGGGCGGATCATGCCGGAACCCTTGGCGATACCGGTGACGGTGAGCGTCGCGCCGGCGATATCAACGCGGCGCGTGGCGCCCTTGGCCACGGTGTCGGTGGTCATGATGCCGTGCGCGGCGTCTTCCCAGCCGGTTGCGGTGAGCGCGGCGTAGGCGGCGGGCAGGGCGGCGGTGATTTTTTCCAGCGGCAGAGGTTCGCCGATCACGCCGGTGGAAAACGGCAACACCTCGGTGACGTCGCAGCCGGCGAGTTGCGCCAGCACTTCGCAGCAGCTTTCCGCGTCGCTCAGGCCTTGCGCGCCGGTGCCGGCGTTGGCGTTGCCGGTATTGACGAGCAAAAAGCGTGGCGCGCTTTCCTGCAAATGGACGCGCGCCACGTTCACCGGCGCGGCGCAAAACGCGTTCTGCGTAAACAGCGCGGCGCACGTCGCACCCGCGCACAGCTCCATCACCACCAAGTCGCGCCGTCCGGGTTTTTTGATTCCGGCGCAGGCCGTGCCCAGCCGCATGCCCGCCACCGGATGCAGGGCGGGCAGCCCCGCCAGATTAACCGCCATAGATTCCTTGAATCACTTGAGTAAGCGCAACGCAAACGGATAACGGTATCTAATACCCTCAGAGGCCTTGAGCGCCGCGATGATGCAAAACACCACGTTGATGATGAACACCGCGAGCAGCAACAACGCGCCTACTAAAATAACCAGCAACACCATCGACACGAAAAAAGCGATGGCCACGGTGATCTGAAAATTCAGCGCCTCTTTGGATTGATCCGCCAGAAAAGACGACGTGTCTTTTTTCAACAGATAAACGATCAACGACGGAATAAAGCTGAAAATAATGCCGCCCGCGTGCATCAGCGCGGCGATGTTCCTTTCGTCCTGACTCACCACCATTTCCTCGGTCATGGCTGTCTCTCCTTGGTGTGGTTACGGAAACCCGATGCCGTCCATGGTACTAGCCTTGCCGGTTTCAGGCCAGCTTGCCGTGACAGTGCTTGTATTTCTTGCCGGAGCCGCAGGGGCAAGGCGCGTTGCGGCCCACTTTCGGCTCCTCGCGCACGAACGGCGCGGCGGGCGCCGCCGGCGCGGGTTCGCCGCCCGCCGCGTCATCACCCACCGCGGTCTCGCTCAACACCGGGGCGGAGGCGTGCAGGAATTGCATGTTTTGCGCGGCGCGGCGCTGTTCCTCGACGGCCTGCACGTCGGCCTCGGCGCGCACCTGGAAGGTGCACAGCGTGCGTGTCACTTCGCGCTTGATGCGTTCCAGCATTTGCCCGAACAGCTCGAACGCCTCGCGTTTGAATTCCTGCTTGGGATTTTTTTGTGCATAGCCGCGCAAGTGGATGCCTTGGCGCAGATAATCCATGGCCGCCAGATGATCCTTCCAATGCGCGTCCAGCACTTGCAGCATCACCGCCTTCTCGAAGTGGCGCATGACCTCGGCGCCGGCCAGCGCCTCCTTGGCCCGGTAAGTCTTGTCGATCTCCTCGTGGATGCGCGCGCGCAGGGTTTCTTCGTGGAGCGATTCATCGGCGGCGAGCCACGCCTTGACGGGCAGGTGCTGGCCGAGTTCCTGCTGCAGCGCCTCCTCCAGGCCGGGCACGTCCCACTGCTCCTCCACGCTCTGCGGCGGAATGTATTCACTGATGATCTCGTTCACCACGTCGCTGCGGATGGCGCGCACGGTTTCCGACACGTCATCGGTATCCATTAATTCGTTGCGCTGTTCGTAAATCACCTTGCGCTGATCGTTGGCGACGTCGTCGTATTCCAGCAACTGCTTGCGGATGTCGAAATTGCGGCCTTCCACCTTGCGCTGCGCGTTTTCGATGGCCTTGGTGACCCACGGATGCTCGATGGCCTCACCCTCGTTCATGCCGAGTTTCTGCATGAGTCCGGCGACGCGCTCCGAGGCGAAAATGCGCATGAGGTTGTCTTCCAGCGACAGATAAAAGCGGCTGGAACCCGGATCGCCTTGGCGTCCGGAACGTCCGCGCAACTGATTGTCGATGCGCCGCGATTCGTGACGCTCGGTGCCGACGATGTGCAAGCCGCCGACCGCCACCACCTCGTCGTGGCGCGCCTGCCATTCGGCGCGCAGACGCTTGACGGTGTCCTCGTCCGGGTTTTCCAGCGCGGCCAGTTCCGCTTCCAGACCGCCGCCGAGCACGATGTCGGTGCCGCGCCCGGCCATGTTGGTGGCGATGGTCACGGTGCCGGGACGCCCGGCCTGCGCCACGATCTCCGCCTCGCGTTCATGGAACTTGGCGTTCAGCACCTGGTGTTTGATCTTTTCCTTGTCCAGCAAGCCTGACAAATATTCAGAGGTCTCGATGGACGCGGTGCCGACCAGCACCGGCTGGCGGCGCGTCTGGCAATCCTTGATGTCCTGGATGATGGCGTTGAATTTTTCGCGCGCGGTGAGATAGACGAGATCGCCGTAGTCCTTGCGCACCATCGGCTTGTGCGTGGGGATGACCACCACTTCCAGGTTGTAAATCTGCTGGAACTCGTAGGCCTCGGTGTCCGCCGTGCCGGTCATGCCGGAGAGTTTTTGATAAAGGCGGAAATAATTTTGGAAGGTAATGGAGGCGAGCGTCTGGTTCTCGTTCTGCACCGGCACGCCTTCCTTGGCCTCGACTGCTTGGTGCAGTCCTTCGGACCAGCGCCGTCCCGGCATGGTGCGCCCGGTGAATTCGTCGACGATGATGACTTGCTTGTCCTTGACGATGTATTCGACGTTGCGCTGATACAGCGCGTGCGCGCGCAACGCCGCGTTCAGGTGGTGCATAAGACTGATGTTGGCGGCGTCGTACAGGCTCTCGCCCTCGCGCAGCAGGCCGCTTTCCAGCAGCAGCTCCTCGACATGCTGATGTCCTTCCTCGGTGAGATACACCTGGCGCGCCTTTTCGTCGACGTAATAGTCGCCGGGGCCTTCCTCGATCTCGCGCGTCAGCAGCTTGCCCTCGAGCTTGGATGGGTCAACCTGAGAGCGCGTGAGCTTGGGGATCAGCGCGTTCATCTTGTGATACAACTCGGAACTGTCGTCGGTAGGGCCGGAGATAATGAGCGGCGTGCGCGCCTCGTCGATCAAAATCGAGTCCACTTCGTCGACGATGGCGAAGTTGAGCTTGCGCTGCATGCGTGCCGTCGAGGTGAACGCCATGTTGTCGCGCAGATAATCGAAGCCGAATTCGTTGTTGGTGCCGTAGGTGATATCGGCGTTGTACGCGGCGCGCTTCTCCTCGATGTCCATGCCCGGCACCACCACGCCGGTGCTCAGGCCCAGGAAGTGGTAAATTTGCCCCATCCACTTGGCGTCGCGCCTGGCGAGATAATCATTGACCGTGACCACGTGCACGCCCTGACCGGGCAGGGCGTTGAGGTAGGCGGCCAGCGTGGCGACCAGGGTTTTACCTTCGCCGGTGCGCATCTCGGCGATCTTGCCGCTGTGCAGCACCATGCCGCCGATCAACTGCACGTCGAAGTGGCGCATGTTGAGCACGCGCCGGCCCGCCTCGCGCACTGCGGCGAACGCCTCGGGCAGCAGGTCGTCCAGGGTCGTGCCCTGCGCCAAGCGTGCGCGGAACTCATCGGTCTTGGCGCGCAGCGCGGCGTCGGACAGCGCCGTGAATTCCGGCTCCAGCGCATTGATGCGCTCCACCGTCTTGGCCATGCGCTTGAGCAGGCGCTCGTTGCGGTTACCGAAGATTTTACTCAGGAATTTGCTTGCCATGGTTCTACAGGGTGTGGGAAAAGAGTTGAGTACACCGCGCGGTGTATTATAAAAGGAGTCAGATTGTAAACTATGTAATTATATCATTATGATGCCTCCATGCCCATGAGTCCCCTGAAACCGCTAAGCCAGTTGCTCAAGGAGAATACCGGAGAACTGCACGGCCTGCTAGCCCACGCCGCACGCCTGGAGCGCGCCACGCGCCTGCTCCTTGCCGCGCTCGATCCGCCGCTCAATCAACATTGCCGCGTGGCCAACATCAAGGACAGCGTGCTGGTGGTACAGGCCGACAGCTCGGCCTGGGCGTCGAAGCTGCGCTTCCGCGTCGCCGCCGTGCTGGCGTGCGTGCAGCGCGAACCTGGCTTCGAAAAACTGCGCGCCGTGCGCGTGAAAGTAAGGAAATGAGATTGCCGACCGCCGCTAAATAATCTGTGTAGCACGCCGTGCGCATGAATCACCCAACGAGAACTGCGCGGCGCCTACTTTTCGTCCCCTAACCGCCGTCACCCCTCTCACCCCAAAAATTCATCTTCCTGTCACCCGCTGCCCCGCCACAATCGCCCAAGACGGCTACAGCGCCGGCATCACCTACACCCCCAGCGACCGCTACTACCTCGACGGCCAACGCCTCATCGCCGTCAACGGCGCCTACGGGGCGAATGGCACCGAATACCGCACCGAACGCGAAACCTACACCAAAGTCATCTCCTACGGCACCATCGACAACGGTACTCAAACCTTCCAAGCCTGGACCACGAGCGGCTAGATCCTGGAATACGGGCTCACTACCGCAGCCGCCTTCGCCTACCACCCCGGCACCGGCCTGCTCACCCAAGAGATCATCGAGCCCGACAGCGCCACCCTCCGCCTCACCACCGCCTACGGCTACGATGCCTTTGGCAACAAAGTGAGCAGTACCGTCACCGGCCCCGATATTCTCAGCCGCACCACCACCACCGCCTACAGCCCTGACGGCCGCTTCCCCGTCGAAAGCCGCAACGCCCTCGGCCACCGCGAAACCCGCACGTTTGATCCCCGCTTCGGCGGCGTCGCAAGCCTCACCGGCCCCAACGGCTACACCACCACCTGGGCCTACGACGGCCTCGGCCGCCAACTCCTCGAAACCCGCGCCGACGGCACCACCACCGCCACCACCTATGGCGCCTGCGATGGCAGCCCTGGCCCCGCGTCAGCCTGCCCGCCCTACGCGGCCTACTTCACCACCACTCAAACCACCGGCAGCGCCCCCCTCACGGTCTACCACGACACCCTCAACCGCGTGCTGCGCCGCGCCACCCTAGGCTTCGACGGCCGCCCCGTCCACACCGACACCCAGTACAACGCCCTAGGCCAGATCACCCAGGCCAGCCAACCCTACTACAGTGGCGCCACCCCCGCCTGGAGCCAGACCACCTACGACCTAATAGGCCGCCCCCTGACCATCACCGCCCCCGACGGCACCCCCACGCGCCTGAGCTACAGCGGCACCACCACCGCCACCACCAACGCCCTGAATCAAACCACCACCCAGGTGAAAAACAGCCAAGGCCAATTGATCCAAGTCGTGGACGCCCTGGGAGCCGTCCTCACCTACACCTACGACCCCTTCGGCAACTTAACCGAAACCCGCGACCCCGCGGGAAATGTCACCCGCCTAAGCTACGACCTCCGAGGCCGCAAACTCACCCAAGCCGACCCCGACCTCGGCCAGTGGACCTACACCTACAACGCCCTCGGCGAACTCCTCAGCCAAACCGACGCCAAAGGCCAATCCACCACCCTCGCCTACGACCTCCTCGGACGCCTCATCAAGCGCACCGAGCCCGAGGGCACCAGCACCTGGGGCTACGACAGCGCCCCCCACGGCATCGGCAAACTGGCGCTGGTCACCGGCCCCCACGGCTACCTCCGCACCCACACCTACGACGTACTGGGCCGCCCCGCCAACGTCACCACCCAACTCCCCAACACCCGCGACGGCACACTCACCCGCTACTACGTCGACACCGGCTACGACACCGCCGGGCGCCTCGAAACCATCCTCTACCACACCGGCTTCGCCGTCCGCCAGGTCTACAACGCCCACGGCTACCTAAGCGAAATCCGCAACAGCCAAACCAACCACCTCTACTGGCAAGCCCAAGCCCTGAACGCCCAAGGGAACCTCACCCAAGCCCTGCTCGGCAACACCCTCACCACCGTCCGCACCTACGACACCCTCGGCCACACCACCGCCATCACCACCGGGCAGGGCAGCGGAAGCAGCGTCCAATACCTCACCTACACCTACGACCCCCTCGGCAACCTCACCGAGCGCCGCGACGCCAACCAAGCCTTAAGCGAAACCTTCACCTACGACGCCCTCAACCGCCTCACCCAAAGCACGGTGAGCGGCGTCGGGAGCCAAAGCGTCCAGTACGACGCGCTGGGCAATATCACCTACAAGAGCGACGTCGGCAGCTACACCTACGGCACCCCCGGCATCCTCCCCGGCCAAGTAGGCTACGCCGGCCCCCACGCCGTCACCGCCATCAACCCCGCCGGCGGCGGAGCCGGGCAGTCCTACACCTACGACGCCAACGGCAACCTCACGAGCGGCGGCGGCAAAACCCTCGCCTACACCAGCGCCAACCTGCCCAGCCAAATCAGCCAAGGCGCCGCACTCCTCACCTTCAGCTACGACCCCGAGCGCGTGCGCACAAGACAAGCCGGCACCCCCGGCACCACCGTCTACATCCACCCCCGATTAGACCTCGGCCCCGCCCACTTCGAAGAAGAAACCCAGGCCGGCGTCACCACCCGCAAACACTACATCAACGCCGGCAGCCAGACCGTCGCCCTCTACCAAGAAAAGAGCGACGGCACCACCCAAACACGCTACCTCCACCACGACCACCTCGGCTCCCTCGACACCGTCACCGACGAAACCGGAAACGTCATCGAACGCCTCAGCTTCGACGCCTGGGGCAAACGCCGCACCCCCGCCTGGCAGAGCGACCCCACCAACAGCCTCACCGGCCTCACCACCACCCGCGGTTTCACCAACCATGAACACCTGGACTCGGTGGGCCTCATCCACATGAACGGCCGCGTCTACGACCCGCGCCTCGGCCGCTTTATGAGCGCCGACCCCTATATCCAAGCCCCGGCCAACCTCCAAAGCTACAACCGCTACAGCTACGTCAACAACAACCCGCTGTCCTACACCGATCCCAGCGGGTATTTCTTCAAGGGCTTGAGGAAGCTGTTTAAGAGTAAGGTGGTGCGCATCGCCGTGGCCATTGCCGTCGCCGCCTACGTCGGCCCCGCCCTCAGCAACGCCTACTACACCTCGGCCACCAGCAGCACCATCGCCGCCACCGGCAACCTCACCCTCGCCCAATCCATCGGCATCGCCACCACCTCCAACATCGTCGGCGGCGCCGCAGCGGGGTTTGCCAGCGGGGCGATAGCAGGCGGCAACCTCAGGAGTGCGGCGAATGGGGCGGTCAGCGGTGGTATATTCGGCGGAGTGGATAGCTATTTTGGCAATGTCTGGAGTCCGCAGCGTGTCCTGGCGAATAGTGTGGCGGGAGGAGTATCTTCAGAACTTTCCGGAGGAAAGTTTGGGGATGGATTCAAGACGAATTTTATTACCTCGTCGCTTACTTATGGCAACTACCTGCTACGTCAGGAAGCCATCCGAAATTCATCGCTTAACCCTGATAATATTAATGGCAGAAGCGCGGGGTTTTTTGGCGATGGTATCAAAGCTGGTGGAGAACGTCAGGTTGTAGGGTCTAACGGACCGTGCGGTGCCGGATTTTTCAGTCTAGGTGGCTGCCAAGGAGCCCCTAGAACAGGCACGCAGGACGTGCGATCAAACTTCCTTGGTATTAATTATCCCCCTGGAAGTATACCAGATCGAATCGTCGAATCTTTTGCCGGACCTCATGACGTACTTAGGCAGGTTACAGGTTCGTACGACGTGTACGGCAACGGTATAAACTTCACTGGCTTTGCATTAACTGTTGATACTGCAAAAAACTTTGCTTTAGTAGTTCCTGCGGCACCATTTGCAGGCGCTGCATTGATAACAACTACACCTGGTTTACGGCAGGCGCTCACCACCGCAGACAGATAGAAGATAGATAGATATGTTAACTCAAACATGAAGAAAGTCTTTATAGTTTTCACTTTCACCTGCTTCTTAATAGGGTGTGCCGTACAGAGCATTTCATACTATACACCGCTTGCGGGAAAAGGAGTGATTGCATCAGGCGGTGATTCTTGTCATCCGCCATGGGCGTCTTACCGCTTCGACATCGCTGAGGGTATTTATGGTGTGGTAGATTCGCATCCATCGCATGATTCGTTAAATTTATCTCTGAGTTTCTTTCTTAAACCGGGTACCACTCTCCAAATTTCTAATCCTGAGTTGGTGATAGAGAGTCCTGAACTTCCGCATCCAATGAAGGCCACAACTTCAGAATTTAGATTAATTATTTATGGACGTAAAGAAGGTGAAAAAGGACATGCAGAAAACTTTAAGGTCACTGATATACTTAAAGGGGGCCATAACACTGGGTTACCTGAGCCATACGCCATCGATAATTTCCGTAGCGTAGCAAAATTAAGTGGTGTACGCCCCCATTTCTTTAAGCTTTTTATTCCCAAGCTCATTGCCAACAGAAAATCTATACAGATCGAGCCAATAGACTTTAAGCTTACCGAAGAGACATGGGTTTCTGGTTTCTGCGCCTGATAACCACAATGAATCAATGGCAATGAATCAATCAATGAGAGCGTCAACGGGGTCAGATACGAATGGCACTTACTTAAGCTTCTTGGGATGCCCATTTTTCCGCACAAGAAAAGGGGTCAAGTCTTGTATCTTGATATTCGCGCACAAGAAAAGGGGTCAAGTCTTGTATCTTGATATTCGGAGGCAGCAAGCGTAGGTTGGGGTGAATGAAATGAACCCCAACGATAATGTAGGGGCAAATAAGGTTGGGATTCGCGCTGCTCATCCCATATATGGTCTCCTCCCACTTTGCAAGACACCGTTTACACTTTGACAGAGACAGAATTGCTTCCATATATCCGGCCTATTGACGAAGAAGTGAACCTCCCCCGATTTCGAACGTGAAAAAGGGTCAAGTCTTGTATCTTGATATTCAGAGGCAGGTTGTTACGAAATGTCAAAAGGCAAGACTTGACCCCTCTTGTGACCCCTCTTGTTTGATTGCTCATCGGGCAAAAAGCTGTTAAAATGGGAATTATTGGCTGAATTTGAAAGCGAGGATTCGCCCATGAGACAAGTCGTAATTGCTCCGGGAGAGGACGGCTATTGGGTCGCCGAATGCCCCAGCTTGCCCGGTTGTATCAGCCAAGGCCGCACACGCGAAGAAGCCATCGCCCACATCAAAGAAGCGATTGAAGGGTATATCGCCGCCTTACAAGACGATCATCTGCCCGTCCCCGAAGAGCATTTTAATACTCTGCTGGTTGCCGTGTGAGCAAGCTGCCCAGGCTATCTGGAAGGGAATGTGTAAAAGCGCTGGCTAAAGCCGGTTTTTACCAAAAACGCCAACATGGCAGCCATATCATTTTGCGGCGTGACCAGCCGTTTACTCAACTGGTGGTGCCCGATCACAAAGAATTAGATCGGGGCACCTTGCGCGCTATCCTGCATCAAGCCAATCTCAGCGTAGAGGCGTTTAACGCATTACTTTAGGCGAACCTATCTCAAATCAGGAAATCCCGTGTGAACGTGAAAAAGGGTCAAGTCTTGTATCTTGATATTCAGAGGCAGGTTGTTACGAAATGTCAAAAGGCAAGACTTGACCCCTCTTGATCGTAAGCTGGAGGTGTCCACTAGACCGGGGGAAGTCCAGTAGGTGATATCGGTCACCCAGACCGTATCTGGCTGCTCGACGGTAAACTCGCGCTGCAACTTGTTCGGTGCAATGATCGACGGACGACCGGCAATGGCGCGTGGCGCCTGGTAGCCGCGTAGCGCT
>JBFLZV010000029.1:0-24842 GCA_040756035.1 Pseudomonadota bacterium
CGCACCAAAGCGGATCATCGCTCGTTATCAATTCCCACAATTGGTGCAAGAAATTTTGGCCATGCACCAACGATGAACAAGGTGCGACGTTGTAGAACTTTACTGAGAGTGCGCGGAGAGGAGTGCGCGGAGAAACTAAGTGGAGTTACTGGAGACAGCACTGGATTGGGCCGTGCGGCCCAATCCAGCTGATGACACGATTTAACGCTTGAGCTTAGCGGCCTTGGCCGCTTGCCGAGCCAAGCGCCTTCTCATGATTTTACGCTTGGCGGCGGCTTTTTTCTTGGCGGCCTGGTGGCGCAAATATTGGCGTTCCCATTTAGCGAGGAACTTCTCGACGGCGCGCTGCTTCGCGGCCTTCATGCGCTTTTCCGCCTGCGCCAGTTTGCGCTTTTCGGCCAACATGCGACGCCGCGCCGCGCGTTCCCTGCGAGCGGCGGCCTTGGCGGCTCGCGCCGCGGCACGCTGCTTCTTCAGCGCGGCCGCGGATTTCTTCATGGAACGCTTGGCGACCGATTTTTTAGCGCCGCGCGCAGTGGTTTTTTTCTTTTTCACGCGCGTCGTGGTTGCTGCTTTTTTCATTCTAGCCATGGTTACTTTTACTCCCCTTTCTGTTTACAGTGGCCGCCATTATAAACACAAAAGTCAAGAGTACAAGCAAAAAATATATTTATGAGCGGAATTTTGCGATTTTTTCCCGTTCCGGCGCGGATTTTTTACAAAAAATTGCGGAAATAGAAATGAATCAGAATTGCGCGCCGAGCATTTGCGCGCGCCGCTGCGCAGCTTCCGCTTGTGATGCGGAGAGTGCTGCGTTCCAGCGTGGATCGGTCTCCGTCCAGCCGCAGGTATGCCTCGCGACGAGATCGGCGAGCATTTGGATATGATCGGGACGGTCGTTGAGCGCAGGAATGTAGTGATAACTTTGTCCGCCCGCACCGAGGAAAACGTCGCGATTTTCCATGGCGATTTCTTCCAATGTTTCCAGACAATCTGCGGAAAACCCAGGGCAAATTACCTCGACGTTTTTAACGCCCTGCTTGGCCCAGTCGCGCAAAGTTTGGTTGGCATAAGGTTGCAGCCACTCTTCGCGGCCGAAACGTGATTGAAATGCGACCTGCCAGCGCTGTTCCGGCAGCTCCAGCCGCTCGGCGACCAAGCGCGCCGTTTTTAGACATTCGCAGTGATAAGGATCGCCCAGCAACAAATGACGCTTGGGAATGCCGTGGAACGAAAATAACAAACGCTCGGCGGGAGCGCGCGTCCGCCACGCCTCGCGTATGCTGTCAGCCAGCGCCTGAATGTATCCCGGCTCGTCGTGATAGTGGTTCACCATGCGCAGCTCCGGCATCCAGCGCCAGGTCTTGAACACCGCGGCCAGCGCATCGAAGGTGGAGGCGGTGGTCGTGGCGGAATATTGCGGGTAAAGCGGCAGAACCAACACACGGCGCGCGTGCGCCGCGCGCAGTTGCTCCAACGCGGCGGCGATGGAGGGATTGCCGTAACGCATGCCCAGCGCCACCACCACCGGCCCGCGGAATTTAGTTTGCAGCGCGGCCTGCAGGGCTTGCACCTGACGCCGTGAAATGGCGAGCAACGGCGAACCTTGCTCGGTCCACACGCGCCGGTAGGCGTGCGCCGAGCGGCGCGGACGGATGCGCAAAATGACGCCGTGCAGAATCGGCCGCCACAGCCAGCGCGGTAGGTCGACGATGCGCGGATCGGATAAAAATTCACGCAGATAACGCCGCAACGCCGCGGGGGTGGGCGCGTCCGGCGTGCCTAAATTAGTGACGAGCACGCCGGTCGTAGATTGCTGATCGTGGGAGTAGTCGGCTGTGGTCATCTAAAATAAAATTTAACGCGAAGACGCTAAGACGCAAAGAAAACTCATAAATAGAGGATGAGAAGTGAAGAGCCCTTGGCTTCGATTCCCGCTTAGGTTACCGATTGCGCGTGAGGGATCGTTTTTCCGAATTTAGCATATACCAGTTTAAGTAATCTCCGAATTCCTTGCCGAGTTCAGGGTGTTGCAAAGCATATTCTACCGTGGCTTGCAGATAACCGAGCTTACTGCCGCAGTCATAGCGCTTGCCGGTGAATTGGTAGGCGAGCACCGGCTGCTCGTTCAATAAGCGGGCGATGGCGTCGGTAAGCTGAATTTCGCCGCCCGCGCCGCGTTGCATGGTCTCCAGCAGGGCGAAGATGCGCGGGCTCAGCAGATAGCGCCCCACCACGGCCAGCGTCGACGGCGCGTGTTCAGGCGCCGGCTTTTCCACGATGCCGGTAACGCGGCTGAGCCTGGGCTGATACGCGCGGGTTTGCACGATCCCATATTTGTCGGTCTGCGACGGCGGCACTTGCTCCACGGCCAGCACACTGTCGCCGTGTTGCGCGTGCAGTGCGGTCATTTGCGCCAAGCAGCCCGCCGCACCGGGGTTGTCGATGAGGTCATCGGCCAGGATCACCGCGAACGGTTCGTCGCCCACCACGTCCTTGGCGCACAGCACCGCGTGCCCCAACCCCAGCGCTTCCGCCTGGCGCACGTACACGCACGACACGCCCTTCGGCAACACGCCGCGCACCACGTCCAGCATGGCGCGCTTGCCGCGCTTTTCCAACTCCGCTTCGAGTTCGTAGGATTTATCGAAGTGATCCTCGATGGCGCGCTTGCCGGCGCTGGTGACGAATATCATCTCGGTCACACCCGCCGCGACAGCCTCTTCCACGGCGTATTGGATGAGCGGCTTATCGACTATCGGCAACATCTCCTTGGGCATGGCCTTGGTGGCCGGCAAAAAACGCGTGCCGAGGCCGGCCACGGGGAATACGGCTTTTTTGATCGTCCTGTTCATGTAACTCTCCTGGTTAAATTGACAACATTATTATTGACGTCACCGGCTCCGATCTCACTCAATTCCGGAACCAATTTTTTGAGCAAATCACGCAGTGCCGCCTCATCGTAAGCCGCGCAGGCGTGTTCCATTTCGGTGATCATGCCGTTAAGCAACTTCCAATCCATCTCGCGGCACTGCGCCAGCATGATCTTTTTATGTTCGGTGCCGGCGAGATTTTCCTGTGCGTGGAACAATTCTTCGTACAGCTTTTCCCCGGGACGCAGGCCGGTGTACACGATGTTGATATCCTCGCCGGGGACTTTTCCGGCGAGCCGGATCATTTGTTCGGCGAGATAGGTGATGCTCACCGGCTCGCCCATGTCCAGCACGTAAATTTCGCCGCCGCGCCCCATTACTCCGGCCTGCATGATGAGCTGGCAGGCCTCCGGTATAGTCATGAAAAAGCGCGTGATCTGCGGATGCGTGACGGTGACCGGCCCGCCGGCGGCGATTTGTTTCTGGAACAGCGGCACCACGCTGCCCGCCGAGCCCAGCACGTTGCCGAAACGCACCGTGATAAAATGCGTGGCGGAACGCCGGTTGAGATTTTGGCAGAAAATCTCGGCGATGCGCTTGCTGGTGCCCATGACGCTGGTCGGGTTAACGGCCTTGTCGGTGGAAATCATCACGAACGTCGCGCAGCCGTGGCGGTCCGCGGCCAACGCGAATGTTTTCGTGCCCAGCACGTTGTTGTGCACCGCCTCGCGCGTCTGCGCCTCCAATATAGGCACATGTTTGTACGCCGCGGCGTGGAAAATCACCTCCGGGCGGTGCGTGGAGAGCACGTGCTCCACCGCGCTCGCATCGCAGACGTCCCCCAGGCGGCCGTACAGCACCAGATCGGGAAATCCTTGGCGCAATTCCATCTCGATGCTGTAAAGATTGAACTCGTTGCGCTCGAACAG
The DNA here is from genome assembly GCA_040756035.1 of Pseudomonadota bacterium. Lineage (GTDB taxonomy): Bacteria > Pseudomonadota > Gammaproteobacteria > SURF-13 > SURF-13 > JBFLZV01. The sequence goes on from JBFLZV010000029.1 coordinate 3,803, forward strand.
CACCAGTTCCGCCGCACCCAGGCGCGCGATCTGACGGCATAGCTCCGCGCCGATGGAACCGCCCGCGCCGCTCACCAAGATGCGCTTGCCCGCCAATCCCGCGTGGATATGTTCCCAATCCAACGCCACCGGCTCGCGTCCCAGCAGGTCGTCGATGGCGACCTCGCGGAGTTCCTTGAGACTGGCCTGGCCGGACACCAAGTCTTGCAGACGCGGCAGGGTGCGGAACGCGGCGCCGCTTTGTTCGCACAATCCGACCACGCGGCGCATTTGCGCGCTGTTCGCGGAGGGCATGGCGATGATGACGATGTCGATATTCTGGTCGGCGACCACGCGGCTCACGTCGCCGATCGTGCCCAGCACCGGCACGCCGTGCACCTTGGCGCCCTTGAGTGATTCTTTGTCATCCAGAAATCCCACCGGCAGATAATCGCTGTCGTGCAGCATGTCGCGCGCCAGTAGTTCGCCCGACCTACCAGCGCCCAGAATCAACACCCGTTTACGGTTGCGCACGTCGATGCCGAAGCTGTGGTCCTTCCACATGCGGTACAACAGGCGCGGCGCGCTCAGCAGAAATACCAGGAAGATGGGATAGAGCAGCAGCGTGGAACGCGCCACGCCCTCCATGCGGTACACCAGGAACAACAGCGATCCTACAGCCAGCGCGCCGAGCACCGTCGCGCGTACGATGTTCCACAAATCGGGGATGCTGGCGAAGCGCCACACGCCGCGGTACACGCCCATCCACCATAGCATGATGGCCTGCGGCGCCAGCACGAAGGGCAGCGTTTGCAGAAAACTTTCGCGCACCACGGGACTGAGCGGGAAATCATAGCGCAGCAAGGAGGCAAGAGCCCACGCCAGCACCACCATGCACAAGTCGTGCATGATCACCGCGGCGCGGGAGTTGATGCGTACCCGATTCAATATTCTTGTTACGGTACGAGTCATAGCCGTCCTTTTAATAATTATACTAAGAGCGCCTAACAAAATAGCCTTCGGGCGCCCTATCATTCTGAACGGCGGTAGCGAAGAATCTCCTTTACTATATCGGGTAAGAGATCCTTCGGTCGCTCGCGCCCCATCAGAATGCCAGCATTTTGTTAGACGCTCTAATACTAATACCCGGGGCTTGGGTGCGGGTAAGTCATTCTATACAAAAACTCCGGCGCCTGTCAGCGCGCCTGCATGCCGGTCGCGTGCGCGAATTTACGTTGGATCCACGCCCACAACAACCAACCGGCGACGCAGGTAACCAGAACCACCCACAGCGCGGCATCGGGGCGATACCATAGCCACCCCATCAACGGCCATAATATCATGATATTCAGCGCCAGCACCCAGCGCGTCACCCGGAGATGGCTGTAACCCAATTGCACCAGGCGCTGATAGGCGTGGGTATTGTGCGCGTGCAGCCACGGCTCGCCGTGCACCATGCGGCGCAGTAACGTAAAGCTCGCATCTAAAACAAATACCGCCAGCAACACTATCCAACCCAGCAACGGCAACGCGCCGGATTTTTCACCGGCCAACGCCAGCACGGCGAAGCTGAATCCCAGCAGTCCGCTGCCCACGTCACCCATGAAAATTTTAGCGGGCGGCCAATTCCATATCAGAAAACCCGCGCTGGCGGCGGCCAGGGAAAATCCTACCAGCGCCAATTCCGGTGCGCCGCCCCACCACAGCAACGCTGCGCCGCCCAATCCCGCGCACAACGCCTGCGCGCCCGCCAAGCCGTCGATGCCGTCCATGAAATTGTACAGATTAGTCAACCATACAATGCCCGCAACGCCCAACACCGCGCCCAGCATGCCTAATTCAACGTTTAGCCCGGGGAATGTGTCGAGCCCCCCCAACCAAAACAATGCCCAGCCCGCGGCGACGGTGTGCACGAGAATACGCCAGCGCGCGGCCACGTGCCCGTGGTCGTCACGCCAGCCGATCAAGGCCACTAAAGCGCCGCCGCCGAGCAGGGCGTAGGCGACGTGCGCGGACAACGCGCCCGTGCGCTCCAAGAATATCAGGCTGATGAAGAAAGCGGCGGCGATACCCAAACCGCCGCCCCGGGGTGTAGGCAAACGATGCGCGCTGCGCGCGTTGGGCACGTCATAGAGCCCGCGGCGCAGCGCATAATAACGCGCCGCACCGGTAACGAACGTGGCGATTATGAACACGCCCAACAAGAGGCCAGGAATAAAATAAGAAAGGGTGAAGTTAAACAAATTTTTCTTTGATCTAATTTACAACACCTTAAAGAATCCAACGCAAAGACGCCAAGACGCAAAGAATTTATATTAAAGCATCTCTGGGCGCCTTATGTACCCCATGCCATGAGCTATCCCTACCCTTTCCCGGAGAGAGAACGCTGCTTTCCTCTCATTTGAGAGGAAAAACTCAAACTGAGTACATCGCTTTTCTTTGCGTCTTGGCGTCTTTGCGTTGAGTTTTAAAGTTTTTCACATACCGCTTTTAACCTGGCCACGCATTCGATCGGCGGCTTCTTTGACTTCTTCGTAACCCTTTTCCAAATTGGATCGGGCTTCCTGCGCCTGCTGCTCGGTCAATTCCTTGGTGGATTTATAGGCTTCGATGACGGAATCGACCACGTCGCGGTATTTTTCCTGCGTAACTTCCTTCAGCTCGCTTAAGCGCTCGGCGATATCGTCTTTAAGCGTAACCAGGGTTTCCTTGATGTCCTCGCGGGTTTCCCGTCCCGCCTTAGGCGCCAGCAATATGCCCGCCAAGGCGCCCGTCAAGGCGCCCAGCGCGAACGCGCCCATCGGTATACCGCCCCTGCTGCCTTCCTGCGTGTCACTGTGTTTCATGAGTCGCTCCTTGCTATCCGTGAACTTTCCTTTTATGAAACGCCCTGCTCAACAAGCTCACCGTCCGCCTTACTCCTTGAACGGTCAGATAGGCCTGCTCAAGCGCAATGAGGCGGTGACTGGTGGCTTGTACGAGTTCCTTGACGTTATAGGCGATATGTGAAGAAGTGTCGGCGAGCCTGTCCAGCTTGTCAAGTATCCGTTTCAGCCGGACGGCGAGCCACACGCCCGCCACAGCTAAGCCGATCAACAGTATGGAGAACAGAGTAGCCGCCACACTGACCGACGAGAGGTAATAGGTTTCCATAAGCCTCCTTTCCAAACCGCTCCGGCATCCTTTCCCAAAACATCACACAAGCTCAAGTCTATGACAAACGCGAGGCATGTCAAGCGGAAATCTTTATGCGCCTTGCCCACCGGACGACGGCGGCGTCGCGCGCGCCCTGCCGAGAAACTCCATGAAAAACGCGCCGAACACGCCCAGCATCACGCCGAGCATGGCGGCCAGCGCGAGGTAAAACGCCGGCCGCGGCTTGACGGGGTCGACGGGCAAGGTCGGCGCTTTTATCAGAGCCGTCGGCTTGGATTGCAATTCCGACATCGCCATGCGCAGTTCCAATTGCTTTTGCTCCAACTGGCCGCGTTGTTCGAACAGTTTTGCTTTTTCCTGGGCGAGGATGATTTCCAAAGCGATATCCTTGGCGGCCAAGGCGCGTAAATTTTTATCCAAGGTTTGAATGGCCTGAGTGAAGTCATAGCTGCGCAATTGCAACAGATTCAAATATTGGCGCTTCTCATTTTGCGCGTAATCAAGCAGCCTTTGATGCTCGCGCAGCAATTTATTCACGACTTGTGTAAGGTATCCCTGCGCAGCGGCGGGGGTGGATGCTTGTGCAACAACGGTAATTAAATTACCGTCCTTTTCCACGGACGCGGTTTTGATTGAAGAGGATGTTTTTTTGTCCAGGAATTCATTCCCCGTGCCCTTATCTTGTTCTATCAAACGCTTCACTACAACCGCCGGAGCTTCTATCTGCGTCACTGGTTGTCCTGTTTGTCCCACTTGCCCTACTTGTCCTATTTGCAACACCGCGCGGCTTTCGTAGACCGGCGTCATCACGATGACGGCGATTCCCGCGCCCAACAATGACAACAACAGAACGGCCAAGACCATAATTTTTCTTTTAACCAACACGTTCCATATGTCGATCAGGCTGATCTCGTCGTCGACGGGATAATACAATTGATCGTCGCGCCGACGCTGCGCCAAATTCGATACCGTGCCCTGTGTCATTCTTTTATCCCTCTTTAAGTGCATTATTCACTTCTATTTGTATTTGCCGCAGCGCCTGCATGGGATCGGGCGCGGCGGTGAGGGGGCGGCCGATCACCAGGTAATCGGCGCCGCCGTGCAGCGCCTGCGCCGGCGTCAGGGTGCGTCGCTGGTCGTCTTGGCTTGACGCCGCCGGGCGGATGCCCGGCGTGACCAAACGGAACTCCGGCCCGTGCGCGGCGCGTAGCGCGGCGGCCTCCAGCGGCGAGCATACCACGCCGTCCAGCCCCGCGCGTTGGGCGAGCGCGGCCAGGCGCAGCACGTTTTGCGCGGGCGTGCCGGACAATCCGATATCGCGCAAATCCTCTTCGGCCAAACTGGTCAGGATCGTCACCGCGATCAACAGTGGCGGCCGCGCATTCTTGGTCAGCGCCGCGCGCGCCGCTTCCAGCATTTTTACGCCGCCCAGCGCGTGCACGTTGATCATCCACACACCCAGATCGGCGGCGGCCAGGCACGCTTGCGCTACTGTATTCGGGATATCGTGAAATTTCAAATCGAGGAACACATCGAATCCGCGCGCGACGATTTTTTCCACAAGCAGCGGACCGCCGCGGCAAAATAATTCCTTGCCCACCTTGACCCGGCACGCTTGCGGTTCCAAACGCCCTAGTAAGTCCAGCGCCTTGGCCGGGTTGTCGTAGTCCAGGGCGACGATGATGCGGGAATTATTCACCTTCCACCCCGTGTATGGGTTTTACGGTATTCCAATTCTTACAACCCGGGCATTGCCAGTGCAGCGACTTACCCATGAAGCCGCATTGATCACATTTGTAAACCGGTTTGTTCTCCAGCAATTTATTCATCAAATCTTTCAATATCAGTAAATTTTCGCGCGCCGCGCCTTCGGAATGGGTGAGGTTCAATTCCACCAGCCGCTCCAGCCCGCGCACCGAGGGGCGCTTGCGCAATTGCTCGGTGATAAACGCCGCCGCCTCGCGGTCGCCTTGTTGACGGCGCAGCAGTTCCGCCAGCGTCAGCATCAAGGTGATGTTGTTGTGTTCCTGCAGGATTTGCCGCAAATACGCAATCGCCTCGTCGGTCTGACCCAGTTTGGCATAGCACGCCAGCAGGGGTGGAATGGCCTCCGGAATATAATCCGGGTCTTGATCCTGCACCCGTTTCAACGCACGCATGGCGGCGTTGTAATCGCCGTCCGCGCTGTCCATCTCGCCCAGCAGCAGGCTGGCGCGCGCGCAATGGCGATCGATATCCAGCGCGCGCGCCAGCATGTGCCGCGCCAGCGCGGCGTCGCCCTTTTGGCGGGCTAGTTCGGCGAGTTCGCAATGGTAATGCGCGATGATCGGATTTTTATTCTTGCCGCTGATGCCGCCGAGTTTTTGCACGGCGGTAATCGCCTTGGGCCAATCCTTCTCCTGCTGATAGATGTCGATGAGATGGCGCAACGCGGGTTCGACATGATCATCCATTTCGATCAATTCTTGAAACAGCGTCTCGGCGCGATCCAGCAGCCCGGCGCGCATGTAATCCTGGCCCAGTTCCAGCAGCGCATGGGTGCGCTGCTGCTGATTCAGTGTAGGACGAGCGATGAGATTTTGGTGAATGCGGATGGCGCGGTCGACCTCGCCGCGGCGGCGGAACAAATTGCCCAGGGCAAGGTGCGTCTCCACCGTTTCGCTGTCGACCTCCAACATGCGAATAAAGACTTCGATGGCCTTGTCCGGCTGTTCGTTGAGCAGATAGTTCAGGCCCTTGAAATAATGCGAAGATAAATCGGCGCCGTTGGACGCGCGCGCGCGCCGCCGGCTGTCGCGCTTGGCCGCCAGCCAACCCGCCGCGGCGGCGACCGGCAACAGCAGCACCAGCCATTCCCCCATTATTCCTCGCTTTTAAGCGGCTGCGCGTGCACGGTTTGCGTCTCCGCCGGTTTGGTTCTGCGCAATCTGCTGTTTTCTCTTTTCAACCCTATAACCATGCCCAGGCTCGCCAACACGCCGAGCAGCGCGCCCAACGCCAAGGCCACGACCAGCGCCAGCGCCAACGGCGTCTGCCAATAGCCGAAATAATAATTAAGCGACACCGTTTCGGCGTTGAGCAACGCGAAGCTAAGTCCCAGAATTAAAACGAGCAGAAAAAAAACCAAGCGGATGATGCGCAGCATATAGCCTCCTACGCGCTATGGATGCAGGATAAGGCCAAGGTGCGGTTTAATCAATACGCATAAAAAAACGACATGGTGGGGTCTGCTCGCCATGTCGTTTTGATCGCGAAAGAGTTGCGAGGGGCTAGGAAGATTTGCCGCCGTTAACGCGCTCGCGCAGTTCCTTGCCGGGCTTGAAATGCGGGACGTGCTTGCCCGCCAGGGACACCGGCTCACCGGTCTTGGGATTCCTGCCCATGCGCGGCGGACGGTAATGCAGCGAGAAACTGCCGAAGCCGCGGATCTCGATACGCTCGCCGCCCGCCAGCGTCTGCCCCATTTGATCCAGTAAGGTCTTGACGGTAAGCTCGATGTCTTTCGGGGCTAACTGCGTTTGTTTACGCGCCAATATTTCTATTAATTCCGACTTGGTCATGGACGTTATTCCAGGCTTATAGGGCCGCAGCGATAACAGCGTTTACTCAGGGGTCATAAAGAGGGCAACAAACCTTACGAAATGACTCGCCTGAGTAAAAATCCAGTTTACTCTACCGCCACCCTATCCCGCCTCCCCTGAAGGGGGCGGGGACGTAACGGAAAGTGTTGTCTTACTTACCGATCTCTATGTACAACATGGCGCGCCGTAGCGCGCCTCTTAACTCTTGCCTCCCATTTGCTCCTTGAGGATATCGCCCAGTGTCGTGGTGGCCGCGGCGCTACGCGAGTAATCCTGCATCGCCTCGGCCTCTTCCGCGCTGTCCTTAGCCTTGATGGACAAGGTGATGGTGCGGTTCTTGCGATCCACGCCGGTGAACTTGGCTTCGATCTCGTCGCCGACCTTGAGCACGGTGCGCGCGTCTTCCACGCGGTCGCGCGCGATTTCCGAGGCGCGCAGATAGCCCTCCACGCCGTCGGCCAGTTGCACCACCGCGCCCTTGGCGTCCACTTCGCTCACCACGCCCTTGACGATGCTGCCCTTGGCATGTTCGGCGACGTAGTGGGAGAACGGGTCTTTATCCAGTTGCTTGATGCCCAGCGAGATACGTTCGCGCTCCGGGTCGATGGCCAGGATGACGGTGTCGATCTCGTCGCCCTTCTTGTAATTGCGCACCGCTTCTTCGCCGGGGATGTTCCAGGAAATATCGGACAAATGCACCAAGCCGTCGATACCGCCGTCCAAGCCGATGAAGATGCCGAAATCGGTGATGGATTTGATCTTGCCGCTGATGCGGTCGCCCTTGTTGTGCGTGGAGGCGAATTCTTCCCAGGGATTGGGCTTGCACTGCTTCATGCCCAGTGAGATACGGCGGCGCTCCTCGTCGATATCCAGCACCATGACCTCGACTTCGTCGCCCAATTGCACGAGCTTGGATGGATGCACGTTTTTGTTGGTCCAATCCATTTCGGAGACGTGCACCAGACCTTCCACGCCGTCTTCGATTTCCACAAAGCAGCCGTAATCGGCGATATTGGTGATCTTACCGAACAGGCGCGTGCCCTGCGGATAGCGGCGCGCCAGATACACCCACGGATCGTCGCCCATCTGCTTGAGGCCCAGCGACACGCGGTTGCGCTCCTTGTCGAACTTGAGCACTTTGACTTCGATTTCTTCGCCGACCTTGACCACGTCGCCCGGATGCTTGACGCGCTTCCACGCCATGTCGGTGATGTGCAGCAGGCCGTCGATGCCGCCGAGGTCCACGAACGCGCCGTAGTCGGTCAGATTCTTGACCACGCCCTTGACGATTTGACCTTCCTGCAGATTGCCGAGCAGCGTCTCGCGCTCGGAGCTGCTTTCTTTCTCCACCACGGCGCGGCGCGACACCACGACGTTGTTGCGCTTACGGTCGAGCTTGATGACCTTGAATTCCAGTTCCTTGCCTTCCAGATACGCGGTGTCGCGCACCGGGCGCACGTCCACCAGGGAGCCGGGCAGGAAGGCGCGAATATCGTTGATCTCGACGGTGAAGCCGCCCTTGACCTTGCCGGTCATGACGCCGGTGATGGTTTCGCCGGCTTCGAAGGCGCGCTCCAGGCGGATCCAGGATTGGTCGCGCTTGGCCTTCTCGCGCGACAGCTTGGTTTCGCCGAAGCCGTCTTCCATGGCGTCCAGCGCCACGTCGATGACGTCGCCGACGTTGACTTCCAGCTTGCCGTCGTCGCTATAGAACTGCTCGATGGGGATGACGCCTTCGGACTTGAGTCCGGCGTTCACGATCACAACGTCGCGCCCGACATGTACTACCGTGCCGGTGACGATGGCGCCGGGGCGCATTTGTTTGTTGGCTACACTCTGTTCAAATAATTCCGCAAAACTTTCGGTCATTAAGATAATCCTGGGCCTGCCGTGGCGTTGCGCCGGAGGGATACAAGCCGCTTGCGCATTACTGCGCGTCAAGTAAATGGTTAATAAAAGCTTGCACGCTTACCGTGCAAACCGCCTGGTTAAAGTGACCTGGCCGAAGACGCCTCTCGCCACAGTCGCAACACACGCTGCGCAACATCCTCAATGGAAAGATCGGAGGTGTCGATGACCACGGCGTCCGGCGCGGGTTTCAGGGGCGCCACGCTACGCGTGCTGTCCCGCGCATCCCGCTCGGCAATATCGCTTATAAGATCAATAATATTAACATCCATTCCCTTCTCTTTCAACTGTTTATGACGGCGCCGGGCGCGCACTTCCGGACTAGCAGTCAGGAAAATCTTGAGCGCGGCGTCGGGAAAAATCACACTGCCCATGTCACGCCCGTCCGCCACCAAGCCCGGTGGACGACGGAACGCGCGCTGCCGTTCCAGCAGCGCCGCGCGCAACGCCGGCAGAGCGGCCACCTTGGAGGCGGCGTTACCGCATTCTTCGCTGCGCAGCGCGGCGGTCACGTCGTCCGCGCCAAGAAATATTTTGGATTCCGCCGTGGAATCTTGCGCGGCGTCGAAGCGGACATCCAACCCGCGCGCTAGCTGTGCAAGCCGTGTCTCGTCATCCAGAGCCACGCCCGCGCGCCGCGCCGCCAGAGCCGTCAAACGATACAGTGCGCCGCTGTCCAAGAAGTGCCAACCCAAGCGTCGCGCCACGATTTGACTAATGGTGCCCTTGCCGGAGCCGCTGGGGCCGTCGATAGTGATAACGGGGATCATAAAGGCAATAGCAAGTTACAAGTTGCAAGCAACAAGATAAAAACCAAACCTAAATATCTTTTTTTGTAACATGTCACTTGTAGCTTGTCACTTGTATTCCAGCCCGGCGCGCAAGCTCCACGAAGCCCGGAAACGAGGTATTGACGTTGGCGCAGTCATGAATGGTGAGTGGCGCCGACGCGCGCAGCGCCGCGACGGCGAAGGCCATGGCAATGCGGTGGTCGCCGTGGCTATTAATCACGCCGCCGCTCAATTGCCCGCCTTGAATAATCATGCCGTCGGCGGTGGCTTGCGCCTGAATACCCAAGGCCTGCAAGCCGTCGGCCATCACCTGGATGCGGTCGCTCTCCTTCACGCGCAATTCTTCCGCGCCGCTCAGCACGGTCTCGCCTTCCGCGCAGGCCGCGGCGATGAACAGCGCGGGAAATTCATCGATGGCGAGCGGCACTTGGTCTTCCGGGATGCGCACGCCGCGCAGACGCGAGGCGCGCACGCGAATGTCCGCCACCGGCTCGCCGCCCACTTCGCGCTCATTGAGCACCTCGATGTCGGCGTTCATCAAGCGCAAAATATTGATCACGCCGATACGCGTAGGGTTGATGCCGACGTGCTCCAGTATAATGTCGGAGCCCGGCGCGATGCTGGCGCCGACCATGAAAAACGCCGCCGAGGAAATGTCGGCGGGCACGTCAATGGGCGTGGCGCTGAGCGCGCCGCCGCCTTCCACGCATACGGCGCCGCCGCGCCGCGTGATCGGATAGCCGAAGCCGCGCAACATGCGCTCCGTGTGATCGCGCGTGGGCGCGGGCTCGGTGACGCAGGTGCGTCCGTGCGCGTACAGTCCGGCCAGTAGCAGGCAAGACTTCACCTGCGCGCTGGCCACCGGCATGGCGTAATCGATGCCGCGCAACGGCGTTCCGCCCCGAATGCGCAGCGGCGCGGTGCCCGTGCCGCTCGTCTCGATGCGCGCGCCCATGTCCGCCAGCGGCGCGGTGACGCGGCGCATCGGGCGGCGCGTGAGCGATGCATCGCCGGTCAGTTCCGTATCAAAGCGCTGTCCCGCCAGCAGACCCGCCAGCAGCCGCATGGAGGTGCCGGAGTTGCCGAGATACAGCGCCGCGCGCGGCGCTTGCAGCCCGTGCAGCCCGACGCCGTGAATGGTGACATGCCCCTGGCGCGGCCCCTCGATGCGCACGCCCATGGCGCGAAACGCCGCTAAGGTTGCGAGGCTGTCCTCGCCTTCCAGGAATCCTGTTACTTCGGTTATGCCTTCGGCGAGCGAACCGAGCATGATGCTGCGGTGCGAAATGGATTTATCGCCCGGCACACGCACGCGGCCATGCAAAGCCCCGCCCGGCGTTATATGATAAGTAACGTCAATGCTCATTTTAATAATGGTTCGTGGACGGAGGCCCGTCGTGCAAAATGACGCGGTCGCGCACCATCTTGGCGCGCGTGAAAATTTCCAGGATGCGCACGTCGTCGCGCGCGCGCAGCGCCTCGGTCAAGCGCCGCAGATCGTCGTTGAAGTGCTCCAGCACGGCGAGCAGCGCGCCACGGTTGGCTAGACAGATGTCGCGCCACATGGTCGGATCGCTGGAGGCGATGCGCGTGAAATCGCGAAAACCGCCCGCCGCGTAGTTGAACAATTCCGCGCTGTTGTCGAGACGCGCCAGGCTGTCGACCAGCGCATAGGCGAGCACGTGCGGCAAGTGGCTGACGGCGGCCAGCACCTCATCGTGACGGCGCACGTCCATTTCGCTGACGCACGCGCCGGCGCTTTCCCACAGCGCGCGCACCTGCGCCACGGCCTGCGCATCGGTGTCGCGCAACGGCGTGAGAATCACGCGCCGGCCCTGAAACAATTCCGCGAATGAGGCTTCCACGCCGCTTTGCTCGGTGCCGGCGATGGGGTGGCCGGGGACGAACGTGGCGGGCACTGCGCCGAACACGCGGCGCGCCGCTTCCACGACGCTGCCCTTGGTGCTGCCGGCGTCGGTGATGATGGTATGCGGCGCCAGCCGGTTCTGCATCCGGCGCAGCACGTCTTCCATCGCGCCGACCGGCACCGCCAGCATCACTACGTCGGCGTCTTGCACGGCGGCGCCCACGTCGAACTCGCAGCGGTCGATCACGCCCAGTTCCAGCGCCTTCTGCAAGTGCGCGCGCTCGCGTCCGCAACCGACGATTTTCTTACACGCCCCGGCGCGCTTCAACGCGCGCGCCAGCGAACCGCCGATGAGGCCCACGCCGATGATGGTTAATTTGTTAATCATTTATCAAACGTGAGGGGTGAGGAGTAAGGAGTGAGGAGTGAGGAGTATAAAAACACCCGATTTTAGCACCTCGCGCCTCACTCCTCACCCCTCACAATTTTTTCCAACGCCGTAATAAACCGCGCATTCTCTTCCGGCAAACCGACGGTGACGCGCAAGTGGCGCGGCATGCCGTAATTCGCCACCGGACGCACGATGACGCCTTCGTACAGCAATGCGTCGTACACGGCCAAGGCGTCGCGCGCCACGTCCACGCACACGAAGTTGCCCGCCGAGGGAATGAAATCCAGGCCCATCTCATCGAACGCCGCGGTCAATTGCGCCATGCCCGCGCTGTTCATTTGCAGACTGCGCGCGAGATGATCGGGATCGTCCAGGGCGGCTTGCGCGGCGGCCAGCGCCAGGCTGTTAACGTTGAACGGCTGGCGCACGCGGTTCAACACGTCGGCGATGCTTGCGCCGGACACACCATACCCCACGCGCAAACCCGCCAATCCGTACGCCTTGGAAAACGTGCGCGTCACGATCAAGTTAGGGTAGCGCGCCAGCCACTGCAACGTATCAGGATACGCGGAATGCGCGTGTGCGGCGTATTCGAAGTACGCCTCGTCCAGCACGATCAGCACGTGCGCGGGCAGCGCCTGCATGAAATCGCGCAATGCCGCGGCGCTCAGCCAGGTGCCGGTGGGATTGTTGGGATTGGCGATGAACACCAGGCGCGTACGCGCGTTGACCAACGCACGCATGGCGTCGAGATCGTGACCCCAGGCGCTGGCTGGCGCGATGCGCGCGCGTCCGCCCACCGCCTGTGTGACGATCGGATACACCGCGAAGGCATGTTCGGAAAATATCACTTCGTCATCCGGCGCCACGAAGGCGCGCGTCACGAGTTCCAGAATATCATTGGAGCCGTTGCCCAGCGTGATTTGCTCCGGAGCAACGTTGAGCTTTTGCGCCAGGGCGCTCTTCAACGCGAAGCCGTTGCCGTCGGGATAGCGCGCCGCCTCACGCAAGCACGCCTGCGCCGCGCGCAACGCCAGCGGACTCGGCCCCAGCGGATTTTCGTTGGAGGCGAGCTTGATGGCGTCGCGCACGCCGTATTCGCGCTCCAGTTCCGCGATCGGTTTGCCGGGCACGTACGGCTGTAGCCCCCGCACGCCGGGCAGCGCCAACTCCATCGCATCGCAACTCACAGTGGACATTACAACACCGCTTTGGGATACGAGCCGAGAATTTTCACCAGCGAGGCTTCGGCTTCGAGTTGACGCAACGCCGCGGCCAGTGGCGCGTCTTGCACGTGGCCATCAACATCCATGAAGAACACGTAATCCCACGCGCCCTGACGCGAAGGCCGCGACTCGATGCGCGTGAGACTGATGCCGTTGCGCCCGAACGGCTCCAGCAAACGATACAGCGCGCCGGGCTGATTGCGCGTGGTCACCAGCAGAGAGGTCTTGTCACTGCCGCTGGGCAAGGCGCCCTGTTTGCCGATCACCAAGAAGCGTGTGGTGTTATTGGGCTCATCCTCGATATTCGCGGCCAGCACCGTGAGCTGGTAAATTTCCGCGGCGGCCTGCCCGGCGATGGCCGCGGCATCCGGCTCCGCGGCGGCGCGCTGCGCAGCCTCGGCGTTGCTGTTCACCGCCGCGCATTCCACGTTGGGCAAGTGCGCGGTCAGCCAGTTGCGGCACTGCGCCAAGGACTGTTGATGCGAGTAGATACGCCGAATCCCGCTTATATCCTTAGCGCGGCTCATAAGGTGATGATGAATGCGCAGTTCCACTTCGCCGCAGATTTTCAGCGGCGAGCGCATGAACATATCCAACGTGTGACTGACCACACCTTCGGTGGAGTTCTCCACCGGCACCACGCCGTAGGCCGCCGCGCCGGATTCCACCGCGTGAAAGACTTGATCGATGGCGCCGAGCGGCACGGCGCTCACCGAGTGCCCGAAATGTTTCAGCGCGGCGCTTTGCGTGAATGTGCCGTCGGGGCCAAGAAAGGCGATTTTCATGGGCTGCTCCAGCGCGCGGCACGCCGACATGATTTCGCGGAACAAACGCGCCATGTCCTCGTCGCCGAGCGGGCCGCGATTGCGCGCCAGCACCTTGCGCAATATCTCCGCCTCACGCTCCGGCCGGTAATAATCCGCCGCGCCGCTTGCATCGCGCTTGGCGTGACCCACCCGCTGCGCGCACGCAGCGCGCTCGCTGATGAGCGCCTGGATTTTTTCATCCAACGCGTCGATGCACGCGCGTAGGTCGGAGAGTTTGTCGTTCATAACAAATCAGGGAAAAGGGCAAAGATACAAGGGAAAAGGGAGGCATGTACGCAGGGTTTGAGTTTCTCCCCTTGTCTCTTGTCCCTTTGCCCTTTTCCCTGTTTCACAGTGTGCGCACCGTCAACACGCCCTCGATCTTGGCGATTTCTTGAACCACCGCGTCGGGAATCTTGCTCTCCACGTCGGCCAAGGTGAAGGCGTATTCGCCGCGTGACTTGTTGAGCAAGTCGACGATGTTCAGCCCGGCCTTGGCCATGGCGGTGGATATCTGTCCGACCATGTTCGGCACATTGGCGTTGGCGATGGCGATGCGGTAACCCTCGGTGCGCGGCATGACCATTTCCGGGAAATTGACCGAATTACGGATGTTGCCGTTTTCCAGAAAATCACGCACCTGCTCGGCGACCATGATGGCGCAATTGTCCTCCGCCTCGGCGGTCGAGGCGCCGATGTGCGGCAGCGTGATGACGCGCTCGTGATTCTTAAGCAGCAGCGTCGGGAAGTCGCACACGTAGGCGTAGAGCTTGTCTGCTTTGATGGCGGCGCTGACCGCCGCTTCGTCGACAATGCCTTCGCGCGCGAAATTCAGCAGCACCGCGCCCGGCTTCATCAGTTTCAGGCGCTGCGCGCTGATGAGATTGCGCGTGGCGTCGTTGAGCGGCACGTGCAGCGACAGGAAATCCGATTTGCTTACCAATTCATCGATGCTATTCGCCTGCTGCACGTTGGAGGACAGCTTCCACGCACCCTGCACGGTGATGCCGGGATCGAAGCCGATCACTTTCATGCCCAGCGCCAGGGCCGCGTTCGCCACCTCGCGGCCGATCGCGCCCAGCCCGATGACGCCCAAGGTGCGCCCCGGCAGCTCGAAACCGGCGAAATTTTTCTTGCCGTCTTCCACTAATTTGTTAAGCGCGGCGTCATCGCCGGCCTGCGCGTTGCGCGCGAAATCCCACGCCTGGCAGATATTGCGGCAGGCCAGCAACATGCCCGCGATCACCAGCTCCTTCACCGCGTTGGCGTTCGCCCCCGGCGCGTTGAACACCGGAATGCCGCGCGCGCTGAGTTTGTCCACCGGAATATTATTCACGCCCGCGCCGGCGCGCCCCACCGCCTTGAGCGTGGCGGGAATGTCCATTTTGTGCATGTTGAAGGAGCGCAGCAAAATGGCGTCCGGATGCTGAATCTCCGAGGCGATCTCATACCGATCGCGCGGCAGACGCTCCAGGCCGACCACCGAGATACTGTTTAGGGTTAAAATTTTGAACATGGATTTCTTTCCTAAAAACTTAAAAGCGTCTCACGCCAAGGCGCAAAGACGCAAAAAATACAATTAAATAGTCGCAGCTTGCATTGTCATTCTGAGCCCTTCGACGGAGCTTGTCCTGAGCAAAGCGAAGGGCTCAGGGTAAACTCCGCGAAGAATCTCTTGATGTGGTAAGAGATTCTTCGGGCGCTCAAGCACCCTCAGAATGACATTCCTTAATTTTGAAACAAGTTGATATTTTATTGTTTTTCCTTGCGCCTTTGCGTCTTTGCGTGAGATTATTTTCAACCATTCCGCCGCTCGAACTCGCGCATGAATTCGATCAGCGTATCCACACCCTGCTCCGGCATGGCGTTGTAAATACTGGCGCGCATCCCGCCCACGGAACGGTGCCCGGCCAGCGCCACCATGCCGGCCTTTTTCGCCTCGTCCAGGAATGTCGCGTCGAGCTTGGGGTCGGCCAGCGTGAACGGCACGTTCATCCACGAGCGGCACGCGGGGTCGACCGGGTTGCGGTAAAATTTCGATCCGTCGATGGCTTGGTACAGCTTGTCGGCCTTACGTTGATTGATCTTCGCCATGCCCTGCAGGCCGCCGCGCTGCTTGATCCAATCGAACACCAGGCCGGCGATGTACCAGGCATAGGTCGGCGGGGTGTTGTACATGGAGCCGTTGTCGGCGTGGGTTTTGTAGTCGAACATCTTGGGCGTGCCCTTGACGGTTTCGCCCATTAAATCCTCGCGTACGATCACCACCGTGAGTCCCGCCGGGCCGATGTTTTTCTGCGCGCCGGCGTAGATCACGCCGAATTTGCTCACGTCCACCGGGCGCGACAGAATCGTGGATGACATATCCGCCACCAACGGCACGCCTTTGGTCTCGGGCACCCAGTGAAATTCCACGCCGCCAATGGTCTCGTTGGGCGTGTAATGCACGTACGCCGCGTTGGCGTCGAGCTTCCACGCGGACTGCGGCGGAACGGTGGTGAAGGACTGCGCCTCCGAGCTGGCGGCCACGTTCACCGTGCAAAAACGCTTGGCCTCGGCGATGGCCTTCTGCGACCACTCGCCGGTGTTGATATAGTCCGCCCCGCTTTTGCCGCGCAATAGATTCATCGGCACCATGGCGAACTGGCTGGTCGCCCCGCCTTGCAGGAACAGCACCTTGTAATGGGCCGGGATGGCCATGATTTCGCGCAAATCGGCCTCCGCCTGCGCGGCGATGGCCATGAATTCCTTGCCGCGATGGCTCATTTCCATCACCGACATGCCGGACTTACCCCACTCCAGCATTTCCTCCTTGGCCCGCTGCAAAACTTCTTCCGGCAGCACCGCCGGCCCGGCGCTAAAATTATAGACGCGCGACATTATAAACCTCTTTATGTTTATTTAATAAGATGTTGAATATAATAATATTATTTAACCAAATGCAGAATGGGGCCGGGTTCTTCCGGCGGATTTTGTTCTTCGGTTTCGGCCAGGCGCTCGATGCCGACCAATTTTTCATCTTCGCTCAGGCTGATGAGCTTCACGCCTTGCGTGTTGCGCCCCATCACCGACACCTCCCTGACGCGCGTGCGCACCAAGGTGCCGGCGTTGGTGATCAGCATGATCTCGTCTTCGTCGTTGACCAGTACCGCGCCCACCACTTGGCCGTTGCGCTCACTGGTCTGGATGGAAATAACGCCCTGCCCGCCGCGCCCCTGCACCGGGTATTCCTCGATGGGGGTGCGCTTGCCGTAGCCCTTTTCGGTGGCGGTGAGCACCCCCACAGCGCCGCGCATTCCTGCTTCGCGCGTGGGTCCAGTCAATACATCCCGGCGTTCATGGTGCACATCCTTGTGCATCTCCCCTGCGGGGCCGCCTACGGCGGCGCCGTTTGGCAATCCTGCCAAACGGTCGGCGGCTTCGCCGCCTTGCCCCGGCGCCGCGGTGATAAGCGCGATGACGCGCTGTCCCTCCTCTAAACGAATACCACGCACGCCGCATGCGGTGCGGCCCATGGCGCGCACGTCCTCTTCCGGGAAGCGGATCACCTTGCCGGCGCTGGTGAGCAGCATGATATTTTGGTTGCCGTGGGTGATGGCCACACCCACCAGTTGATCGTCGGCGCGCAAATCAACAGCGATAATGCCGCTGGCGCGCGGGCGCGAGAATTCGGTGAGCGGGGTCTTCTTCACCGTGCCGCTGGCGGTGGCCATGAACACGTAGCGATTCGCCTCGAATTCGTGCACCGGCAGAATGGCGTTGATGCGCTCGCCCTCTTCCAGCGGCAACAGGTTGACGATGGGCCGGCCGCGCGCGACGCGACTGGCCTGCGGCAGCGCGTAGACCTTGAGCCAATACACCTTGCCACGGCTGGAGAAACATAGAATGGTATCGTGGCTACTGGCCACGAACAGCTTGTCGATGAAATCCTCGTCCTTGACGCTCGCCACCGCCTTGCCCTTGCCGCCACGTTTTTGCGCGCGGTATAGCGATACCGGCTGCGACTTCACGTAACCCGCGTGTGACAGCGTGACCACCATGTCCTCCTCGGTGATGAGGTCTTCCATGCTCAGGTCTTCATGGCTGGTCAGGATTTCGGTGCGGCGCGCATCGGCGTATTGCTCGCGGATGGCGAGCAGTTCCGCGCGGATCACGCTCATGAGCCGCTCGGGGTGGGCGAGAATATCAAGTAAATCTTTAATTTTATCTAGTATTTCATTGAATTCACTTATTATTTTATTCTGTTCCAAACCGGTCAAACGTTGCAAGCGCAAGTCCAGAATCGCCTGCGCCTGCGCCTCGGACAGGCGGTAGCCTTCCGCCGTGAGTCCCACGTCGGGCGCGAGATCGAGCGGGCGCGAGGCCGTCGCGCCGGCGCGCGCCAGCATTTCCGACACGCTGCCCGGCGCCCACACGCGGCTGGTGAGCGCCGCCTTGGCCAGCGCCGGATCGGACGAGGTCTTGATGAGGGCGATGATCGGGTCGATGTTGGCCAGCGCCACCGCCAAGCCTTCCAAAATATGCGCGCGCTCGCGCGCCTTGCGCAGGTCGTACAGCGTGCGGCGCGTGACCACCTGGCAGCGGTGGCGAATGAACAGTTCGAGGATTTCCTTGAGGTTGAGCAGGCGCGGCTGGCCGTCCACCAGCGCCACCATGTTGATGCCGAACACTACCTGCATCTGCGTATGCAAATACAAATTATTCAGCACCACCTCGGCGACCTCGCCGCGCTTGAGTTCGATCACCATGCGCATGCCGTCCTTGTCGGACTCGTCGCGCAGCTCACTGATGCCCTCCAGCTTCTTGTCCTTGACCAGTTCGGCGATCTTCTCCAGCAGACGCGCCTTGTTTACCTGATACGGCAACTCGGTGACGATGATGCTCTGCTTGCCGCGCGCCTCATCACCCTCGATTTCGGTGCGCGCGCGCACGTAAATGCGCCCGCGCCCGGTGCGGTATGCCTCGTGGATGCCTGCCGCGCCGTTGATGAAGGCGGCGGTGGGGAAATCCGGGCCCGGCAAGTGCGCCATCAGCCCGGCAATATCCAGCGCCGGGTTGTCGATCAGCGCCACGCAAGCGTCAATGACTTCCGCCAGATTGTGCGGCGGGATATTGGTGGCCATGCCCACCGCGATGCCCGCCGAGCCGTTGACCAGCAGGTTGGGAATGCGCGTGGGCAGCACCGCCGGCTCGCGCTCGGACTCGTCATAGTTGGGGACGAAATCGACGGTTTCCTTGTCCAGGTCGGCGAGCAACTCGTGCGCGATGCGCGCCATGCGCACCTCGGTGTAGCGCATCGCGGCGGGCGCGTCGCCGTCCACCGAGCCGAAGTTGCCCTGCCCGTCGATCAGCATGTAGCGCAGCGAGAACGGCTGCGCCATGCGCACGATGGTGTCGTACACCGCGGTGTCGCCGTGCGGGTGGTATTTACCGATCACGTCACCGACCACGCGCGCGGATTTCTTGTAGGGTTTGTTCCAGTCGTTACCGAGCTCCTGCATGGCGTACAGCACGCGCCGATGCACCGGCTTCAAACCGTCGCGCACGTCCGGCAGCGCGCGTCCCACGATCACGCTCATCGCGTAATCGAGGTACGACTGCTTCATCTCCTCTTCGATATTGATCGGGAGGACTTCTTTGGCGAAACCGGCCATTGCTTTAGGGGCTTAGGAGTTAGGGATTAGGGGCTAATTTAAGCTGATTATTATACTACAAATGCAGGGGCTAGGGGCTAGGGATCGGGGAAAACACAGAAATCCATACTGCTCCGAATAGCGTGTGGCGCGTGTTTTAAACATTTGCAAATTTTAAGCTCAAATCCAAAATTAACTCATCTCGGCAATTTCGTTTCCTTTCTCTAGCCCTAACCCCTGGTCTCTAAATCCCTAAGCAGCGCCGCCAGCTTATGCGCATCCGGCCGCTCTATCGCGCCCTTTTCCGTGACCAGCACGTCGATCAACTCCGCGGGCGTCACGTCGAAGGCCGGATTCCACGCATCGGCGCCGGGGGCGGCGACGGGCTGGCCGGCCAGCGCCAGCACCTCGTCGGGCGCGCGCACTTCGATGGGAATATCAGCGCCGCTGGCCAGCGTCAAATCCACGCTCGAAGACGGCGCCACCACCATGAATTTCACGCCGTGGTGGCGCGCCGCCACCGCCAGGCTGTAGGTGCCGATTTTGTTAGCGGTGTCGCCGTTGGCGGCGATGCGGTCCGCGCCGACGATCACCCATTGCACCTGTCCTTGGCGCATCAAGTGCGCCGCCGCCGCGTCGGCGATGAGAGTGACGGGGATGCCATCCTGCACCAATTCCCAGGCGGTGAGACGCGCGCCTTGCAGCCAGGGCCGCGTCTCGTCGGCGAACACCCGCTCGACTTGGCCGGCGGCGTAGGCCGCACGAATCACCCCCAGCGCCGTACCGTAGCCGCCGGTGGCGAGCGAGCCGGTGTTGCAGTGCGTTAACACACCGCTGCCCGGCGCGATCCACGCCGCGCCGCTGTGCGCCATGGCGCGGTTGGCGGCCAGGTCCTGCGCGTGGATGGTCTTGGCCTCGTCCAGCAACGGCAAGGTGGGGTCGCCCTCCCCCACGGCGTCCAATTTTTGCCGCATCCTGTCCAGCGCCCAGCATAAATTCACCGCGGTGGGACGCGCTCCGGCGAGCAAGGCCAAATCGGCCTCGATATCCAGGCGCCACGTGCCGGGAGACGCTGCATAGCGAGCCCCGGCGGCCAGCACCACGCCGTAGGCGGCGCAAATACCGATGGCCGGCGCGCCGCGCACCGCCATGGACGAGATAGCCTGCGCCACGCTGGCCGCGTCTTTGCATAGCACATATTCACGGCGGCCGGGCAGGAGTCTTTGATCGAGCAAACGCACCGCGCCGTCGGCCCACGCGACCGCCCGAATGGTGTCATAAGCATTAGCGGACATACGAAAACCTCTGGTTGGCGTGAGGGCGGCTGATAAAGAAATTTCTTTATTTTCTGTATGGATATGATAAATTATGTTTCAAACAGATTTGCAGTATGCCGCGGCTACCCAAGATCGAATTGGTTAAGAATTGTGTAGTTTTGTAACGGTGATTGTTATCGAGCGCGATACTGGGTAAAGTAACCGAAAATCTTAAAACGTTAAATAGGAGTTACTGTTATGCAAAAAACAATTAAGAGCCTTATTCTGAGTGGCATCGTATTCGCCGCACCCGCATTCACGCTCGGCGTGGCCCAGGCCCATGAAGCTATCGGCAGCAACCCCGCCTACGTCGTGGATGGCTCAGGCAAAGTGGTGAGAGATGGTTCGGGAAAGTGTGTGCGCACCAGCTCCTGGACGCCCGAACT
>JBFLZV010000030.1:0-24656 GCA_040756035.1 Pseudomonadota bacterium
TCGATTACATTGAATCGTTTTACAACCGTACCCGCCGGCACAGTCATCTCGGCGGGGTCAGCCCCGAGGCCTTTGAACATGCCTCACAATGAGGCTGTGGGGTGTCTACGATACCGGGGGAAGTCCATTATGATAACTTAAGAGGAGTGTTCAAATGGCGGAGCGAAAGTACAAGCGGTACACGAATGAATTCAAGCGCGAGGCGGTGCGACTGGCGGAGACGTCAGACAAGCCCAAGACGCAGGTAGCGCGGGAGCTCGGTATCCGTGTGAATCAGCTACTGAAGTGGGAGCACGCGCATTAAAAGGGGGTCAGTAAAAGGGGTCACAGTGCACAGTAAAAGGGGTCACATCTTGTATTTTGACATTCCAGGCGCTACCCTAGCGCCATGGCTCGCCCCCTACGCATTGAATACGCCGGTGCTGTTTACCACGTGACCTCACGGGGCAACGCCCGTAAAAAAGTCTTCCTGGACGACACCGACCGGGCTGAGTTTCTGGCTACCTTGGGCTGGGTGGTGGAGCGATTCGGTTGGATTTGCTACGCCTACTGCCTGATGGACAACCATTATCATCTGCTCATCGAAACACCGCAGCCCAATCTCTCCCGTGGGATGCGGCAACTGAACGGCGTTTTTACCCAGCGCTTCAACCGCCGTCACCGGCGCGTCGGGCATCTGTTTCAAGGCCGCTTCAAAGCCATTCTAGTGGAGCGGGACAGTTATCTCCTGGAGTTGGCCCGCTATATCGTCCTCAATCCGGTGCGCGCCAAGCGGGTTTCCGCCGCGGAGAAGTACCCGTGGAGCAGTTACCCGGCGACCTTGGGCTTGGTCCCGGCGCCCGCTTGGCTGAGTCTGGACGCGCTACTCGACTCTTTTGCCGCCACCCGGCACGTGGCCCGCAAGCGTTATGCGGCCTTCGTCGCGGAGGGAGTAATGCAGCCCTCGCCGTGGTCTACACTGGTAGGGCAAGCCTTATTGGGTGGAGAGGCCTTCATCCGGCAGATGGCGCCGCGCTTACAGGAAAGGGTTTCGGTGCGCGAGATCACCAAGCGACAGCGTTTAGTGCACCGCCCGACGCTCAAGCAGGTGCTTGCCGGCGCTAAAACCAAGCAGGCGCGCGATATGGCGATAGAGCGCGCTTACCGTGAATACGGCTATACCCAGGCGGAGATTGCCCGCGCACTGGATTTACATTATGCAACCGTCAGCCGTATTATTAAGGTGGTAGAGGAGAAAACGTCAAAATACAAGACTTGACCCCATCATCTTTTGACCCCATCATCATTTCATTCAAGACTTGACCCCATCATCATTTCATTTCATGACCCCATCATCATTTCAAGGAGGATTACATGCACAACTTAAGAGTCATTGCAGCCTCGATAGCATTTGTCTTGGGCGCGTCCGTTGCGGTTCCTACGCTAGCAGCGGAGCCTGCCATGGAGGGCCATATTTCTGTTGTCCCGTCCGAAATCAAGTGGACCGATGCCCCGTCCATCGGGCCCGGCGCCAAGCTTGCGGTTTTGGAAGGCGATCTAAAACAAGCCGCGCCGTTCACTATGCGCATCATGCTGCCTCCCAACTTCAAGGTGCCGGCGCACGTCCATCCCGTGTTTGAGCGGGTTACCGTGATGTCCGGGATTTTCCACTTGGGGATAGGAGAGAAATTTGATCCCGCCAAAGCCAGAGCTTATCCGGCTGGCGGCGTCGCCATGATGCCTCCGGGGATGCCCATGTTCGCCTATACCACCGATCAAGAGGCGGTCATTCAGATACACGGTACCGGCCCCTGGGGTATCGATTACCTCAATCCGGAGGAGGATCCGAGGAAGAAATAACTTGTCTGTCTGACATTGTCCGCGAGAGCGATGTGCCCAAAGCCGCGCGCTGTTCAACGGGGCGCGAGCCGGGTAGGGGGCAGGCGTTTTTGTGCCCATGCGGATTCTGTATTTAAGGCGGGATTGCATCGCGTGGGCACAAGAACCGTGCCCACCCTACAACTTATAATCACCGAAATTTATAATCACCGAAATTCAGCAGCAACGCCGTACGCCGTTCCATTTGCGTTCTTGTTCTTGCTTGAAAAATTCCTTGCGGCTTAACGCGGGGTGCTGTGTGTGGTGTTCGGCGTGGTGGGATAGATAGCGTTCATAGGCGTCTTCGCCGGTGAGTCGGCGCGCGATTTTAGTGAAGTTGGAAAACATTTTCTTGAGCATGTTAGTCTCTCACCCAATCCTCCACCAACCGGCTCGGACTGTGGGGTGATTCAGCCAACGGAAGCACCGGTTTACCTTGATAGCGGCGCATGCACACGCGCAGCATGTCGATGACCACGATCCAAATGACCGAGACGAAAAATAATGTCAGCCAGGCGTCGAGGTGTTGGTTGAAGATGAGTTGCGGGGCGACGGCGGCCTTGTCGGGCGGCAGTGTGCCGGCGGCGAGTTTGGCGGCCATGTCGTTGGCGGCGGCGAAGAAGCCGATGCGCGGATCGTCGCTCGTGATCTTTTCCCAGGCGGCGCTGCTGGTGACGATGACGAGCCAAGTGAGCGGCAGGCCGGTGACCCAGGCGTATTTTAATTTGCCTGATTTCACCAGGATGCCGGTACCCACCGCGAGCGCGATGCCGGCGAGCATTTGGTTGGACATGCCAAATAGCGGCCACAGGATATTTACGCCGCCGTTGGGATCGATCACGCCGATGTAGAGAAAATAGCCCCAGGCGGCGACGATGAGCGCGCTGGTGAGGAGCACCGAGGGATACCACGAGGTGCGGCCCATCGGTTGCCAGATATTACCGAGCAAATCTTGCAGCATGAAGCGGCCCACGCGCGTGCCGGCGTCGAGCGTGGTGAGTATGAACACGGCCTCGAACATGATGGCGAAGTGATACCACATGGCAAGCATCCCCTGACCGAAGGCGCTGCCGAAGATGCTGGCCATGCCGACCGCCAGCGAGGGTGCGCCACCGGTGCGCGCGAATAAGGTGGCTTCGCCCATTTGGCGCGCGAGTTCATTCATCTGTTCGACCGTGACCGGGAATCCCCACGACGAGATTTTCGCCACCGCCGCCGCGGCGTCGGCGCCGACCACGCCCGCTGGACTGTTGATGGCGAAGTACACGCCGGGGTCGAGCACGGTGGCGGCGACCATGGCCATGATAGCGACGAAGGATTCCAGCATCATGCCGCCGTAACCGATCATGCGAATGTCGCGTTCGTTGGCGAGCAGCTTCGGCGTGGTGCCGGAAGAAATCAGGGAGTGAAAACCGGAGATCGCGCCGCAGGCGATGGTGATGAACACGAACGGGAACAGACTGCCGCCGAAGATCGGGCCGCTGCCGTCGGTGAACTGCGTGAGCGCGGGCATCTTTACGTCGGGCCGCAGAATGACGATGGCGATGGCGAGCAAGATGATCGTGCCGAGCTTCATGAAGGTGGAGAGATAATCGCGCGGCGCGAGCAGCAGCCACACCGGCAAAATCGCCGCGAGAAAACCGTAGCCGATCACGAACCAAGCAAGACTCAAACCGTCCATGTCGAAATAACCGCGCAGCGCGGCGCTGTGGTCCACCCAGCCACCCGCAACCACCGCGAACAGCAACAGCGCCACGCCGATCAGCGTGCCTTCCAGCACGCGCCCGGGGCGGATGTTGCGCAGATATAAACCGACCAGCACCGCGATGGGGATGGTGGCGAATACGGTGGAGGTGGCCCACGGGCTGTGCTTCATGGCGTTCACCACCACCAGGCCCAGCACCGCGATCAGAATAACCATAATCGCCAGCGTGCCGATCAGCGCCGCCGCGCCGCCGATGGGCCCGAGCTCATCGCGCGCCATTTGGCCGAGACTGCGCCCGTTGCGGCGCGTGGAGAAGAACAGCGTGACCATGTCCTGCACGCAGCCGCCCAGCACCGCGCCGACTAATATCCACAAGGTGCCCGGCAGATAGCCGAACTGCGCGGCGAGCGTCGGCCCGACCAGAGGGCCCGGCCCGGCGATGGCGGCGAAATGGTGGCCGAATACGATCCAGCGGTTAGTGGGCACGAAATCGCGCCCGTCGTTGAAGCGCTCCGCGGGCGTGGCGCGCGTTTCATCGAGCGTCAACACCTTGGCCGCGATCCAGGCGCTGTAAAAGCGGTAGCCGATGGCGTACACGCACAGCGCCGCGACGATGAACCAGATGGCGTTGATGGATTCGCCGCGATGCAGCGCGATGCCGCCTACGGCGGACGCGCCGAGCAGGGCGATCAATGACCAGCCGATGAATGAAGTAATGGTCTTTGGCATAATTAAGGATAAAAATACAGTTACAAGCAATAAGTTACAAGTGGCAAGTTACAAGTAACAAGATTAAAACCATTCTTGCTGACGGAGGCGATAAATAACGCATAGTAAGGGTAGTGAAAATTGTATTTTTCCTCACCCCGACCCTCTCCTGGAGGGAGAGGGAGAAAGCTATATACTATCGTTAGTGGCCAGCATAGTAACGATCTCTTCTTGTAACTTGCAACTTGTAACTGTTATTGATTAAACCAATAACGCCGGTGCATTTGCCGGTAGCCGGACACACTCATGCCTCGCGTGTTGAATTTTATTTCAATCGCGCCCTGGTGAACGGAATCGAGCGCGGCGATACGGTGTTCGGCGTAGCGTTGCGCCACGCTGGGATGCGGGTGCCGGTAGGGGTTGCGGTAACCGAACGGGAACAGCGCGTACGCAGGCCGCACCGCGTTTAAAAACTCCTCGGTTGATGAAGTTTTACTGCCGTGGTGCGGAACCACCAATACGTCGGCGCGCAGTTGTTCGCCCCAGTTTTTTATCAGTAATTTTTCCGCGGGCGCTTCGATGTCGGCGCTGAGTAAAATGTTGCCGTGTTGACTGCTGATGAGCAATACGCAGCTTGCGTTATTTTCCTTGGCGACCGTACCGAATGGATTGAGCATGATGAATTCCACTTGGTCCCATTGCCAGCGCTGTCCGGCGTGGCAGGGTGCGGCGTTCGGCAAGCGTTCCGGGACGCTGCTGAGTATGTACTGTGCCGGATAAGCTTGGAGCAGCGAACGCGCGCCGCCGATGTGGTCGTTATCGCCGTGGCTGACGATGAGCGTGTCGACGTTGTTCACGCCCTCGGCGCGCAGAAACGGCGCGATGACGGCGCGCCCCATGTCGAAGCGCTCGCTGAGGCGCGCGCCGGTGTCGAACACCAGCGTATGGTTTTGTGTTCGCGCGACGGCGGCGAGACCTTGGCCGACGTCCAGCAGCGTGAACCACAATTCGCCCGGCGCCGGACCGGCGGGGCGCACCAGCAGCATGGGCAGCAGCAGTACCGCGCCCAGCCAGCGCGCCGGAAAACCGCGCGGCGCCAGCAACAGCAGTACGCCTAGGGTTGCGGGGACCAGCGCCCACGTGAGCGGCGCGTGCTGTATCCATTGCGCGTATTCGAAACCGGAAAAATAATCCAGCGCCGGCCACAGTTTTTCCATGAACCAGGCGGCGAGTTGCAGCGGCAGGTGGGCGAGCGCCGGTAAAAGTAAAATACAGAACACGCCCAATAGCGTGAGAGGGATCACTGCCAATTCGATCACCGGAATCGCCAGCATGTTTGCCAGCGGGCCGCTCAGCGAGGTTTGCTGGAACATGGCCAGCATCATCGGCAATAGGCCGACGGCCACCACCCATTGCAGTCGTCCCCATTGACTCCATTTGCTTTCCGCGACGCGGCCGTGAATGGCGAACAGAATCACCGCGACCGAGGCGAACGACAGCCAAAAACCGGATGACATCGCCGCCAGCGGGTCGTAGAGCAGCACCAGCAGCAGCGCGGCGGACAATAAATAGGAAGGGCGCACGCCGCGCTGCATGAACAGCGCGCCCAGCACCACGGCGAGCATGATGAGCGCGCGCTGCGTGGGGATGGCGAATCCAGCCAGCGCGGCGTAGAACAATGCCGCTGCGAACGCGCCCAACGCCGCGGCCTTTTGCGCGGGCAAGCGCAGTACGGTGTAGCCCGGCAGCGCCCACAGAAGCCGCACCAGAAAAAACGCGATGCCGGCGATCAAGCCAATGTTCATACCTGAAATGGCGATCAGATGCGTGGTGCCGGTACGCTGCAAAATATTCCACTGCGCGTCGCTGATATCGCCCTCGTCGCCGTTGGCGAAGGCGGTGATCATGCCGGAAAAATGATTAGCCGGCAGCGCGGCGCGGATGCGCTCGCCCACGTGCTCGCGCAAGCGTCCCAGTGGGTGAGAGAGTGTGTCGGAAGCGATTAGACGCGGCGGCGTGCTCGCGCGCACGTAGCCGGTGGCGCGAATGCGCTCGCGGAACAGATAACCTTCGTAGTCGAAGCCGCCGGGGTTTTGCGTGCCGTGCGGACGTTTCAGACGCACCAGCAATCCCCATTCGTCGCCGATGCGCGGCGCGCGGGTAAAATCATTGAGACTTAATTGGATTTTGCGCGGGATAATTACGGCTTGGCCCGCCAGGCTGGCGCGTGCCACGTCGAACACAAAGCGCACGCCGCGTTCGGAAGTCTTGGGCAGACCGGCGACCACGCCTTCCACCCATACATCTTGGCCTTCTAGTTCCGGCGCGAGGCTATCTTGTAAAATGTTCAGCGAGTGCAGCGTGACCCATGCCGCGCCTGCCGCAAAAAATACTAGCGGCAACGCGGCGCGCCGCCACCACGCGAGCGCCGCCAAGGGAATGAGCAATAGCGCCCACCACAACGAGGGAAGTTCCGGCAATTGCTGCACCAGCAGAATGCCGCACAAAAACGCCAGGGCGCAGAAACGGATGACGACCCCCTTGTGGAGAATTCAATAAGTCGCTGCTACCCGTAAGCAATCAACACACTAACCGGCCGGACGCGCGGCGAGACTTTCCAGATAACGCTCGGCGTCCAAGGCCGCCATGCAGCCGGAACCCGCCGAGGTGATGGCTTGGCGATAAACGTGATCCGCCACGTCGCCCGCGGCGAACACGCCGGGGATGCTGGTGGCGGTGGCGTTGCCGTTCAGCCCGCCTTGCACCACGAGGTAGCCGTTATGCATGTCCAACTGCTCCACGAATAGCGCGGTGTTCGGCTTATGGCCGATGGCGATGAACACGCCGCGTACGTCGATTTCCGAGGCGCTCTGATCCGACACATTTTTAATCCGCACGCCGGTGACGCCGCTTTCGTCGCCCAGTACTTCGTCCACGATGCTGTTCCAGATAATTTTCACGTTACCGGCGCGCGCCTTGGCCATCAGTTGGTCGATGAGAATTTTTTCGGCCCTGAATTTATCGCGGCGGTGCACGACGATGACCTGATCGGCGATGTTGGAAAGATACAGCGCCTCTTCCACGGCGGTGTTGCCGCCGCCGATCACGGCGACTTTCTGGCCTTTATAAAAGAAGCCGTCGCAGGTCGCGCAGGCGGATACACCGCGGCCCCGGTACGCCTCTTCCGAGGGTAGCCCTAAGTACAGCGCGGAAGCGCCGGTGGCGATGATCAGCGCGTCGCAGCTATAGCTGCCGGTGTCGCCGGTGAGTTGGAACGGACGCGCGCGCAGCTCGACTTTGTTGATGTGGTCGAAAATAATCCGCGTTTTGAAACGCTCGGCGTGTTGGCGCATGCGCTCCATCAGCTCCGGACCCTGTACGCCCTGTGCGTCGCCCGGCCAATTATCGACATCGGTGGTAGTCATGAGCTGGCCGCCTTGCTCCAGGCCGGTAATGAGTACGGGCTCGAGGTTGGCGCGCGCCGCATAGACGGCGGCGGTGTAGCCGGCGGGGCCGGAGCCGAGAATAAGCAAACGGCAATGCTGAGTATCGAGCATGGCGGGAGTCCAAAAATATAAATTCTACCCTATAACGGGGTGAGCGGCGAGCCGGGAGCCGCGACGATTCGGCAGGGTGAGCTGCACAGCAACGAGCGCCAACCCATGGATGGGTTGGCTGGATTCACAAGCGCGGCAGGGATAGCGCAGCGTAAAAGCGGCGTAGCTGTTTTGTTAAGCCTTAAGAGGCTGCATCTTTGCCGCCGACGACATACAGGCGCACCGGTTTCGGCGCCGGGGGCGGGGGCGGGATGGACTCTTGCCGCGGAGGGGTGAGTAAAATCTCGAACGCACAGGGATCGGAATGCAGGCCGACGAGCGTCGTAAAATCCTCCAGGCCGTCCAGCACGTCGCGCATGAGCATTTCCGTGGCTTTGCTGCCTTGCAGAATGGACGGTTTGGCAGGTTGATCCGGCATGGAGTTCTCTCTTTTAAAGCCGTTGAAGACATCTTTAATGTCGGCCTTGCCGCGCTAAACTTAAGTGTGTTGTTGTGTTATCTTCAGCAAATTGACGTTCGGATAAACACTACAGCGGCCTTAGCAGGGCGCACGAGGGGAGCACCCATGCAGATTTTTCGCACCAAAATGACTACGCCCGAAGATTTTTGCGCGAGCGGATTGAAGCGCGTTTTGAGCGCCTTTGACCTGACCTTTCTCGGCATCGGGGCGATTATCGGCACTGGCATTTTCGTGCTCACCGGCATCGCCGCCGCGACGCTGGCCGGGCCGGGCGTGGTGTTGTCGTTCGTGGTGGCGGGCGTGGCCTGCGCCTTCGCCGCGCTGTGCTACGCGGAACTGGCCGCGAGCCTGGGCGGCTGCGG
This sequence comes from Pseudomonadota bacterium, assembly GCA_040756035.1. Lineage (GTDB taxonomy): Bacteria > Pseudomonadota > Gammaproteobacteria > SURF-13 > SURF-13 > JBFLZV01. Next base: position 8,650 of record JBFLZV010000030.1, read on the forward strand.
CAGCGCCTACGGCTACAGTTACGCGGCGCTCGGCGAAGTGGTGGCGTGGCTGGTGGGCTGGATGCTAATTCTGGAATACGGCGTGGCGACCGCCGCCGTGGCCAACGGCTGGTCCGGATACTTTAATAATGCGCTCACCGCCGTCGGTTTGCCGCTGCCCGATGTGCTCACGCACGCGCCCAGCCAGGGTGGCATTATTAATTTGCCGGCGGCGCTGATCGTGGTGATTCTTTCCGTTTTGCTGATCATCGGCGCCAAGCAGAGTTCGCAATTCAATACCGCGCTGGTGTTCATCAAACTGCTCACCATCGCGGTGTTCGTCGGCGTGGCGGTGTTCCACGTCAATCCCGCGCTGTGGGATCCGTTCCTGCCGTTCGGCTGGAGCGGATCGGCGGCGGACGGCAGACCCATCGGCGTGCTGGCCGGCGCGGCCATCGTGTTCTTCGCCTACATCGGCTTCGACGCGGTATCCACCGCCACCGAGGAAGCGCGCGATCCGCAGCGCGACGTGCCGGTCGGCATCATCGCCTCGCTGGCGATTTGCACGGTGATCTATATCATCGTGTCCGGCCTGCTCACCGGCATCGTGCCGTATAAGGAATTGAACGTGTCCTCGCCGGTTGCGCACGCCCTGCAACTGCTCGGCATCAACTGGGCCTCCGCGCTGGTCGCCACCGGCGTCATCACCGGACTCACCACCGTGATGCTGGTGCTCTATTACGGATTGACGCGCGTGTTCTTCGCCATGTCGCGCGACGGTCTGCTGCCGCCGTTTTTCGGCGAGGTGCACAATAAAACCCGCACGCCGGTGCGCGTCATCGTGCTGTGCGGCGCGCTTATCGCCGCCACCGCGGGTTTCGTGCCGCTCGGCGATCTCGCCGAGCTGGTGAACATCGGCACACTGAGCGCCTTCGTCATGGTATGTTTGGGTACGCTGGTGCTGCGCGTCAATCAGCCCACGCTGCGGCGGCCCTTCAAAACGCCGTTCTATCCGGTGTTTCCGATACTCGGCATGTTATCGTGCGCGCTGCTCATGGCCAATCTTCCGGCCGTCACCTGGCGGCGTTTCGGCATCTGGATGGCGATCGGATTGGTCGTGTATTTCGTCTATTCCATGCGCAACAGCCGGCTGGCCAAGAGCCCGGCCTGATCCGGGAGCACACTTTTAGGAAGGAAATGTGAAGTTTTTGTGATGAATACGCCGCCGACGCAGTCCATTCTTATATGACCATGGAACGCTCCAAGCTCTGGATTAAAATTTTAATTCTGCTGGTGTTCGCCGGCGGGTTGATCGGGTTCTTCGCGCTGGGCGGCGATCAGTGGCTGACGCTGGAAAATTTAAAGGCGCAGCGCAACACGCTGCTCGCCTACAGCGAACAACACTACGCGCTCATGCTCGCGGCGGCGGTGCTGATCTACATGGCGTTCATCGCGCTGAGCATCCCCGGCGCGGTGGTGCTGTCGCTGGCCATGGGCTTCATATTCGGCCGCTGGGCCGGCACGCTGGCGATCGTGGTCGCCGCGACGCTGGGCGCGACGCTGGTGTTCGTCGCCGCGCGCTATTTGTTCGCCGACGCCGTGCAGCGGCGGCTGCGCGGCGTCGCGAAAAAATTCAGCGACGGCTTCAGGGAAAACGCCTTCAACTACATGCTGTTCCTGCGCCTCGTTCCGGTGTTCCCGTTCTGGCTCATCAATCTGATCGCGGCGGTCATGCCCATCACGCTGCGCACCTTCGTCGTCGCCACCGCCGTGGGCATCATCCCCGGCACCTTCGTGTTTGCGAATCTCGGCCAGTCGCTGGGACGGATCGACGCGCTCGGTGAACTGCTGTCGCTGGAAACGCTCGGCGCGTTTTTATTGCTGGGAGTGTTCTCGCTGATCCCGGTGTTCGTCAAAAAAATGCGCATCAAAAAAGTCCCTGTCGATTCATTACGCAACTCAACCTGAGAGGGGGCAACCATGGCCGCCATGATTTTTGTCGGGCTGTTGATTTTGGCGCTGGCCTGGGTGAACGGCGCGAATGACGTTTCCAAAGGCGTCGCCACGCTTACCGGCGGCGGCGTGGCGAACGCGCGCCGCGCGATTTGGTGGGGAACCTTTTGCACCATGTTGGGCGGCTTGGCGGCGCTGACCTGGGGCGGCGCCTTGGTCAGCACCTTCAGCAACGGCTTTCTGGCGTCGGGATTTCCGGTGAGCCTCACCTTCGTGGCCGGCGTCGCGGCGGGCGCGGCCGGCTGGGTGTTCGCGGCCACGCGCTTGGGATTACCGGTCTCCACCACGCACGCCCTGTTGGGCGGCGTGGTGGGCGCGGCCCTGGTGATCGCCGGTCCGGACGGGCTGCGCACCGCCGCCGTCGCCAACAAGGCGCTGCTGCCGTTGCTGGTCAGTCCGTTGATAGCAATTGCGCTGTGCTGGTGTCTGCTGCTCATCGCCCGGTTCGTGGAGAAAAAAATTCCGGCGTGGAGTCCCGGGTGCTGTGAACGCGCGGATTGGCAAAAAAATCCGTTCATCTGCGCGGACAGCGCCGAACAACCGCCGTCGCTGTGGGTGCGGCGGGTGTGGATCGGGTTGCACTGGCTGTCCAGCGGCGCCACCAGCTTTGCGCGCGGCCTGAATGACGTGCCCAAGATCGCCGCCTTTCTGATATTGGCGTTGACGCTGGCGCCGGAAGCCCTGCGCAACGCGGGCGCCGAAGCGATCTGGCCGATAATCGCGGTGACGCTGGTGATGGGCATGGGCAGCGTGTGGGGCGGACGGCGCGTGCTGAACGTGCTGGCGCACCGCGTCACGCCCATGGATACGCGCACCGGCTTGGTCGCCAACGTCGGCACTTCATTCTTGGTGCTGGCCGCCACGCCGCTGGGCCTGCCGGTCTCCACCACGCACGTCAGCACCGGCGCGCTCATGGGTATCCGCTGGGGCGAGGGCGTCAAGCCCGATCAGGCCGATGCCTTAAAATTAATTTTATTCGGCTGGGTGGTGACGCTGCCGGTGGCGGCGCTGTTGTCCGCGACGGCGGTTTGGCTGTCGCGTTGGGTATAAGGACATGCGCGCCACGCTGCCGTTGCTGGAACAAACCGATTTTCCGAAGCTCACGCGCGCGCGGTTGGAAACCGTGCAAGTGAACTTCGGCTACCTGTGTAATCAAACCTGCCTGCACTGCCATGTCAACGCCGGCCCGACACGCAAGGAGATCATGCAGCGCGCCACCATCGACCAGGTGCTGACCTACGTGCGCGTCTCCAAAGTGCGCACGCTCGATCTCACCGGCGGCGCGCCGGAAATGAATCCGTATTTTCGCGATTTGGTGACGGCGGCGCGTGCGCTCGGCGTGCACGTCATCGATCGTTGCAATCTCACCATTCTGGCGCAGCCCGGCTATGAAAGCATGGCGGAGTTTCTCGCCGCCCAGCGCGTGGAGATTACCGCCTCGCTGCCCTGCTACCTGGAACAGAACGTCAACGAGCAGCGTGGTGACGGCGTGTTTCAAACCAGTATCAGTGTCTTACGTGAATTGAATCGATTAGGCTACGGCGCGGCGGACAGCAGCCTGGTGCTGAATCTGGTTTACAATCCGCTCGGCCCGTATCTACCGCCCGCGCAAGACGCGCTGGAGCGCGATTACAAAAAACATCTGCTGGAAAATTACGGCGTCGTGTTCAATCGCTTGTACACCTTGGCCAACATGCCCATCCAGCGTTTCGGCAGCACGCTGATCTCCAAAGGCCGGTTCGACGATTACATGAATCTGTTGCGCGGCGCGCACAGCGACGCCAATCTGGAATCCGTCATGTGCCGTTCGCTCATCAGTATCGACTGGCAAGGCTACGTCTACGATTGCGATTTCAATCAAATGCTGAATCTCCCGCTGCGTCTCAACGGCAAGCCGCGCGTGCACATCAGCGAATTACTGGAAATTGATCTCGAGGGGCGCGGCATTGTGGTCAAGGATCACTGCTACGGCTGCACGGCGGGGCAGGGCAGCAGTTGCGGCGGGGCGTTGGTTTAATTCCATGTCTCACGCAAAGCCGCAAAAATTAAAAACCGAAATCTCTTAATTTGGCTTTACCAGTAACCAGTGATTTATACTGCTTACGTCATCATTGTTTATTTAGCGTACTTTGCGCCTTTGCGTGAGGCGCTTTTATTTTGAGGGATTAATTATGGACGTGCAAAGCAGCGTTTTAGAGCGTTATTCGCAGGGCGCCAAGCGGCGCGAGGCCGAGTTATGTTGCCCGGTGAATTACGATCAAAATTTATTGAAAATCCTGCCGCAAGAAATCATCGAAAAAGATTACGGCTGCGGCGACCCGTCGCGCTACGTGCGCGAGGGCGACGTGGTGCTGGATCTCGGCAGCGGCGCGGGCAAAATTTGCTACATGGCCGCGCAACTGGTGGGCGAGCATGGGCGCGTGATCGGCGTGGACATGAACGACGACATGCTGGCCCTGGCGCGCAAGTATCAACCGGACATGGCGCGTAAGCTCGGCGGCGAGCGCGTGCGTTTCGTGAAGGGCCGCATCGAGGACTTGGCGCTCGACTTGGAAGCGCTGGATCAGTATTTAAAAACCCATCCGGTGCATAATGCCAACGATCTCACGACGCTGCAAAACTGGCAAGCCGCGCAGCGCGCCAAGCAGCCGCTCATCGCCGACGCCAGCGTCGATTTGGTGGTGTCCAACTGCGTGCTCAATCTGGTGGACGAAACGCACAAGGGGCAACTGGTGCGCGAAATTTTCCGCGTGCTCAAACCCGGCGGGCGCGTGGCGATTTCCGACATCGTGAGCGACGAACCGGTGCCCGCTGCGCTCAAGAGCGATCCGCTGTTGTGGAGCGGCTGCATCTCCGGTGCATTCCAGGAACAAGAATTCCTGCGCGCCTTTCAAGACGCCGGCTTCCTCGCACTCAATTATGACAAATGGGACGCGCAGCCCTGGCAAGTGATCGGGGGCATCGAATTCCGTTCCGTGACGCTCACCGCCGTAAAAGGCACCGGCGCGCCGTGCCTGGATTACGGCCACGCGGTGATCTACCGCGGGCCGTTCAGCTCGGTGAGCGATGACGAAGGGCACGTTTACCCGCGCGGCGAGCGCATGGCGGTGTGCGAGCGCACCTATAAATTGCTCACCGAAGGCCCCTACAAAGATCACTTCATCGGCATCGCGCCCGCGCAGCCGCGCGAGCCCGTCACCTGGTGCGCGCCCGCCGGCGCCAAGCGCAGCCCCGCTGAAACAAAAGGCGCGGTGCACGCGCAAACGTGTGCTGCTACGGGCTGTTGCTAGAGGAAGCCTTGAACACGATATCGCCGTAATAGGCCGTGGCCGACTCGCCGGTGTTGTCGGTGTCGGTCATGATCGCTACGCCGGAGATGAGCGGCGGCTCTTCACCGAAGGCGCGCTTGTAATCTTCGTATACGTTGCGCTCTTCCTCCACCCAGCGGCCGACTTTTTCCGCGCCGCTTTCCACTACGATCATTTTCACGAAGTCGGTGTAGGCGTTGTCGATCACCGTGTCCTTGGGTGTTTTGCTCTCCCAAATGTAGTTGATCGCGCCGATCGGCGCGTCGCCGTATAAAAATTGCGCGGCTTTGTATTTGGCCTTTTTGCCGAAGCTCACCTTGTCGGGTTCGTAGGCGAAGGTGATGTAGATGCGCGCGGCGTAGTCGTCGCCTTCCTTGCGCGTAACGTCGCTTTTCTCGATGACGTTGTCCACCTTCCAGCGCCAATGCAGGATGGGGTGCTTTTTCAGATCGATGCTGATCTTGCGCGTCAGTCCGGACGCCGCCGCGTCGGCTACGGCCTTGACGACCGTTGCATCACCGTCTTGCGCAAGCTGATAAGCTGTGTGCCGGGCGATCTTGGGAAAAATAAGCGGTTCCCAGCCGTCCGGCAGGGCCCCGCCCGCCGTGGCCGCGGAGAATTTTCCGATCTCGACGAGGTCTTGCGCCGCCGCGCACAGGGACGATAACAAAAGTGCGCAGCCGATGAGCACGCCCGCTAATTTCATGTTCAGGTTCTACCCTCGGCCAGCAGCGCCTGAATTCGCTTCTCGCGCCGCGCGTAATCGCCCTCGCCGATGAATATCTCGCGTATCATGCCTTGCTTGTCGATCAGGTACATGGTTGGCCAATAGCGGTTATTGTAGCGCCTCCAGGTCGCGAAATCGTTATCGATGGCGACCGCGTGGCGGATGCCGCGTTGCGCGACGTAGCGTTTGACGTTATCGACGTCGCTCTCCGCGGCGAATTCCGGCGCGTGCACGCCGATCACCACTAATCCTTGCGGCGCGTATTTCCCGTGCCATTGTTTCACGTAGGGTTCGACGTTGCGGCAGTTCGAGCAGCCGTACGTCCAAAACTCCACCAGCACGACTTTGCCGCGTAAGCCGGCCAGGCGTAACGGCGCGGAGTTGATCCATGTTTGATTGGCCAGTTCCGGCGCGCGGCGCGGGATGTCCGCGTTTTCGGCTCGTCCGGACGAAATGAATAAAGCATTCGCGATGATGAAGCTTATCCAAAATTTTACCAGTACAGTCATGCACGTCTCCGATAGTCTCATAAGGAGCAACCATTTAAGAGCGGAAAAATCACGCGGTTATCACAGGAATATTCTAAAATTCTGAAAAATTCCATCCTTGGAATTCTTCGGAAACGAAAAATGAAAATGTGATTTTAGTTTTTCTTCATTTTTCAATCGCTTACGCAATCGAAAAATGGCGGCACGTTTATGTCGCAAGAATCTCTGAATAAATCAGAGATTCCATTCTATTTTTAACGCGGTTTTTTCGCTAATCTAGCGTCTATGCGCAACCCCGCCGTTTTTATATACGCCGACCTCGACGAATTAAGCGCGCAGGCCGCCGCACGTTGGGTGGCCTTGGCCGGGCAGGCGATAGCCGCACGCGGATGGTTTCACGTCGCGTTGTCCGGCGGTTCCACGCCGCGCCATCTGTACGAGCGTCTGGCGCGCGCCGAGTTCGCGGCGCGGGTGGATTGGCGGCGCGTGCATATTTATTTCGGCGACGAGCGCTGTGTCGCGCCCGATCATCCGGACAGCAACTTCCGTATGGCGCGCGAGGCGCTGCTGCAACACGTGCCCATACCCGCCGCGCAGGTACACCGTATCGAGACGGAACAGGGCGATCCCCGCGCGGCGGCTTACGCCTATGAACAAACCTTGTTGCGCCACATGCCCGCTCCGCACGGCCGCGTGCAATGTGATCTCATGCTGCTCGGCCTGGGGCCGGACGGCCATACCGCGTCGCTGTTCCCCGATACACCCATCTTAAACGAGCGCGAGCGCTTGGTCGCGGCGGTGTACGTGGAGAAACTGCAAGCTTGGCGTATCAGCATGACGTTTCCGATGATCGATCATTCACGCCATATCCTGGTAATGGTCGCCGGGCGCGACAAGGCCGACGTGGTGCGCCAGGCGCTGCGCGGCGATACACGCGCGCCGCGCCTACCCGTGCAAATGATCGAGGCGGAGGGTGATGTGGAATGGTACATGGATCGTGCCGCGGCGCAACAACTTGACGACGGACAGTCGACATGAAGGTATTGGCGGGCGACATCGGCGGCACCAAGACTTGGTTGCGCATTGTGGATGCTTCCGACGGCGCCGTGCTGTTCGAACGGCGTTATGCCAGCGCGAACTACGCGGGCCTGGCGCCCATGGTGCAAGATTTTTTCGCCGCGGCCGGCGTGGCGGCGCGGCCGCTCGGCAGCGCTTGTTTCGGAATCGCCGGGCCTGTTATGCAGCACGGACGCGAGCAATGGGTAAACGTCACCAACTTGCCGTGGGAGCTGCGCAGCGCCAAGTTGGCCGAGGAGTTGGGTATTCCCAAGGTGGCTTTCATCAACGATTTTCAGGCCATCGGCTACGGCATCGAGGCGCTGCGCGCGCAAGATTTGCTGCCATTGCAGGATGCGCAAGCCGTGCCGCGCGCGCCGCGCCTGGTAATCGGACCGGGTACGGGACTCGGCATGGGCATCATGGTCTGGCAAGGCGATCGCTATGAACCCCTGCCGTCGGAAGGCGGTCACGTCGATTTCGCGCCGACCGATACTTTGCAAGTCGAATTATTGAATTATTTGATGGCGCGCTGCGATCACGTGTCCTACGAGCGCGTGTTGTCCGGGCCGGGGCTGGTGACTATTTACGAATTTTTACGCGAGAAGAATCCCTCTCTGGCCTCTTTTGAAGAGAATCCGCCTTCCGCCCTGCTTTTTCAAGGAGAGGATATCGATACCGCCGCGGCGATCTCACAGGAAGCCTTGGCGGGCGGCGACGCGACCGCCACACAGGCCGTGCGCTTATTCGTCGCTATTTGCGGCGCTTACGCGGGCAATTTGGCGCTCGTCGGCTTGCCTTTCGGCGGCGTGTACATCAGCGGCGGCATCGCGCCGAAATTACGCGAGGTGTTTACGCGCGGAGATTTCATGCGCGCGTTTCTGGCCAAGGGGCGCATGGACGCGTTGCTGCGGCGTATGCCGGTGCACATTATTCTCAATCCGCAAGTGGGGCTGTTGGGGGCGGCCTTGGCGGCCAGTCGGCTGTGAGGCCTTGCGCTGCGCATAGGCTTGGAGTAAAAAGGACCCATGGACAATGATCTCATGCATAATGTTAAGGTAGACGTCGAGACGGCCTACATCGATGAGCAGTCGGTGCCCGAACTGGGGCGTTACGTGTTCGCCTACACCATCACTATACTCAACGTCGGCGCCGTGCCGGCCAAGCTGTTGACGCGCCACTGGGTCATCACCGACGCCAACGGCAAGGTGCACGAGGTGCGCGGCGAGGGCGTGGTCGGTGAGCAGCCTTATCTGCGTCCGGGCGAAGGTTTTCAATACACCAGCGGCACCATGATCGAAACGCCGGTCGGCAGTATGCAGGGCAGCTATCAAATGATCGCGGATGACGGCGTGCAGTTCGACGCCGTGATACCGGCGTTTACGCTGTCGCTGCCCTATACGCTGCATTGATGCCGGCGTACTCCAAGATCATGCCTCGCGTGGCCGCGCTCGTCGCGCTGCTGTGTTCGATCGCGGCGTGCGTCACCGCCGCCTCCATCGGCGATATCACTGATAATCCGCGCAAGTACGAAGGCAAAACCGTGACCGTGGAGGGCGACGTTACTGCGGTCTATTCGCTGTTGGTCATCAAATATTTCGAATTGAACGACGGCACCGGCGTGATCGGCGTGGTGTCGGACAAGCCGCTGCCCAGGAAAGGTGAACGTCTGCGCGTGACCGGCACGGTGCGCGAGGCCTTTTCGCTGGGCGATAAGAGCATGACGGTGTTGGTGGAAGAACCCGCCGAGTCCGCATCCACAAATCGCCCGTAAGCTGCTACAATCTTGCCGCCACCCCTGTGATCAGAAGGTGGTTTATTTTTATTCACCAGGAGAACATAGAATGCTTACGCGCAAGTTCGTAGCAGGTTTTATCTCGGCCGTGTCTTTAACTTTGATGCTCGCGGCCGGCGGCGCATCAGCCGAGCCGGGCGCCTCGCCGTGGGACAAGTTCGACGCCGACAAAGACGGCTTGATCAGTAAGGAAGAAGCAGCGGGCATGCGTGGACTTGCGCAACTGTTCGACAAAATCGACGCCAATCACGACGGCAAACTGGACAAGACCGAATTGAGCGCCATTCACGGCGGCGGCCATGGCCATGGTCACGGCGGCAAGGGCCACGATGACGCGCATCCGCACGGCGGCATGGACAAAGGACACGACGGCGGGCATTTGCAGGGGACGTAACAGTGAGGAGTGAGGTGTTACTCTCCTCACTCCTCACGCCTCACTGCATTACTGATCCGCGCGAACTGCTCCAGGCTGAGCGTTTCGGCGCGCAGGCCGGGGTCGATGCCCAGCGCTTGCAACTGCTCGGCCTTGAGCAATCCCTTCAGAGTATTGCGTAGGGTCTTCCGGCGCTGCGTGAACGCTTGCGCCACGACGCGCGCGAAGATGTCCTCGTCATCGACTCGCACCGGCGGGCGCGGGTGCGGCGTGAGCCGCACCACCGCCGATTCCACCTTGGGCGGCGGGCTGAAGGCGCCCGCGCCCACCGTGAATAATTTCTCCACCGCGCAGCGATACTGCACCATCACGCTCAGACGTCCGTAATCCGCGCCGCCCGGCGCGGCGGCGAGACGCTCCACGACTTCCTTTTGCAGCATGAAATGCATGTCCTGAATGCTATGCGCCTGCTCCAGTAAGTGAAAAATCAACGGCGTGGAGATGTTGTAAGGCAGATTGCCGACGATGCGCAGCCGCGCACCGTCCGCGGCTAATCCGGAAAAGTCGAATTTGAGCGCGTCGGCGCTATGAATGCGCAACTCGCCCAGTCCTGCGCACGCTTCGCGCAGCAACGGAATCACATCGCGATCCAACTCCACCACATCGAGGCTGCCGAGTATGCGCAGCAGCGGACGCGTAAGCGCGCCGAGACCCGGCCCGATCTCGACGATGCGTTGGCCGGGTTGCGGGCGGATGGCCGCGACGATGCGTTCCACCACCGCGGAATCATGCAGGAAATGCTGCCCGAAACGTTTGCGCGGGAGGTGCGTACTTACCATTGCGTCAATGAACAACGACTCTGGAATTTCATCCGATTCATTTCTTAATGACCAAGTGATGGGTGATGAGTAATGAGTAAAACCCATCACCGTTTACCCATTACTGTTTACCGAATTTAATCATTTCCAAGGCGGCGCGCAGCGCGGCGTCCAGGCTGGTGCCGTGCGCGCGGCCGCTGCCGGCGAGGTCCAGCGCCGTGCCGTGGTCCACGGAGGTGCGGATGATGGGCAGGCCGAGCGTGATGTTCACGGCGTGTCCGAAGCCCATATGCTTGAGCACCGGCAACCCTTGATCGTGATACATGGCCAGCACCGCGTCGGCGGCGTTGAGATACACGGGAGTGAACAGCGTGTCGGCGGGTAGCGGGCCGCGTAGTTGCATGCCTTCGCCGCGCAGTTTGTCGAGCACCGGCCCGATCACCTCCACTTCCTCGCGTCCCAAGTGCCCGCCTTCGCCGGCGTGCGGGTTGAGGCCGCACACCAGAATGCGCGGCGCGGCGATGCCGAAGCGCGTTACGAGATCATGGTGTAGTACACGCAGCACGTTTTCCAAACGCGGCGCGGTGATCGCCGCGCTTACCTCACGCAGCGGCACATGCGTGGTGACCAGGGCCACGCGCAGCCCCGGCGCGGTCAACATCATCACCGGTTGCGCGGCGTGAGTGATCTCGGCGAGAAATTCGGTGTGGCCGCTGAACGCGACGCCCGCGTCGTTAATCACGCTTTTCTGCAATGGGCCGGTGACGAGCGCGGCGAAGTCGCCGTGCAGGCAACCCTCCACGGCTTTGCGCAAAGTTTCCAAAACATAAGGGACATTGACCGTATCCAGCTTTCCGCAGGTCACCGGTTTGGCGAGCGCCACCGGCAGCACTTTGGCATGGCCCGGCGCGGAGCTTGCCGCGGGTTGCGCGGCATCGAAGGGTTCGCAGTGCAGCGGCAATCGCAACAGCCGCGCGCGTTCTTCCAACAATTGCGGATCGGCGACCAGCACGATCTCGCAGTCGTGCGCGTGCTGCGCGAGCTGCACGCACAGATCGGGGCCGATGCCGGCGGGTTCACCGGGGGTGATGGCGATGCGTTGAGTCATCTTTAATCTCACGCAAAGGCGCAAAGACGCAAAGGTGAGGCGGCGCTGTCCCGCCGCCGACGATTCGGCAGGAGTGCCGAATCGCACCGCCGAAGGTGGCCCACAGGGTGAGGCACATGGATGTGCCTCATGACCGTTTGGCAGGATGGCCAAACGGCACCGCCGCTAGGCGGCCCACAGGGTGAGGCACATGGATGTGCCTCATGACTGCCCCGCCCCGCACCTTGGCTGCCACACCGTTTGCTCAATACTAAACGGTGCGACACGCAAGGTGCGGGGAGCCGTATTTTATGCGAAGCAGGGATAGCGCAGCATAAAACATGTTAAAGATTACCAGATAACGTAGTGCGGGTTTCGCGCTACGCTATCCGTGCTCCGCGCGAAACACGGGATTTGCATCCCTGCAAATCCGTTCGGCGCTATGCGCGCCTCACCTTTGCGCCTTTGCGTGAGGAAAATCTTACTCTTCCTCGGCCTTGTATTCGATATACGCCTCGTCGCGCAGGCTGCGCAGCCAGCTTTGCAGTTCCTCTTCGCCCTTGCGGTTGCGGATGATTTCGCGCGCCTTGGAACGCTTCACTTCGTCGGTATTGTCGTGCTCGCGGCGCTCCACCACTTGTATCAAATGCCAGCCGAATTGGGTTTGGATGGGTTCGCTCACCTGTCCAGGCTCCAAGCCGTTCATGGCTTCCTCGAAGCGCGGCACCAGGTCGCCGGGATTCACCCAACCCAGACTGCCGCCGTTGACGGCGCTGGCGCCGTCTTCGGAATTCGAGCGCGCCAGCGCCGCGAAATCCTCGCCGCCCTCGACGCGCTGCTTGAGTTGTTCGAGGCGCGTCCGCGCGTCCTGGTCGGAGGTGATCTCATTGGTGCGTATCAGGATGTGGCGCACCATGGTTTGCTTGACGACGTGTTCGGTCTCGCCGCGCTTGTCGATGAGCTTAATGATGTGAAAACCACTGGGGCTGCGGATCAGTTCGCTGATTTCCCCGACTTGCATCTTCGGCGCCAGGTCGGCGAACAGGCTGGGGAGCTGTCCGGCGCTGCGCCAGCCCAGATCGCCGCCTTCCAGCGCCAGCTGATCCTGCGACACGGCGACGGCGGTTTGCTTGAAATCGGCGCCGCTGCGTAATTGCTCGAGGATTTGTTGGGCTTTTTGCTTGGCGGCTTGAATTTGTTCGGGCGTGGCGGCCTCCGGCAGGGCGATGAGTATCTGCGCGACGCGGTATTCATCGCCGGCGCTCGTTCCCTGGCTTTGTTGCGTGGCCAGATAATTATCCACTTCCTGGTCGGTGACGGTGATCTGATTGCCGATCTGGCGCTGACGCAGCCGGCCGATGATGATTTCCTTGCGGATGTCCTCGCGGAAATTTGCGAAGTCGAAGCCGTCGCGCGCCAGCACTTCGCGGAACTGGGCGAGCGACAAATTATTTTGCTTGGCGATGGTTTCGATGGTGCGATTGAGCGTGTCATCGTCGACGCGAATGCCGGTTTCCTCGGCGCGCTGCAATTGCAGCTGGCGCATGATCAGGCGCTCCAGCACTTGCTTGCGCAGCGCGTCGTCGGGAGGCGCTTCGGCGTTTTGCTGTTGCAGTTGTTGCTTGACGGTCAGCAACTGCTGTTCCAGGTCGCTTTGCGTGATGACGTCGTTGTTGACCACCACCAGTATCCGGTCGAGCGGCGTGATGCGCGCGGGACGTTGGGATTCATCTTGGGAATGCGCGTAGGGCGCGACGACGATCAGGGCCAGGAACAGCCGGAAAATACTGCGAAACTTCACTTGATACTTACCTCAACGATTGAATTGATAGCCGCGGTTGAGCACGTTCGGATCGAGCAAACTCTTCAGCCCCGTTACCCCCTTGCTGCCAAAACTGGTCAAGCCTTTCAGTTCGAATTGTATGAATACGGCGTTATTGGTGGCGCCGCTGACGTCGGTGATGAACTGGCGGCCCGCCACGCGTACCGCCCAGCAGCACGTGTCATATTCTACACCCGCCAGCGTCTCAAAGGTGCGATCGTCGCGCAATGAATAGTTCCAACGCGCCACGGCGTTCCAATGACGGTTTTGATTGCGCGCCAGCGGCCATACCGCAGCGACTTCGGTTTGGTCGATTTGATCGTTGAGGAAACGGTAGTTCAAATCCAGACGCTGGTACGCGGTCGGCTCGTAGCTGGCGCCGACCGTGAGGCGCTCGCTGCGCGATGCGCGCGGATTCCATTGCAGCGTGGCGTTGGCGCTCCAATGATTGATGAGTTGCGCGCTGCCGGCCTCGGCGAAGATGTCGGATTGCTTGAAGGTTTCGGGTGCGCCGCCCGGCAGCGTGACTTCGCGGTCGCGCAGATAAAAGATTTGTCCGACGCGGCCGTTGAGCAGTTCGGCGCCGCTTTCACTGTCGAGCAGGCGTGAGGTGAGCGCGGCGGTGAATTGGTTGGCGTCGCCCACGCGGTCGGTGCCGCTGAAGCGGTTGGTTTGGAACAGTTGGTCGAAGTTCAAGCCGAGCAGGCCGGTGTCGAACACCGGGATATTGGATTGATCCTCATAGGGCACGTATAAATAAAATAGGCGCGGTTCCAGCGTATGCAGGAAGTTGCGCGCGCCCCAGCTTGCGTCGCGCTCGAACACCACGCCGCTGTCGACGCTGAGGGTTGGCAAGGTGCGCGAGGTGTCGTAGGTAACGCCGGGTGTTTTACTGGCGAGGCCGTACTGCGTGTGGCGCAGCGCCAGGCTCGGCGTAAGATAACCGTAGCTCGTGGTCAGCGGCAGGCTCACGCCGGGCTGCACGTCGATGCGATCGGCGGTGAGGCTGTCGAAGCGGTCGAAGTGCACGTATTCGCCGTTAAACAGGTAATTCGCGCCGTACGCTTGCTGCGGCAGGTTGGCGTTGAGCAGCAGTTGCGGCAGACGCTGGTAGGGGCGCGAACTGCCGGGCAGCGTCGGGTCGATGGTCTGGTAGCCGTGCAGGCGTCCTATCGCTTGCCAATAGTCGCCGCTGTAGGCGACTTCGCCGCGGCGCTCCAAATGGGTGATGCTGGTGACGCTCAGCGTGGTGCCGAGGTCCTTGAAATAATCCTTGTCCGAGACGTAATTATAGTAAACGTTGGTGCTCCAGCGCGGCGCGAAGCTGCCGCTGTGGCGCAGCGACAAGAATTCGCGGCTTTCATCGCCGCGCAGACGGTCTTGCGGCACGTAGCCGACGTCGATCTGGCCGGCTCCGGCGGGGTAGAGATAACGGTACTCGCCCAGCAGGTGCAGGCCGCGTTTGCTGGTGAAGCGCGGGGTGATGGTGGCGTCGCGCTGCGGCGCGATGTTCCAGTAATAGGGCGTGAGCAGTTCCGTGCCGACTTGATCGGAGTTGCCGAACGAGGGTGTCAAGAAACCCGATTTACGCCGGTTGTCGAGCGGGAAGCTCATGTACGGCGTATACAAAAACGGCACGCCCTTGAATTCCAGCCACACGTGGCGCGCCGTGCCCACGCCTTTTTCGCGATCCAGTTTAACGTCGTTGGAATGGATGTACCAGTCGTCATTAGCGGGGTTGCAGGTGGTATACTTGGCGCGCTTGAGGCGATTCTGGTTGGGGCCTTCCATGAGGATGCGCGCGGCGTCGCCGCGCCCGTGCTTCTCGGCTATGCTGAAGCGCGCGTTGTCCATGTGGCCCTGGCGCGGGCCGAGTTTGACGTGGGCGGAGTCGCCCTCCAGGCGCAACCCGTCCTGGTCGTAGCGCACGTTGCCCTGGGCGTCGACGGTGTCCTTGGATTTGTCGTAAAGCGCGCTGTCGGCCTCGATCCGCTGGTTGGCGCGGCGCACCACCACGTTGCCGCTGAAATTAAACAGCTCGCCGCGCGTAGTCTCGCTTTGGTCGGCGTCGAGATAAGTGGTCTGGTCGGAGGGATCGCCCACTTGGGCGCGGGGGGCGTGCGCGGCGTCCGGTTCGCCGCACAATTCCCATTCGGCGCCGAACAGGGCCGGGGGCGCGGCGTGCGCCGTTGTCCAGGTCGATAGTGTTATAAGGCTCACGGAGAGCAGCCGCAGAAAACGCATAATGCGTGACCCGGCTAGGAATGTACTGCGTAAACGCGCGGCTGCGGCTTAAGCGTAGTCAATCG
Organism: Pseudomonadota bacterium; assembly: GCA_040756035.1. GTDB lineage: Bacteria > Pseudomonadota > Gammaproteobacteria > SURF-13 > SURF-13 > JBFLZV01. The sequence continues at coordinate 24,425 of JBFLZV010000030.1, forward strand.
TATCATTATTGCCCCCAACGGCTGGGTTGCATACTAGCATGTTAAGCGGGGAAAAGGCACCCACCCGGGCCTTCGAGAGCGGTTTTATTAACTCGGCGACAAAATATATCCGTATATTTTGTCGCCCTCGACCAGGCCGGTACACGCCCGGCCTGGTCTCGCGCGGCTGAGGGCCGCGTCAAGGCGTCCGTGCCTTGAATTAACCCGGCAATGAAGACCGCCGGGTTAATAA
>JBFLZV010000031.1:0-24296 GCA_040756035.1 Pseudomonadota bacterium
GGCTGATCGAGTACAACGAGCTGCGGCCACACGATGCGCTGGGTGGGTTACCGCCCTGTGTTTATGTTACCAAGAACGCCGAAAACTCTACTTTAGAACTGTCTACTTGACGGGGAAGCTTACGAGAGGAAGTCAGCATGAGACGATTTGGTTTAGCATTGGTAATCGCCGGGGCTGTTGCGGCGACCGCGGCATACGCCGAGGAAGAAGGCATGGCGCTGAGTTTTGCCGACAAGGAAGGTGGCAGTAAGGTGGCGGAATCCATCGCGGCCATGCAGGCCTGGGCGGAGGGTGAGTACGCGGAGCACGAAGCCGAAGGACTGTTCAAGAAACATTCCGCCGAAGGCCGCTTGATAAAGGATATGCTGGCGCTATCGCGCGAGCTGCAGGCGCAAGGCGAAGCCCTCAAACAAGCGGGTGACGCCGCCAAGGCGCGCGCGTATTTTTTCTCCGCCGAGGCGACCGCGCGTTACGCGGCGCAGATGCCACATATGCTTGAGCGCCGTGTCAAATAATACGCACGGCTTATTTGGGAGCTCTTATAAGTCTCGGTCATTTTTGCCCCGCTTGGGAGCAGATTCCAGCGAGTTATTGAATAACCAGGATTCTATCCCTTTGCAGGAACAAGCTTGGCAAAAGCGCCGCCGTGGACTTACCCGGATTTTTTAACGATGATTTCTATTCATTTTTAAACGTATAACTTGGAGGTGGTAGCCATGGAGATCGATAAAAAGGCGGTAGTGAAGGTGCTGAACCGGATTCTGGAGCTCGAATTGGCGGGCGTGGTGCATTATAGCCACTATTCGTTGATGGTGTATGGCTACAACCGCATACCCATCGTCAGTTGGCTGCGCGAACAGGCGAATGAAGGTTTATCCCACGCCCACCAGGCGGGCGAGCTAATCACTCAACTCGGTGCGCATCCCTCGCTGGCCATCGGTTCGCTGTTGGAAACCCACAAGCACGATATCGGCGACATCCTGCGCGAATCGCTGGAACACGAACGCGAGATACTAAAGGCATACCAGGAGTTGTTGAATCTGGTGAAGGACCGCTCGGTCTGGCTGGAGGAATATGCCCGTGAGATGATTTATAAAGAGGAACAGCATCGCGGCGAGGTGGACAAGATGCTGCGCAAGCCGGGCGATATCGAGGTTTTTAGCAAAGCATAATCAAGCAACTGGGCGCACTACGCCCCCTCGCCGCTGCGATAGGCGCACCAGGAGATTTTGCGTCGCTCGCTCGACTCCGGCCGGGATCGCATTATCGCGATGTAGCCTACGAAGTCTGGGCGCTCCCGGCGCGCGCCCAACTTTTACTCAGGCGTCAAAAGTACGGCCTCATCCCCTAAACAAGGGGGCGAGGCGGAAAGTATCGCCTTACTTACTGATTTATGAGTAATCCCCGTTTTCCTCTTACGGCTCCGGCTATTTAACGGTTGCCGCCAAGTAATCTGCGCGGTTATGCTAAGCAACGCCGGGCGATTTTGCCCGACCGTTTCTTAATAAAGAATCGGGAACTGGTAACGCAAAAGGAGTCTTATCATCAGGTCATGTTGAATAATTTAGAATAAGGAGATGACACCCATGGCAACGACAACGACGTTGTGTAATATGTTGGTGAAGTATGGGCCGGTGACGGGACGCATGTTGCTGGCGCTGATTTTTATTCTCTCCGGCTTCAATAAGCTCACCGGTTGGGACGGCGCCCTGCAATACATGGGGAGCAAGGGCCTGCCGTTTACCGAAGTGTTGCTGGCGTTGTCCATCATCATCGAATTGGGCGGCGGACTGCTGATCGCCTTGGGTTGGTACGCGCGCGGCGCCGCGCTGGCGATCTTTCTGTTCCTCATACCGGTGACGCTGATATTTCATCCGTTCTGGGCCGACCCGAAGGAGATGAATAGTTTCATGAAAAATATCGCGATCATGGGCGGCATGTTGTATATCGCGATCTACGGCAGCGGCCCTTACAGCATCCGCGACCCCGGTTGCGAACGCCGCGAGCGCGAGAGGTTTTGAAAACCGTGCCTCACGCAAAGACGCCAAGACGCCAAATATAAAGTCATTCCGGGTCCTCGCCTTCGCGGGGACTAGCGCGTAGGGTGGGCACGTTGTTTGTGCCCACGCAAAGGGTGGGCGCATAAACCGCGCCCACCCTGCTATTAACCCGGCGGGATTTATTGCCGGGTTAATAACTAACCGTTTTGCTTAAGGAGGAACTCATTCACCCGCCGCACGAAAGCGGCGGGGTCGTCGAGTTGGCCGCCTTCGCTGAGCAGCGCTTGGTCGAATAGGATGTGCGCCCAGTCGGCGAATTGAGTCTCGTCGGCGAGGTTCTGAAGGCGCAGCACCAGCGCGTGCTCGGGGTTGATTTCCAACACCGGTTGCGCGCCGGGCATGGATTGGCCGGCGGCCTTGAGGATGCGTTCCAGGTGCGCGCTGGGACCGTGCTCCTCGGCCACCAGGCACGATGGCGAACTGGTAAGGCGATGGCTGACGCGCACATCCTTGACCTTTTTGCCGAGCACGCCTTTGATTTTTTCCACCACCGGCTGCAAGGCGTCCGCGGCTTTTTTCGTTTCCTTTTTTTCTTTTTTATCTTCGAGCTTGCCTAAGTCCAGCTCGCCCTTGGCGGCGGATTGCAGGGGCTTGCCATCAAATTCGGTGAGATGCGTGGTCACCCATTCGTCGACGCGGTCGGTGAGCAGCAGCACTTCCACGCCGCGCTCGCGCAGCAATTCCAGGTGCGGGCTGTTTTTGGCGGCGGCGTAACTGTCGGCGGTGATGTAATAAATTTTGTCCTGGCCTTTTTGCATGCGCGCCACGTAATCGGCGAGGCTCACGGTCTGCGCGTCGCTGTCCTGGTGGGTGGAGGCGAAGCGCAGCAGCTTGGCGATGCGTTCGCGGTTGGCGAAGTCCTCGATCACGCCTTCCTTCAGCACGCGCCCGAATTCATTCCAGAATTTGGCGTATTTTTCCGGCTCCTTGGCGGCCAGGTCGTCGAGCAGGTCGAGCACTTTTTTGACCGCGCCGGCGCGCATGCCGTCGATGAGTTTGTTGCCCTGCAGGAGTTCGCGCGACACGTTGAGCGGCAAATCGTTGGAGTCGATCACGCCGCGCAGGAAACGCAGGTAACGCGGCGTGAGTTGTTCCGCGTCTTCCATGATGAACACGCGGCGCACGTAGAGCTTCACGCCGTGGCGGCTGTCGCGGTCCCATAAATCGAACGGCGCGCGCGCCGGAATGTACAGCAGTAGCGTGTATTCCTGCTTGCCTTCCACGCGGCTGTGCAGGTAGGCGAGCGGGTCTTCGAAGTCGTGCGCGACGTGCTTGTAGAATTCCGCGTAGTCCTGTTCGCTGATCTCGCTCTTGGGGCGCGTCCACAATGCGGAGGCGCGGTTGACGGTTTCGTATTCGTTCTTTTTGTCTTTGTCCTCGCTCTTCATCAAGATAGGCACGCCGATGTGGTCGGAGTATTTGCGGAGGATGTGGCGCAGCCGGTAGCCGTTGAGGAATTCGTCCTCGTCCTTGCGCAAGTGCAGCGTGACGACGGTGCCGCGCGCGGGTTTCTCGACGGTCTCCAGCGTGTATTCGCCCTCGCCGCCGGATTCCCAACGCACGCCGTGTTCGGGTCCCAGGCCGGCGCGGCGCGTGGTGAGCGTGACCTTGTCGGCGACGATGAACGAGGAGTAAAAGCCGACGCCGAACTGGCCGATCAGGCGGGCGTCCTTGGCCTGGTCGCCGGACAGCGATTCCAAAAATTCGCGCGTGCCGGATTTAGCGATGGTGCCGATGTTGTCCACTACCTCCTGGCGCGACATGCCGATGCCGTTGTCGGTGATGGTGATGGTGCGGCTCTTGGTATCGTAGTCGACGGTGATTTTCAGATCGCTGTCGCCCTCATACAGCGCGCCATCGGTGAGGCCCTCGAAGCGCAGCTTGTCGATGGCGTCGGAGGCGTTGGAGATGAGCTCGCGCAGGAAAATTTCCTTGTTGCTGTACAGCGAATGAATCATCAGCTTGAGCAGTTGCCGAACCTCGGCCTGGAAGCCCAACGTTTCTTTGTGTGCAGTGACGGTCATAAGAAATCCCTTAACGATTTTATAAGCTAGACCTATAATGGGGACGAAGCGCCGTGAATCAAGAGTGGGTCGCCGAAAGCGGCGACCGTTTGGCAGGATTGCCAAACGGCAGCGCCGTAGGCGGCCCGTAGGGTGATGCACAGGGATGTGCATCATGAACGCCCGGCCAGGATGGTCGGCCTGGGGTCGGTTAAATAAACTGAAGCCGCGCCATGGATGGCTAATTGTAGCTGTCAGGACGACATAGGCGGAGGAAATATGTTGGCTATTCAATTGCCGTTGATTTTGGAGCCCGCCGAATTGGAGCAGCACCTCGGCGCGGAGTGGTTGCGCGTGGTGGACCTGGGCGCGCGCGAGCGCTACGCGCGCCAGCACATCCCCGGCGCCGTGCATCTCGATTATAACCAACTGGTCGCGGCCCGTCCGCCGGTAACGGGTTTGTTGCCCGACGCCGCGCAACTCAGCAAGGCGTTGTCGTCTATCGGCATGATCGGCCAGTGTCACGTGGTGGCGTACGATGACGAAGGCGGCGCCAAGGCCGCGCGCCTGCTGTGGACGCTGGAGGTGATCGGCCATCCACACTACTCGCTGCTCAACGGCGGACTGCGCGCCTGGCTGGCGGAAAACCGCCCGATCAGCGCCATCCCGCCCGAGGTCATGCCGTCCGGCTACCGCGTGCAACAGCGCAATGGCGCATCCGCGGACAAGGCGTATATCCTGGCGCACTTGCATGATCCCGCCGTGCTGCTGCTCGACACGCGCACACCCGCCGAATACAGCGGGGCGGACAGGCGCGCGGCGCGCGGCGGTCATATTCCCGGCGCGGTCAACATGGAGTGGACTCAGGCGCTGGCGGACCGCGCCACGGGGCGCCTCAAGCCCGAGGCGGAGCTGCGCGCTCTATTCGACAAGCTCGGCGTCACGCCGGACAAGGAAATCATCACCTATTGCCAAACCCACCACCGCTCCTCGCACACCTACGTGCTGCTCAAGGCGCTGGGCTATCCGCGCGTGAGGGGTTATCCGGGGGCGTGGTCGGAGTGGGGTAATGATCCTGAGGTCCCCGTCGAATAAGTGTCCTGCAACGGCCAGCGCCGGAGCACCTGATAGCGTGCGCCACCGGTGTTATTGCGCGATTCCACCAAGGCGAAATCCGCTACCTGCCACGTGACGGCGTCAACGGAGTTGTCGCGCGCCGCTGCGCCGGTGTCGCGCGCCAGGGTGACGTGCGCTTGGTACGGGCGCGCTTCGGGCGTGAAGTCGCAAGCGCGCAGCGCTTCTTGAAGTTGCCGCACCAAATCCAATAATTCCGGAGGAGATTGCGCCGCGCCGAACCATAGAATACGCGGCTTGGACCAGTAGCCGAGTTGTTCCAAGGAGAGCGTAAACGGCCGCGCGTGTATTTGTTGCGCCGCCTGCTCTGCGCAGGCGCGGCGTTGTGCGGAGCAGGCGCCGAGAAACGCCAGCGTGATGTGTAAATCGTCGTCGGGGGTTTTGCGCGCCGCCGCGTCGAGCGGACGCTGATCGCGAATCGCCGCCAGCCGCGCGCGTGTCGACGCATCCGGCCACAGGGCGAAAAATAGGCGTTGTTGATTGTTGGACATGGAACAGTCGTCGGCAAGCAATGACGAGAAAAAGAGTTGCTGTTTACTTTAAAAACTCCAACAACCCCTGCAGCGCGGCGACCACCGCTTGGCGGCGCACCGCGGTGCGGTCGCCGGCGAAATGCGCGGTGTGGCTGCGGGTCTTGCGTCCCAGGCCGGCCCACGCCAGGCACACGGTGCCGACCGGTTTGAGTTCGGCTCCGCCGCCCGGGCCGGCGATGCCGCTCACCGCAACACTGACCTGCGCGTGACTGCGCCGCAGCGCGCCCAGCGCCATCTCGCGTACGGTTTCCTCGCTGACCGCGCCGAAGGCGTCGAGCGTGCTGGGCGAAACGCCCAGCATCTCCTGTTTTGAGGTGTCGCTGTAGGTAACGAAGCCGCGCTCGAACCACGCCGAGCTGCCGGGCACCGCCGTCATTGCCTGCGCTATCCAGCCGCCGGTGCAGGACTCGGCAGTGACCAGCGTGGCGCCGACTTGTTGCAACGCAGCGCCTAGTTCGCCGGCCCAGTGCGTAAGATCATTTTTTTCATTGTTGGACATAAAGAAAAACCGGCGCACGTAGTTTGCCTAAGCGCGCGATCGGGCGCCGGCCACGCCGGCCCACGGTTACCGCGGCGCAGGTTGCACACGGCTCGCTCAACAGACCTTAGGGCTGGCTCGACGGGGCTGGTTGAGCGGGCTGAGCCGGCTGAGATGATGGAGCGTGCGGAATCGTTTCCTGCGCCTGATCGAAGGACTGCTCGGCTTCTTGCGCTTGGCGCGCGGCTTCGGACTGCGCTTCGGCCGCTTCGGTGCGCTCTTGCGCGGATTCGCGCTGTTGTTCGGCGACGTCCGCTTTTTGCTCCGCGGACTCTTGAATCGCTTCGCCGGCTTGTTCTATTTGTTCAGCGGCGCGCTCGGTTGCTTGCTCCGCACGCTCGCCGGCTTGTTCGACCGGGCTTCTTTCGCATCCGGCCAGTCCCGCGATAAATAAACCGGCACCCATTGTTACTATTAGGACGTTCCTTATCATGACGCTTCTCCTTTTGTGGTGAGTGAAGGGATCACTCAACAATAATATAGATTCTAACCAAGCTAACATGTTCACAAATCGCTGACAAGGGTCGGGGGCGCGGAAACGATGATGTCGCAAAAACGGCAAAAGTTCAGCGGCAAAATCCGGCGGCTTATTGGCGATGCGCACGGGAAAGTTATGGATCAGAATGTAAGTTATTGTATTTAAATAAAATATTTTTAGGAAAAATCTGGCACGGTTTTAGCTTGAATTTAGGCGGGTAATCACTGCGAGATTATTTTATGGCTTTGCGATCCACGAAGACGGGCAATCTCCAAGAACGGGACTACGGCCAGGCTATCCCCGGTGTTAACTACGCCGACGGACCGGAGGCCGATCCGCTTTATTTGAACAAGACGCGCCATATCAGCAGCGTGTTGCAGACCACGCTGGACGTCAACAAGGTGGTCGAATTATTCATCGACGAGATCAAGTCCAGCATCGCGCACGACAGCGCGACTTTCCAAAACGAGCGCCACGGCATCGAGATCAATCTCGGCGAGCCGGCGCGCCATTCGTGCAGCTACCGGCTGGTGGTGAACGGCGAATCACTCGGCGAGCTGCGCCTGACGCGCAAGAAGAGATTCAGCAACGCGGAAACCGCGTTGCTGGAGCGCTTGCTGACGGCGCTGGTGTACCCGTTGCGCAACGCCTTGATGTACAGCGAGGCGCTGCGCGCGGCGTTTCTCGATCCGCTCACCGGGGTGAACAACCGCACCACGCTGGGCGTGGCGCTGAAGCGCGAGATCGAACTGGCGCGCCGTCACGGCACGCCGCTGTCGCTGATTATCCTGGACATCGACCACTTCAAGGTCATCAACGACACCTACGGACACGCCACCGGCGACCGCGTCATCAAGGCGCTGGCGGAATGCGTCACCGACAGCATACGCCGCACCGACATTCTGTTCCGCTACGGCGGCGAGGAGTTCACGCTGCTGCTCAGCAACACGGCGCAGGAGGGCGCGCTGCTGCTCGCCGAGCGCGTGCGCCGCAAGGCGGAGAAGATCGTTTGCGAACAGCACGGCGCGCGCATCAGCGTCACGGTGAGCTTGGGCGTGGCGTGCCTGGGCGAGCACGACGATGAGAAGCAGTTGTTTGAAAAGGCCGACAGCGCGCTGTACTGCGCTAAATATGAAGGGCGCAACCGCGTAAAAATCGCGGCCTGAAGAAGCTCTGAACAAACCCGTCCATGGACTTCTCAGAGCACGAAAAAGCAAAAGCACGGCTTTTTCTTCGTTTTTAATTACTCACGCGATTGAAAAATGGCGGTACATGTCCATGCACCGCACGGACACTCCGATTTATCGGCGTGTCCTTATGCCACGCGCACGCGGTGTGACGTTTCGTCCGCTCCGCGATAAAGGTAATCGCGCGTGACCGGCACAGCGTCGAGCCGCTTGGCCAGTTGAATCTGAAATACCACCAGGTCGCGCCAGCGAAACGTCGCCTCGCAGGCGGCCAGGTAAAATTCCCACATACGCACGAAACGCTCGCTCATGCGCGCGGCGATCTCGGCGCGGCTCGCCTGAAAACGCTGCTGCCAGGCGGCCAGCGTCATGGCGTAGTGCAGCCGCCATACCTCCGTGTCGCAATTCACCAAGCCGCTGCGCTCGATCACCGCGCTCACCTCGGACAGCGCCGGGTTGTAGCCGCCCGGAAAAATATATTTTTCGATCCACGGGTTGGTCGCGCCCGGCGGGCCGTAACGCCCAATGGTGTGCAGCAGTGCGCTGCCATCGGTGTGCAGCAGGCGGTGAATTCGCGCGAAGTATTCCGGATAGTGCGCGCGCCCGACGTGTTCGAACATGCCGACGCTGACGATGCGGTCATACACGCCGTCGTGCTCGCGGTAATCCTGCAGACGGAATTCCACGGCGTGGCTCAAGCCGCGTTCGCGCGCGCGCGCCTCGGCCACGCGCAGTTGCTCGCGCGACAGCGTGAGTCCGGTGACGTGCACGCCGGCGTGTTCGGCGAGGTGCAGCGCCAGGCCGCCCCAACCGCAGCCGATGTCCAGCACGCGCTGGCCGGGCTGCAATAAAAGTTTGTGTAGGATGTGCTGGCGCTTGGCGCGCTGCGCCTCTTCCAGATTGATGTCCGGCGCGTAGAAATACGCGCAGGAATACTGCATGTCCTGATCGAGAAAGCGGCGGAACAGCCATTCGTCCAGATCGTAGTGATGCGCAACGTTGCGGTAACTGTGCAGGATGGTGTTGCCGCGCCGGATCAGACCGCGCAGCAGCCGCTCCCACAACGGCGGCTTGGCGACGCGCTCCGGGAAATTGCGCATCAGCACTTCGAACAGCGTAAGCAGGCCGCCCGCGGGCGCGTCCCAGTCGCCATCCACGTAGGTTTCGCCGAACATGAACTCGGGATCGAGCATGATGCGCTGGAGCGCGCCGGGATGGCGCAATATCAACTCTGCGTGCGGTGCGTCATCGTGGCCGAAGCGCTGCGCGCGTCCGTCCGGGAAATGCAACGTCAGGCTGCCGTGGCGGATGTGCTGTTCGAGGAGCTTGTGGTAAGGCATGGCGGCGGAAAGTTTGTTGTTAGGCGGCGCTATTAATTCGGCGACAAAATATATCCCTAATATTTTGTCGCTCTCGACCAGGCCGGTACACGCCCGCACTCCTTGCGGCGCTATCCTGCGCCGCCGCGTCGCTACAGCCATGCCATCCTTGGCATGGCGTTCGCGGCTTCGCCGCTCACCTGGTCTCGCGCGGCTTAGGGCGCGGCAAGGCATCCGTGCCTTGCTCAACCCGGCAATAAATTCCGCCGGGTTAATAGTTTACGCCGCCGGTCTTTACGCTTCAAGACGGCGGCACGTAGCCCTCCGGCGCCGCCGAACCCGCGCCGAAGAAGAATTTTTCCATTTCGGTTTCGAGAAACTTGCGCGCCTTGGGGTCCATCAGCGCCAAGCGGTATTCGTTGATGAGCATGGTCTGGTGGCCGAGCCACATCTTCCACGCCTCGGCGGAGACTTGTTCATAAATTCGTTTGCCGAGTTCGCCCGGATACGGCGCGAACTTCAGGCCCTCGGCCTCTCTGCCGAGTTTTACGCAGTGCACTAGGCGTGTCATGCGCGTTGTTCCTCTTTGGATAATTCCTCTAATAAGCGTTTGACCGGCGCGGCCAGGCCACGTGCGTCGGGCTGCGCAGTGTTATACCAGACCGTGGCGCGTTGTTCCATCACCCGCCGCGCGGCAACGGCGCGCGCCAGCACCGGCGTGATGTCCAAATGGAAATGACTGAAGCTGTGGCGCAGCGGCGCGCGTGGCGCGACGTCGTGCACCGTGTAGCCCAAATGTTCCTCGCACCAGCGGCGCAGCGCGCGCGCATCATGCGTGTCCGGGAACTCGGGAAAGCTCCATAAACCGCCCCACACGCCGCTCGGCGGACGCTGTTCGAGCAATACTTCGCCGCGCGCGTTGCGCAGCATCAGGAAAATGCTGCGGCGCACCGGCAGAGTCTTGGGTGGCTTGGGCGCGGGATAGGCGCCGGACGCGCCCTGCGCATGGGCGGCGCAGCCACGCGCCAGCGGACAGGCGTGGCAGGCCGGGCGCGCGCGCGTGCACACGGTGGCGCCAAGGTCCATGATGGCCTGCGTATAGTGCGCGACGCGCGCGGCGGGCGTATGCGCCTCGGCCAGCGCCCACAATTTTTGCTCGACGCGGCGCTCCCCCGGCCAGCCGTCAAGCGCGTGAAAACGGCTGAGCACGCGCTTGACGTTGCCGTCGAGGATGGCGTGGCGTTGGTCGCCGGACAGCGCGAGGATAGCGGCGGCGGTGGAGCGCCCGATGCCGGGCAGTTGCTGCAGCGCGGCGAAGTCGCGCGGCAGTTCGCCATTGTAGTCGTCGCGAACAATCACCGCGCTGCGCCGCAGGTTGCGCGCGCGCGCGTAATAGCCGAGCCCGGTCCATAGGTGCAACACCTCGTCGAGCGTGGCGTCGGCCAGGGCGCGCGCGTCCGGAAAGCGCTGCATGAAGCGCAGATAGTAGGGAATGACGGCGCCGACTTGCGTCTGTTGCAGCATGATCTCGGACACCCACACGCGATACGGCGTGGGATCGATCTGCCACGGCAAATCCTTGCGACCGTGCCTATCGAACCACTCGAGAAGCGCGGCGGCGAAGTCGAGCGCGCCGTCTTCCATTATTGAAATAATCCTTTGAGTTTTTCCTGCAACTGCTCCTGCAAGCGCTGCTCGACTTCCTCGCGCTTCTTCTCCACCTCGGCCTCGACGCGGCCACGCAACAGGCCCTCAACGTCGGGGCGATAGGAGAGATCGGCGAGCGGGCCGCTGACTTTCACGGGGATGGTCACGTCGCGCAATTCGGTAAGTTCCTTGCCGCTTTGTCCGGTCAGTGTATTGACCAGCGCCACGCCGAGTACGTAATCCATGGTTCGATCCACCAAATTGACGTCGCCCTTGCCGGTCACGCGCAGCAGCGGCGACTTGGCGGTGAGGTCTTCGTTGTGCAGGATGCCGCCGGTGATAACGGCGGTGCCGCGCAGCTCGGAAAAGTCGGTCTGATTGGGCGCGTCGTCCCGCGCCGGCGCTTGGCCTTGCAGGCGCGCCTGCGCGTCGCGCACCAGCTTGGCGATGTTGACACCCTTCACCGCGCCGTCGGTGAAGGAAAACGCCGCGTTGCCGCCTAGCGTGCGCAGCAGCGCGTCGCCGTCCGCGCCGCGCGCGGCGAGCTTGGCGCTGAGCGTTGCCTTGCCGGTGAGGCGTTCCTTGCCGGCCAAATCCCGGAGCAGCGGACCGGCCTGCACGCCGTTGAGTTTTTCATCCAGCGTAAGTTGCAGCGCGTCGCCGCGCGCGTCGAGGCCGACGTTGCCTTGGTACGTGCCGCCGTAAAGATTGGCGTTCAGCGGATGCAGTTTAATAACGCCGTTAGCGGCATTGAGCGTGGCTTGCACGTCGGTGGCGCGCAGATTGGCGACCTTCAATTTGCCGATGCGCAGCATGCCCTGCGCATTAAACGCGCGCAGCGTGGCGGGCGGCGGTGCATTGGTCTGCGCGGCGTTGGCCGACGAGATGAAGCCGGCGCTGCGTTGCGGTTCCTCGCGCGGCGGCAGATAGCGATCGACGTCGACGTCGTCCAGCGCCAAGGCGAAATTCGTGACCGGCCGCGCGAAATTTTTCAGCGTGAGGTTGCCGGTGATCGAGGTATCATCGAGCTTCGCCGCGAGCTTGGTCAAACGCAACTGTTGCGACGCGGCGTCAAGATTAAACGTGGCGGCGGCGCGTGTAAGCGCCGCGCCATCAGCGCTTTGCGGCGGCGCGGCGCCGAGCTGCTTGAATACGTCGCGCGGATTGAATGGCGCGATGCGCAGCGGCCCGCTGAAACTCGGCGCGTCAATTATTTTAGTGCCGCGCAGTTCGCCGCTCACCGTCATGCCCAGGCTTTCGAGCTTGAGATCGGCGAGCGTGAGGGTTTGGTGTTGTAAGTCGGCGCTCAATTGCGTGTCGAGTTGCACGGCCGGTTTGCCGCGTGGCGCGAGTTCGATATGCAGCGGTTTGAATTCCAAACGCTGCGCGTCGGGGTCGAACTTTCCCGTGCCGCGCAGTTCCGCGCGCGCGTCGAAGCGCGGATTGTTGGCGCGCGCGTCGAACTTCATGGCCACGTCGAACGGCCGGTTCGACGCCAGCGCGCCGCTGTGCAGGGAAAAGTTATCGAGCGTGTAGGATTTTCCGCCGGCTTGATCGTTCCATATTATTTTGGCGTCGTCGATTTCCACGCCGCCTATCGCCAGTGCGCCGAGCCGCGCGGGGCCGCGTTTCCCGCCGCTCTCGGAAGTCAGATCACCCCAATTCGTTTGGCCGGATTTATTCTTGCTGAGGTTCAACGTCATGCCGCGTAGCGTAACGGTGTCCAACTCCACTTCGCGGCGCAGCAGCGGCAGCAGCTTGGTGCGCAACCGCGCGGTGTCGACGCTCGCGAACGGCGCGGCGCCGAAGCCCGGCGCGTTGCCGAGCGTTACTTGATTGAGCTGCACGCCGAGCCAGGGGAACACGGTCAGTTTGAGAGGACCTTGCACGGTGAGTTCGCGCCCGGTCTTTTCCTGCACCACGCGCGTGATGTGCTGCTTGAAGTCGTTCGGGTCGAAGAACAGCGCCGCGGTAACGGTGAGCGCAATCGCGGCCAGCAGCGCGCCGCCGGCGAGCCAGGCGATGATCTTGAGAAGTTTCTTCAGCATAGCAGGCTCCTTATGCGCCGCGGTGGCCCGTGATATAATTTATATAGTTGGAAACAGCTACGTTACTATCACTATGTCTTCCGCGCAGCAGCAAGCCATTTTAATCAAACCGAACGACGGCGCCGCTGTTCTCGGCATGCTGCACGGCACCGTCTACGACGAGCACGACCGCGTGCGGCGCGCCGCCAAGACGCTGGCGGTTTACTGGGTTCTGGCGCCGCTGCTGTTTTTCACGTTCGTGCCGATCGTGCATTTGATCGGCGCCGGCGCGCTGCTGGTGGCCGGACCGGTGGCGGCCATGCTGCGTTACCGCACTACCTACCAGAGCGATCAGGTGACGGGAACGTGCCCCGTGTGCAAAAACGCCGTCACCATACATTTGGAACCTGCCGAGCGTTTGCCGTTGTGGAAGTATTGTCCGGCGTGCCACGCGCCGCTGCAGTTGATCGCGCAACCAGACGCCTAACCCATGCGCGCCGCCTTCGCCATTCTACTCCTCGGCGTCATCGCCGTATGCGGCAGCGCGGCGCTGTTCATCCTTTTTTACAATTTGATAGTGCTGATTAGAAACTATTTCGGCTAACGAAGTTCGTCAGCTTAAGAATAAATTGTAGACTGGATTGCGCGTCTCGTCGCAGTAGGTGTAACCGAGTTCGTCCAGGAACGCCTGAAAATCTTTCTGTTCCTGCGGGGCGATCTGCACGCCGACCAGCACGCGCCCGTAGGCCGCGCCGTGATTGCGATAGTGGAACAGACTGATGTTCCAGCGCTGGCCCATGGAGGTGAGAAAACGCAGCAGCGCGCCGGGGCGTTCCGGGAATTCGAAACGGTACAGCGCCTCGTGCGCGACCTCGCCATTATTGTGGCCGCCCACCATGTAGCGCACGTGCAGTTTGGCCATTTCGTTGTCGGTCATGTCCAGCACTTCGTAGCCCTGGCCGCGCAAGTGCGCGATCAGCGCCTCTTTTTCCGCCGGGCCTTCGTGCATTTGGATGCCGGCGAACACGTGCGCCGCGCTTTCATTGTGATAGCGGTAATTGAATTCGGTGATGCTGCGCTGGCCGATGGCGTGGCAAAATTCGCGGAAGCTGCCGGGGCGCTCCGGAATGGTCACGGCGAGCAGGGCCTCGCGCTGCTCGCCGAGTTCGGCGCGCTCCGCGACGTGGCGCAAGCGGTCGAAATTCATGTTCGCGCCGCTGTCGATGGCCACCAGCGTCGCGCCCGTGAGGCGCTCGCGCGCTACGTATTTCTTCAGGCCCGCCACCGCCAGCGCGCCGGCGGGTTCGGCGATGGAGCGCGTGTCGTCGAAAATGTCCTTGATGGCGGCACAGATTTCGTCGGTGCTGACCAGGATTATCTCGTCCACGCAGGCGCGCGCGACGCGGAACGGCTCCTCGCCCGCTTGGCGCACCGCCACGCCGTCGGCGAAAATGCCGACCTGGCTGAGCGCCACGCGCTGCTGTTGGCGCAGCGCCTCGTACATGGAGGCGGCGTCATCCGGCTCCACGCCGATGATTTTGATGTCCGGGCGCAAGTGCTTGACGTAGGCCGCTACGCCGGCGATCAACCCGCCGCCGCCCACTGGTACGAAAATCGCGTGCAGGGCGTTGTTATGCTGGCGCAAAATCTCCATGCCCACCGTGCCCTGCCCGGCGATTACGTCAGGGTCGTCGTACGGATGCACGAAGGTCATGTGGCGCTCGGCGGCGAGTTGCTGGGCGTGCTGGTAGGCATCGTCGTAGGCGTCGCCGTGCAGCACGATCTGCGCGCCGTAGGCGCGCACCGCATCCACCTTGATCTCGGGCGTGGTCTTGGGCATGACGATGAGCGCCGGGATGCCGCGCTTGTGCGCGGCCAGCGCCACGCCCTGCGCGTGATTGCCGGCGGAGGCGGTAATCACGCCGCGCCGCGCGGTGGCGTCGTCCAGGCGCACGATCTTGTTGTAAGCGCCGCGCAGCTTGAAGGAAAACACCGGCTGCAAATCCTCGCGCTTGATCAGCACGTGATTGCCGAGCCGCCGCGACAGGATCGGGGCCGGCTCCAAAGGGGTTTCCTCGGCGACGTCGTACACGCGCGCCTTGAGGATTTTTTCGATATAGCGTTCGGGCATGGGCATCACATCCAAAAAACTTTCCTAGTGTACCATGCGGCCCTTTATTATCATTACCTTAACGGTTATCCTTGCGTGAAAATCGTCTTAAGGCGGGGAAAAGAATGACGCAGGATGAAATGAAACAAGCGGTGGCCAAGGCCGCCCTCGAATACGTCGAAGTGGGCGCGCTGGTCGGCGTGGGCACCGGCTCGACGGCCAATTTTTTCATCGACGCCCTGGCCGGCGTCAAACACAAGATCGACGGCGCGGTGGCCAGCTCCGTGGCCACCGCCAATCGCCTCAAGGGGCACGGCATCCCGGTGCTGGAGTTGAACGACGTGGTGGAGTTGTCGGTGTACGTGGACGGCGCCGACGAAGCCACCAAGCATCTGCACCTCATCAAGGGCGGCGGCGGGGCGCTGACGCGCGAAAAAATCGTGGCGGCGGCCAGCAGGAAATTTGTCTGCGTGGCCGACGAAACCAAGCTGGTAGACATTCTCGGCAAATTCCCGCTGCCCATCGAGGTTATCCCCATGGCGCGCAGTTTCGTGGCGCGCCAACTGGTCAAGCTCGGCGGCCAGCCGCGCTGGCGTGAAGGCTTCACCACCGACAACGGCAACGTCATACTGGACGTGCACAACCTGCAAATCATGGAACCGGTCAAATTGGAGGCCACGCTCGATCATATTCCCGGCGTGGTGACCAACGGCCTGTTCGCCATGCGCCCGGCGGACGTGCTGCTGTTGGGGACCAAGCAAGGGGTGCGTACGCTGACTTAAGTGGACTCTCCATGGCGCGCACGCTCATCATCATCGGCGTTGTTTTTGTGATCGTGGGCCTGCTGTGGCCATGGTTGAGCAAGATCGGCCTGGGGCGCCTGCCCGGTGACATCGTGGTGGAGCGTGAAAACGCGCGCTTTTATTTTCCGCTCACCACGTCCATCATCGTGAGCATTATTCTCACGCTGCTGTTTTGGCTGTTTCGCAAGTAGGCTTTACGGGGGATGACATGCTGAAAAAACCGGAAATCAAAAAAGACGCGCTGTATCAGTTGTTGCGTGACGGCAAAATCGCCGACTTCAACTCGCGCAAGCAGCACGGCGAAAAATGCGACCTCACCTGGTGCGACTTTCGCGGCCTGGATTTGCGCGGCTTGGATGCGCAAGGGCTGGATTTCAGCAACGCTTATTTTCGCCAAACCGATCTGCGCGGCGTGGACCTTTCCACGTGTAAAATGGAAGGCGCCAGCATCAACGGCGCGAAAATATCCGGCACCTATTTTCCCAAAGAGCTAAGGCCGGAAGAAATCACGCTGTCGCTGTTGCACGGCACGCGCATGCGCTATACAAATACTAACTAAGAACGCCTAACAAAATGAACCGCCAAGACGCCACGAGCACCAAGTTTTAACCATTTGAAAAGGCGTGTTCTCTTTAGCGACCTTGGCGTCTTGGCGGTTAATTTCTTTTTGTTAGAGGCTCTAAGCTCGCTCCAACGTCGCGCGATCCCAGCGGGCGGGATCGGCCGCGGCTTCGTAGGTGCTCTGCGCGAAGGCGAGCAATGTGGAGTCGGGATCGGATGCGCGGCGCCCGTTTCGTAGGGTAGAAAAAATTCGTGCATCTGCGCGCTGTAAAATGCCTCGGCGGGACGGACGGGATAATCTTTAAACCCGTCCGGCTCCGGGTACGCATAGGCATAGAACATCGGCTCGGACACCAGGCCGCCGCCCAGCCAAAATCCGCAACTGCTCACCTCGTGCGAGTACGCCTCCCAGGTCACCGCGTCGGCCCCGTTGGAGACGCCGCCCGGAAAAGCGCGTGATCGCCGAATCAAAACTGCCCCAGAAAAAATGCACGGGACTGCACTTGCCGATGAAGCGCGCGCGGAATATTTGCAGCACGCGTTCGGCCTGCGCCAACACACGCCAGAAACGCTGCCCGTACACCGGGTCATACGCCGCGTGGACGCGGTCGCGCTCGAAGGGAACAGGGTCCGCAAGCTCCTGCGGCAGCGTCGAAATTTTGATGCGCAGCCCCGACGCCTGCAAGGCCGCCATCACCTCCGCGTAAAAATCCGCCACCGGACGCGCGCTCAATGCGATGGTATGCGTAGCCCATCACTGGTCAGCGCGGTAGGTTGGGGTAAGCATCGCGAACCCCAACATTGCTTTTAGTGACTACCACGCAATAGACCTTCAACACTCAAGTCTTCATCAATTTCCGGCCAATGAATGCCCTCGCCATCTCCCAGAATTTCATAATTCTCTAATTGGTTTTTTGTGGCGTTCGATAAACGCGGGAACCATACTAATGGAACAATAATCTTTCGACCGTCTACCAGCGATACGATTAAATCATCATCCGTAAATTTCACGTCCTGAGCCAATGGGTGCGGTTCAACTGCTAATGTGCTCATTCCACGCCTCCTGGAATAATTTCCTATTTTCTTCAACATACCGCTGTATAATTCGTAACTCATGAGAAGCAAAGCGTTTTGACCTCGCCAGCGCGACCGGATTCAACCAAAACTTGGCAAGAAACCGTTCTCGTTGCACATGAATATGCGGTAGTTCCCCTTTCTCATTGCTATAGAAATAGAAGCGATACGGCCCAATTCTGAGTATAGTTGGCATATTCGATTAATTGTCTGTTTGATTAATAATCGCATAATGTAAAGCAGACATCAAACAGTGCATAATTAACCGTTTTTAGTCTGACGAGGATGGGTATGAGACTGGGTACACCTCTTTCAAATAGCGCCACGCGCGTGATGTTGCTCGGCGCCGGTGAGTTAGGGAAGGAGGTCATCATCGCCTTGCAGCGGTTGGGCGTGGAGGTGATCGCGGTGGATCGTTATGCGCATGCGCCGGGGCATCAGGTGGCGCATCGCGCGCATGTGATCAATATGGCCGACGGCGCCGCGCTGCGCGCGTTGGTGTTGCAGGAAAGGCCGCATCTCATTGTGCCCGAGATCGAGGCGATTGCGACGGATGAGCTGGTGCGCATCGAGGCGGAAGGTTTGGCCGAGGTGATTCCCACCGCGCGCGCCGCGCAACTTACCATGAACCGCGAGGGCATCCGCAGGCTGGCGGCGGAAGAGTTGGGTTTGCCCACGTCGCCGTATGCCTTCGCCACGAGTCTCGACGAACTGCGCGCCGCCATTGATAACGCCATCGGCTATCCGTGCATCGTCAAGCCGGTGATGTCGTCATCCGGCAAGGGTCAGTCGCTGATAAAAGCGCCGCGGGAAGTCGAGGGCGCATGGAACTACGCGCAATCCGGCGGGCGCGTGGGCTTGGGGAAAGTGATCGTCGAGGGTGTGATCGCGTTCGATTACGAAATCACGCAGCTCACGGTGCGCGCGGTTGGTGCGAACGGCAAAATTGAAACCTTTTTCTGCGAACCCATCGGCCACGTGCAAGTAAAGGGTGACTACGTGGAGAGCTGGCAGCCGCAGCCGATGAGTGAAAAGGCATTGCGCGCGGCGCGCGAGATTGCAAAAAAGGTTACGGATAATTTGGGCGGGCGCGGTATCTTCGGCGTGGAGCTGTTTGTCAAAGGCGATCAGGTGTGGTTTTCCGAGGTAAGTCCGCGTCCGCACGACACCGGCATGGTGACCATGATCTCGCAAGTGCAAAGCGAATTCGAAATTCACGCGCGTGCGATTTTGGGCTTGCCGGTTTCGGTCGAGATGCGTAACCCAGGGGCAAGCGCCGTGATCTACGGCGGCTTGGACGCCAAGGGCATCGCCTTCGAAGGAGTGCGTGATGCCTTGCGCGTGCCGGGCGCGGATGTGCGTTTGTTCGGCAAACCGGAATCTTTTACGCGCCGCCGCATGGGCGTGGCGCTGGCGAGCGGAAACAACATCGATGAGGCGCGTGAACGCGCCAAGCTAGCGGCGGGTAAAGTAAAGCCGGTTATTTCCTGATCTGTACCGAGCGAATCAAACGTGGCGGGATCGATATTAAAAATCCGTCGGCTCCGCCTTCGGCTTGAGCCGACCTACGCGGCTCTGGTCGAGCGTATGAACGGCCTCATCGATTTCGAATCCGAACCGTACGTGAGAACCAGTTTCTATGTCGAACTGCCCGCCGCCGTGCACGCGACGCGCGCCTTAAGCGTTTAATAAAGCGCTGAGCCTGGTTTGCAGCGCGTGCGTATCCGGCGCGCGGCGTGGCGCGCCCGCGCGCAGCGCCGCGGACCAAACGGCGTTGGGAAAGTGCGCATCGTCCGCGTAGCGCGGAATCACGTGCCAGTGCAGGTGCGGGGTTTGATTACCCAGCGAGGCAAGATTGATTTTGTCCGGGTGCTGCGCAGCGCGCAGCACCGCCTCCACGGCGAACACTACGCGCATAAAGTGTGCACGCTCCGGTTCGGAGAGATCAGTCATTTCCTTCACGTGCGCATTCCATACCACGCGGCAAAAACCGGGATAATCGGCATCAGCGATTAAAATTACGCGGCACTGCGCATCGCGCCATAAGATATTTTCCGCTTGTGCCGCGCACAGTGGGCAGGATGAGTTCATGGAGTAGGATTTTTCTCGTTTGATTGGCCGCCGAATGGCTGGTTTAATCCGGCGTACAAAATAATTTCTCGACGCGCACCCTTGATTTTACTAATTCAACATGCTAACACTTTAGCAAACTCTCGAGGCGGAGTTTTCACAATTTCATCGGTAAGCGATAAATAACGTGACAAGGAACGTCCATGAAAAACCCCCCGTGCAATAATACCGTGGCCGCATATGCCGGCGCGGCGCTGCTAAAATATTTTTTTTCATCCCCGCCCCTCACCTCTGGCTCATTCTCGAATTTCGCAGCCAAGCCGCCGTGACCCTTGCGCGGATAAGCGCTGTGCGTAAAGCCGCGTAAGTCACACGGCGGCAAAAATGCCCCAGCCGGTTCGCTCGCGGGCGAGATCGGCGCGTGGCTTCTACTCACAACAAATCAGACAAGGAGCCGTCATGAAAAAACATTATGGTTACGTTAACGTGTTATCGATGCTGCTGAGTTTGAGCTATACCGCCTCGAGCAACGCCCTCCCCGCCATCACCTATCCGCTGCCGGAGACAAACACGGCGCCGCCGCCGGACGGGCCGGACATCCCCCCCTATACCGTTCCGCGCGCGCACGGCGCGAGCGTCGCCAACTTTTGCTACGACGCACAGCGCGAGGCCGAACTGCGCGTGACGGAAAAGGAAATGCTGGGCCATGGACACGCGGATGAGCACGCGCGCGCACGCGCGGAAAGTTGTGCGCTGGCGCGTCAGGCGATGGTGGAGCGCGGTTTCAAGCATTCCGCCGACGCGTTCGAGCGCGCCGCAAAATTCGTGGAACGCATCAAAGCGGCCGCCGACATATACGCCGGCGATCTTGCGCAGTTGATCGGCAAGGCCGTCGGCACGGCGCACGCCGCGACAGGTGCGCCCGATCAAGTGGGGCGCTGGAGCGCGCCGACGCCGCTGCCGGTGGTCGGCATTCACAGCGTGCTGCTGCCCACCGGCAAGGTGCTGTTCTGGAGTTATCGTCCGCCCAAGACCACGAGCGCGGGCGTGGCCTATGTGTGGAGTCCCATCACCGGCACCGGCAGGAGAGTCGATCCGCCCAGCAACATTTGGTGCGGCGGACAAACGCTGCTCGCCGACGGGCGTGTGCTGGTGGTCGGTGGCACGCTCGCCTACGCCTCGCCCACCGAGCTCAGCCGCGCGCGCGGATTGAACCAAATTTATACGTTCAATCCGTTCGGTGAGACGTGGACGCGCCAACCCAACATGCGTCTAGGGCGCTGGTATCCCACCATTACGCGACTGACCAACGGCAGCGTGGTGATCACCAGCGGCCTCACCGAAAGCGGCGGCGTGGTGAACACGGACGTCGAAGTGTTCACGCCGTCGCCCAGCATGAACGGCGTGGGCACGGTGAGGCGCGTCGGCACGCGCGGCACCACCGGATTGTATCCGCACCAATTCCTCATGCCCGACGGCAGGGTGTTGATGGGCGGGCCGGGAGTTGCCGACACTGCCATCTTGAATCCGCGAAATTGGACGTGGGCCGACATTCCCAATTTAAAACAACCGCGTTACGGCTACGGCAGCGGCACGCTGCTGCCGGGCGGTGCGGCGGGTTCCACCAAGGTCATGCTCATCGGGGGGCGCAGTTCCACTGTCGTGTTCGCAACAAGCGAGCAATTCGACACGCTCAATCCCGGCGCGGGCTGGCAATTTCGCGCGCCTATGCCCCAGCCGCGCCACAATCACAACACCGTGATTCTGCCGGACGGCACATTGCTCACCGTGGGCGGCAACAGCAGCACCGATTACTACGCCAATCCGCAGCGCGAAACATTGTTGTACGACCCCGTCGTCAACGCGTGGCGGGCGATGGCCACGCAGGCCGAATCGCGCGCTTACCATTCCACCGCGCTGCTGTTGCCCGACGGGCGCGTCATGTCGGCGGGCGACGACGGCGCGACCGGCGGCGGCGCCTCGACCGACAAGGTGGAAATTTTCTCGCCGCCGTATCTATTTCGCGGCACACGGCCCACGATCAGTTTCGCGCCCAACGCCGTGGCGCGCGGAAAAACTTTCACCATCGGCACGCCGGACAGCATTTCCAAGGTAGTGCTGGTGGCCCCTGGCGCCACCACGCACGCCAACGACATGCACCAGCGCTTGATAGCGCTGTCGTTCACGGCGATGGCCGGCGGTGTCAGCACCGCCGTGTCGGCCGGCGCGGGCGCGGCGCCGCCCGGTTATTACATGCTGTTTGTGCTCAACACGCAGGGCGTGCCGTCGGTCGCCAAATGGGTGCGCTTGACTGGTTAGTGGCGATGATGAGGAGCAATCCATGAAAACTATATTCGCGGTTTACACGGTAGTCTTGCCGGCGGCGCTGAGCGCCGCCGTTTTTTTCACGCCGTGCGCGGCGGCGATGGCGCCGGACGCGCGCCCAGCGCACATCAACGGACGCTACGGCAATCTGCCACTCGGTTTCGAGCACGACCCCGATGCATCGCCCGCGGAATTTTTCGCGCGCAGCACGGGTTACGGCGTGCTGCTCACACCCGGCGGTGTGCTGCTGGACTTGCGCGCGGCGCGCACGCCGGAAGTCACCGTATACATGCGGCTGTTGAGTGCGCAAACAAATGCGCGCGCCGTTGCGCTCGACGAGCTGCCCGGCAAGAGCAACTATCTCATCGGTCGTGACGCCAAACATTGGCGCACCGGCATAACGCATTACGCACGCATTAAATACGCCGGCGTCTACGCCGGCATCGACGTGGTTTATTACGGCCGTCAGCGCCAACTGGAGTACGACTTCGTGGTCGCACCCGGCGCCGATCCGCGCGTGATACAAATGCGCTTCGACGGCGTCGATGATCTCACGCTCACCGCGCAAGGTGATCTCGTGCTGCGCACCGCACACGGCGACGTTACGCAACACAAGCCGGTCATTTATCAGCAGATCAACGGCGCGCGCACCATCGTGGAGGGCGGCTACCTTATCATTAACGATGCGCAACAAGTCGGCTTTTGGGTGGCGCGCTACGACGACACGCGGCCGTTGATCATCGATCCCGTGTTGTCCTACGCCACGTATCTCGGTGGCAGCGGCCATGACGCCGGCTACAGCATCGCCGTGGACGCGCGCGGCAACGCCTACATTACAGGCGCCACGCAATCTGTGAATTTTCCGACCACCCTCGGCGCCCACGATCGGCGCTGCGGCGCGGACGGCGCGTGCAGTCCAAATATTTCGGGTTCACCGCCGACGTGTTCATTACCAAACTCAACGCCGCCGGCACGGCGTTGGTCTATTCCACGTATTTGGGCGGCGGCGGCAACGACACCGGCCACGCCGTCGCCATCGACAACGGCGGCAACGCTTACCTCACCGGCGCGACCGACTCCGCCGACTTTCCCACCAGCTCCGGCGCATACGACAGAACATGCGGCGCCGACGGCCTGTGCAACGGCGCACAGAGCGACGCGTTCGCCGTGAAACTCAACGCCGCCGGCAACGGCCTGATTTATTCCACCTATCTGGGCGGCAATGACGTCGATCAAGGATTGGCTATCGCGCTCGACGCACAGCGCAACGCCTATCTCACCGGCGCAACCTCCTCGATAAATTTTCCGGTGCGCAACGCCGTGCGCGCGCGCCTGGCCGGCGAGCCGGATGCCTTTGTCACCAAGCTCAACGCCGCGGGCAACGCGCTCACCTATTCCACTTATCTAGGCGGGAGCGGCGAAGATCAAGGCCGCGCCATTGCCGTCATCGGAGTCAACGCCTTTGTCGCGGGCGAAACGTTTTCATCCAACTTCCCCACGCAGCGCCCGCTGCAAGCAACCTCGCGCGGCGATGCGGATGCCTTCGTAGCAAGGCTCGCACCCACCGGCAACGCGCTCGTCTATTCCACTTACCTGGGCGGCGCAGGTTTCGACGCCGCGTTTAGCATTGCGACGGACGGCAATGGCAATGCCTATGTCGTCGGCACGAGCGCGTCCAGTAATTTTCCCGTTACGCGCGGCGCCCTCGACACGCGCTGCGGCAGCGACGGACGCTGCAACAGCATATTCCACGCGCCGTTCACCGACGCCTTTGTCGCCAAACTCAATCCCGCCGGCAGAGCGTTGACGTATTCCACGTTTCTCGGCGGCGGCACCGACGACGCCGCGCGCGGCATCGCGGTGGATAGCGTGGGCAACGCCTACGTCACCGGCGACACCACATCCGCCGATTTCCCCACGCGCGCCGCACCGCGCGCGACCCCGGCGGGCAGTCTCGACGCCTTCGTCGCCAAGCTCAACGCGGCGGGTAACATGCTGATCTATTCCACGTACCTCGGCGGCGCGGGCGAAGAACGCGGCGGCGACATCGCGCTCGACAACGCCGGCAACGCCTACACGATCGGCACCACGTTCTCGCCGAACTTCCCCACCACGCCCGGCGCCTACGACCGGCGCTGCGGCCAAGACGGCACCTGCCTCGGCACCGATCGATTCGGCACGCACAGTTTTTCCGATGCGTTCGCCAGCAAGATCGGTGAATGATTTTATGCGAAAGGCGGAGCGGCGAAATTGCATGAACGGCTGCGCCGTCGCACCCAGCGATTACACTGCGCGCAGCGGCACGCCCACCTGAGTCGGCGGCGACGCCGCGCCGCCCTTTTTTCTCAAGCGTGCGGCGTTTCGCTTATAATTATTAACCCGGCGGGATTTATTGCCGGGTTGAGCAAGGCACGGATGCCTTGACGC
>JBFLZV010000032.1:0-24217 GCA_040756035.1 Pseudomonadota bacterium
ATGAAGAAAAGCAAAAATGACATTTTTGCTTTTTCGTGCTCTGATAAGTCCTGGACGGACTTATTCAGAGCTTCATAAAGAGCAAAGTGATGGACGATTGCATTTTTTGCAAAATCGTATCGGGCAAACTGCCCGCGCAAATCGTCTTCAGCGACGACCGCGTGGTAGTGTTCAAGGACATCCATCCCAAGGCCCGCGTGCATGTGCTGGTCGTGCCGCGCCTGCACGTGGCGAGCCTGGACGATGTGGGCCCGCAGCACGACGCCCTGCTCGCGCACATGCTGCGCCTGCTGCCGGTGATCGCGCGCGGCCAAGGACTGGACAACGGCTTCCGCACCGTCATCAACACCGGGCCGGGCGGCGGACAAGAAGTGGCGCACTTGCACATCCATGTATTGGGCGGCGGGCCGCTGCCGGGTTTTTAAATACCGCCGCGCAAACCGGGCGCGACAAATGGAACGACGGCTCGATTCAATGGTCAATCTTGAAGATTAGGAGAGCATATTTATGTTAGGCACCCCCACTCAATTACTGATTATCCTGGCCATCGTTCTGGTGTTGTTCGGGGCCAAGAAACTGCGCAACGTCGGCGGCGACTTGGGCGCCGCCATCAAGAATTTTCGCCATTCCGTGAAGGAGGGCGAAGCCGGCGAGGAAGCCAAAGCCACCGCTGAGCAAAGCACCTCCGCCCCGGACAGCGGGCGCGTCATCGAGGCGCAAGTGGTCAACAAAACCGAAACCGCGCAGGAGCGTGAGAAGGTCTAAGGACACGCCGCGGGCCGCGCGCCATGTTCGACGTCAGCTTCAGCGAAATCGCCATGATCGGACTCATCGCCCTGCTGGTGGTGGGTCCGCAAAAATTGCCCGGCTTGGCGCGCACCGCGGGCACTTGGATAGGCAAGGTGCGGCGCATGGCGGCGAGCGTCAAGGCCGACATCGACCGCGAATTCAAGACCGACGAATTGCGTAAGCTGCTCAGCCAGCAACAGGCGGAAATGCAGGAACTGCGTCAGATCATCGACGAGAGCCGCACCACCATCGAGACCGGCATCAAGCAGGCCACCGGCGATCCGGCGTATACGCCGGTCGCGCAGCCCGCCCTGACGCCGACCGTCGCCGCCGACGCGGCGCCTAGCAACCCCGCAGCGGCTGCGGCTGCGGCCGCGCCCGCCCCCAGCCAACCCCATTCGTAGAACCCATGGCGGAATCCGTTAAACCCTCACCTCCTGAGCCAAACCAGGAAGAGTCCACTGCCCAGCAACTACCGCTGCTCGCGCATCTTTTAGAGCTACGCGACCGGCTGCTGCGCGTGGTGATCACCGTGCTGGTCATTTTCCTGGGGTTGTTTATGTTCGCCAACGACCTCTACACGCTGCTCGCGCAGCCTCTGCTGCGCCATTTGCCCGAAGGCTCCAGCATGATCGCCACCGAAGTGGCGTCGCCGTTTTTAACGCCGTTCAAGCTCACGTTGGTGGTTTCGGTATTCTTCGCCGTGCCGGTGATTCTCTACCACGTATGGGCGTTCGTGGCGCCGGGGCTGTACAAGAATGAACGGCGCTTGATCTTCCCGCTGCTGCTATCCAGCACGCTGCTGTTCTTCGGCGGCGCGGCGTTTGCGTATTTCGTGGTGTTCCCGCTGGTGTTCGGCTTCTTCACCTCGGTGGCCCCGGAAGGCGTGGCGGTGATGACCGACATCAGCAAGTACTTGGACTTCGTGCTCAGCATGTTTTTCGCCTTCGGTTTCGCCTTCGAAGTGCCGGTGGCGGTGATCCTGCTGGTGTGGGCCGGGGTCATTACCCCGCAGGCGCTGGCGGAGAAGCGCCGCTACATGATCGTGCTGGCGTTCGTAATCGGTATGCTGCTCACGCCCCCCGACGTGCTGTCGCAAATCCTGCTGGCCGTGCCACTGTGGCTGCTGTTCGAGGTGGGCGTGCTGGTGTCGCGTTTTTACGTGCGTGAGAAGCCGGAGGACGCGGAAGAAGAGGAACCGGAACCGACGACACAACCCGCCGCCACCCAGCCCAGCCAGCGCACCTACAACCCGCCGCCCGGCGCCCAGCCGGTGCAGCCCATGCCCTACCCCATCGGCTCCGGCCCGCTCCCGGGCGCGAATCCGCCGGAGCCTAAACCTTAAAAACGCCTCACGCAGCCGCCAAGACGCAAAGATCATCAATAAATTTGAATCGTCGTTCCCATGAAGCGGGAATCCAAAACGTAAGTTTGCAGCTTCTGGATTCCGGATATCCACTACGCTCCCGCTCGGAATCTTGATACTTTTTTCTTTGCGTCTTTGCGTCTTGGCGGCTTTGCGTGAGGCGCCTTTATTTTAAGGCCCCATGCCGGGGCGTTCCTGCGGCGCCGGGGGCGCGGGGCGCTCGCCGACCTTGGCCGTGAGGTTGAGTTTCTCGTTGTTGCGCAGCGCCTGAATGTTGATGGTCGTACCCGGCATCACCTGCGCCACGGTATTCATCAATTTCAGCGGTTCGTTGACGGGCTTGCCGTTGATCTGCGTAATAATATCGCCCGGACGAATGCCGGCCTGATCGGCGGGTCCGCCGCGCAGCACGCCGGCGATGAGCACGCCGTTGGTGCTCGACAGGCCGAACGATTCCGCCAGCTGCGGCGTAATCGCCTGCACCTCGATACCCAGCCAGCCGCGTATGGCGTGGCCGTGCTCGATGATCTGCTGCATCACGCCCTTGGCGAGGCTCAGCGGGATGGCGAAGCCGATGCCTTGCGAGCCGCCGGTGCGCGAAAAAATAGCGGTGTTGATGCCGATGAGATTGCCTTCCGTATCGATCAGCGCGCCGCCGGAATTGCCGGGGTTGATCGCCGCGTCGGTCTGGATGAAGTTTTCGAAAGTGCTGATCCCCAACTGCGTGCGCCCGGTGGCGCTGACGATGCCCTGCGTGACCGTTTGGCCGACGCCGAACGGATTGCCGATGGCCAACACCACGTCACCCACGCGCAAGGCGTCCGAGTCGCCGATTACGATGCTGGGCAGAGAACTCATTTCGATGCGCAGCACCGCCAAATCGGTCTCGCGGTCGCCGCCCACCACCTTGGCCTGCGCCGTGCGCCCGTCGCTGAGCGCCACTTGAATCTCGTCGGCGCCCTCGATGACGTGATTATTGGTCAGAATATAGCCCTGTTCGCTGACGATCACGCCCGAACCCAGACTGCTCTCGAGTCGGCGGCGCGGAATCTGCATACCGCCGAAGAAGCGCTGCATGAACGGGTCGTCAAAAAACGGGTTGACGCGCGCGGTAACCACCTTGGCGGTATAGATGTTCACCACCGCGGGCGCGGCGAGCTGCACGGCGCCCGCGTAGGAGACCGGCGCCGCGGCCCGCCCGGCGACGGCGGCGGCCTGCTCGACGGCGGGCCGTTTCGCGCTTTCCTTGATTTCCACCACCGTGGAGCTATCGCGCATCAGCAGGTCCGGGCGCAGGAACAGAATCACGAACGCCACGGCCAGACCCACGGTAACCGATTTGAGCAGGAATGAGAAGAATTTTCCGATTTGCATGGGACTTTACCCGACGGCCCTCCCTGGCTGTTAGTATTCAGCCCAAAGTAAACGAAATTCAGGCTCTTGTAAACGCTTGTGTAACCACCTGCCTCACGCAAAGACGCCAAGGCGCAAAGTTTGCCAAATAAGGGGAATCGGCGGAAATTTACACTCTGCGGTATTGTTTAAAAAAACAAGCCCGTATTCGGCTTTTTTGCGGCTTTGCGACTTTGCGTGAGGATATCAAAGGGCGGGGGAAACCGGGCGGCTGTACCTGAACCGCCCGGTTGAGACAGATATTAAGGCTTCACCAACCCGTAGCGGTTCAGCGACCAGCGCACCGCGAACCAAGCTACGCCGAACACGATGAGCGTAGCCACGATGTCGAACACCGCGGTCATCGGTATGTGATAGAACGCGCTGTCCACCGAGCCGGATATCCAGGTGTAGCGTTCCAGCCAGGTGCCGAGCAGGATGCCGCCGCCGACGGTGGCGATCACCGGCAAGCTGTGACGGTTGGCGGTGAACAGAAACGTGGTGAACGGAATAATGAACTTCAGCGTGAAGAACGTCCACCATATCGCGCCGTAGCCCTGGAACATCATGCTGTTGAAGCGCACCATTTCTTCCGGCAGACGCCCGTACCACATGATGAGGTACTGGGTGAAGAACAGGTACGTCCACAGGATAGTGAAGGCGAACATGAATTGCGCCATGTAGTTGAACACGTACTCGGGCAGCGGCTTGGCGAGCTTGCCGGAACGGTTCAAGAAGAACAAGAACACCGAGAAGAAGCCCAGGAACGCGCCGAAGTTGCTGACGAAGTGGTAGGCGCCGTAGCTGGCGCTGTGCCAGCCCGGGCGCATGGTCATCTCGAAGTCCCATGCCACCATGGTGGCGTACGGCACGTAGGCGAACGGAATCAGCAACGCAATGTTGCGGAAGGTGCGCTGCACGCGGTAGGAGTTGTCGATCTCGCTCTTATACTGATATTTGATGAACAGCCCGAACAACGCGGCCACGACCAAAAAGCCGATGATCTGACGCGCCACCAGGAAGGTGTAATTGTGCCAGCCGGGCAGGTGCTGTTCGCCCTCGTGCGCGGTCTTGAGCCAGTGGAACGTGGCCTCGCCGTTGGCGAGCAGAATCAGCAGCAGCACGAAGGCCACCGGGAACAGCGCGGCCAGCGACACGGCGAGTTTGCGCACGTGCACGCGCCACTTGGCGTTGGCCATTTGCAGCAACGCGCACAACAGCACGCCGCATACGGCCATGTAGAGGACGATGAGAAAATTGGTCGTCAAAATCGACCAGCTGCCGAAATTTTCCATTGAATCAATTCCCCTTTATTGGGCCGAGGCTTGTTGGGTGGACACATCCGGCTCTTTGGTCAGCGCATGGCGCACGTAGTTGACGATGTGCCAGCGCTCTTCCACGCTCAGGTCGTTGGAGCCGACGTCGCCGTGCGTGACGCCGTAGGCGGGCATCACCGCGCCGCCGAAGGTGATGGTGCCGAATATCCAACCCTCGGTGAGGTCTTTCTGCACGTAATCGTCGTTTAGCGGAATGGCGCCGATTTTCTCCGTGACCGGCGTGTCGGCCTTGCCGGTCAGGCCGTGACAGGCCGCGCAGATGATACGGAACAACGTCCTGCCTTGGTGCAGCGATTCCTCGCTGACGGCGATGGGATTTTTCAGGTCCTTGGTCGCATCGCGGTTGGCGTACGGCGTCGGAATACCCTGCGTCGGCACGGAGCGCGCCGGGAACGGCGTCGGCGCCAAGACATTGGGCGACACCGGCTCCTGCGGCTTGATGCTGGGCTGATTCATCATGTCCTGCGACCACGGCCAGGCGAAGGCCAGCACCGGCAGCAGCAGCGCCGCGAAGATCAGAGATTTTTTAAAGAGTTTCATCAGATAGCCTCTTCGCGGATTTCCAGCACCTTGTGGCGTTTGAACAATTCCTTGGCGGGTTCGACTTGCGCCTGATTCAGTTCCAGCAGAATGCCGATCTGATCCAAGCTGATTTTTTCGCTGTAGATCGTGCCCTTCTTGGACGGCAGGCCGGCGCCGACCAGAAAACCTATCAACGTAGCGAGCACGCCGCCCAGAATCATCATTTCGTAATTCAGCACGAAGTTCGACACCAGCGTGATGACCGGCTTGCCGCCCTGCGGCTGCACCAGGAAGGTGGCCTGCGCCGCCGAAATCCACAACCAGCTGCCGATCAGCCCGAACAGGCCGCCGACGAAGGTGAAATACTGCACGCGCACCGGACGGTCGCCGAGCGCCTCTTCCACTTCCGGATGTTCGATGGGCGATTTCAGCACCACGTCATCGACGGACACGCCCGGCAGTTTATTCGCCTTGATGTCTTCGATGGCGGCGGTGGCCTCGTCGAAATTGCTGAACAGGCCGAGTATGCGATGTGATTTTTTCACGACAGGCTCTCCTTCTTGCCGCTCGGGCTGTACGCCGGCGCGGCGCCGCCCGCCGGCTGCGCCGACGGCTCCTTGTGCGCGGCCAGGCGGCGATGGTAAACCATTTCCTTCACCTCATACATGGACACCGAGGGGAATATCTTCACGAACACCAGGAACAACAGACCGAACCAGCCGAAGCTGCCGGCCACGATCAGCCACGAGGTGATGGTGGGCATCATGGCGTTCCACGACCACGGCTCGAAGCTCAGCGCCAGCGTCGGCGACACGATCATCCAGCGCTCCAGCCACATGCCGACGTTGAGCAGGATGGACACCACCATCATCACCTTCAAGTTGCGGCGCAGGCTGCGGAACGCCAGCGTGAACGGCAGCACCGAGCCGAAGAATATCATGGCCCAAAACGCCGGGGCGTACGGCCCGGTCATCTTGCCCCACAGCACTTCCTTGGCGTAGATGTCGTGCCCGTACCACACCGAGGCGAACTCCACCAGGTTGAGGTAGGTCCACATCATGGCGATGGCGAACGTGAGTTTGCAAATCTTTTCCATGATGGCCAGCGTCATGTACTCTTCCCAGCGGAAGTAGTAGCGCAACAGAATGAACAGCGTGATGATGGCCGCGCAGCCGGAGTACAGCGCGCCGGCCACGAAGTACGGCGGGAAGGTGGTGACGTGCCAGCCCGGCGCGATGGACATGGCGAAGTCGGACGACACGATGGAGTGCACCGACACCGCGAGCGGGATCAGGAAAATCGCCATCAGCATGTAGGCCTTGCGGAACACGCGCCACTGGCGGTCGTTGCCGTTCCAGCCCAGCGCCAGCGCGGTGTACAGCTTCTTGCGCCAGCCAGTGGTGTTGTCGCGCGCGATGGCGAGGTCGGGAATCATGCCCACGTACAGGAACAGCGCCGACGAGGTAAGGTAAGTGACGATGGCGAAGCCGTCCCATGACAGCGGCGACCTGAAGTTCGGCCAGGTGCCGCGCGACGGGATATAAGGGATGACCCAATAGAAATTCCACATGCGTCCCAAGTGGATCACAGGGAAGATCAACGCGGTCATCAGCGAGAACGTGGTCATCGCCTCGGCGAAGCGATAGATGGGCTTGCGCCAGTCGGCATGCACGATATGCAGAATGGCCGACAGCAGCGTGCCGGAGTGGCTCATGCCGATCCAGAAAATGAACGTGGCGATGTACAAGTTCCACATGTGCGGGTGGTTCTTGGCCACGCCCATGCCGGTCAGGTACTGGTGGGTCTCGGCGGCAATGCCTATGGCGAGCAGCACCAGGCACGCGGCCACGGTGATCCAGTAGCCGCGGCGCGGATTGTCCAAGGTGCGCAGCACATCGGCGTTGATTTGCGCCCAGGCGATGTCTTCGCGTATGTCTTTATCGTGAATGTCTTTCATGGACTTAATGCTCGATTAACTTGAGTGATTAGGCGACGTTTTCGCGCACCCGCTCCAGATACATCACCGACGGATCGACGTTGAGTTCTTCCAAAATGCGGTAACCGCGCAGATCGGGGTTTTGCTTGTCCTGCTTGGTCACCACGCGCTGCACCTGATGCTTGTTCCACAGTTGCGCAACCTTGCTCTCGGCATCCAGCTGATCGCCGAACACGATGGCGTTGGTGGGGCAGGCCTGCGCACAGGCGGTAGTGAATTCGCCGTCCTTGACCTTGCGGTTTTCCATCTTGGCCTGGTCCTTGGCCACGCGGATGCGCTGCACGCAGAACGTGCACTTTT
Organism: Pseudomonadota bacterium; assembly: GCA_040756035.1. GTDB lineage: Bacteria > Pseudomonadota > Gammaproteobacteria > SURF-13 > SURF-13 > JBFLZV01. Next base: position 7,703 of record JBFLZV010000032.1, read on the forward strand.
CCATCACGCCCTTGTCACGCACCGCGAGGTCGGGGTTGAGCTGCATGTTGAGCGGCTCCGGCCAGGCGGCGTCGTAGTACGACCAGAAATTGAAGTAGCGCACCTTGTAGGGACAGTTGTTGCTGCAATAACGCGAACCGATGCAGCGGTTGTAGACCTGCGCGTTGAGGCCGTCCGGGGTGTGATAGGTGGCCACCACCGGGCACACCGGCTCGCACGGCGCCGCGCCACACTGCTGGCACATCATGGGCAGGAAGCTCGCGCCCTGTTCGTGGAATTCCTTGTCCGGGGACTCGTCCCAATAACGCTCGATGCGCATCCAGTGCATCATGTGACCACGGTCGTAGCGCTCCTTGCCGACCACGGGAAGATTGTTCTCCGCGTAGCACGCGGTGGAGCAGGCGTTACAGCCGATGCACAGGTTGAGATCCACCACCATGGCCCAGCGGTGCTCGTATTTATGATGGCCGCCTTCCTCGATACCCTTGCGGTACTGGGACCAGTTGTTCAACAAATTCTGCAGCGACGACGACATGATTTAAGCTCCTTCCGTGTTACGGAACTGCTCGGCGGGGACGGTGGCGACCAGCTTGCGCCCGAATTGCGCGGACTGCCCGCGGCCTTCCAAGACCAGCTTATCGTGCTCGCCGAGGCCGCTGACCTTGACGCGCGTACCATACAGGGCGAGCTCGCCGGTCTTGGCGTCCGTCACCGGATTCAAAATCTTCAGCGGGTTGGCGCCCACGCCCTTGGCGTAGCGCCCATATTCCTCGTGACCCTGGCCCAGCGACACGGCGATGGCGTCGGGATGCACGCCCTTGAACACGAATACCTTGACCTTGATCGCGCCCTGCTCGGAGGCGACTTCCAGCAGGTCGCCGGTTTTCACGCCGAGCTTGGCGGCGGTGCTGGGGTGCAGCTCCGCCCAAGCGTCCCATACCACTTTGCTGATCTGGTCCGGCGCTTCTTGGATCCACGGCAGATTGGCGTGGCGTCCGTCCCACAGGCCGAGTTGCGCCGCGGGCGTGAGTTGCAACGTGGCGGCGTCGGGTGCGGGGATTTCCGGCAGCGTGATCTCGGGTAGTTTCACGTTGAGCGGCTTGGCGGGGACATCGACTTTGATCAAGCCCTTCTGCAAGGTGTGATTCCAGAATTCCTCGTCGCTGGCGGCATCGCCCTTGTACTCGGCGGGCAGCGCCGCGACGGCGTTACGCAGATAAGAGTAGTAATCGGGCCACGCCTCGTACTTCTGCGGTTCGCGCGCCTTGAGGAGCGTGAGCAGCGCATCGCCGAGGCCCGGCGTGCCGGGATAGAGCTTCTCCATGAGCGGCTGCTGCACGCTGATCACGCCCTGCTCCGGCTGGTAGGCGGCGACGTGCGTGCCCCAATCCTCGATGTAGGACGCAACGGGCAGCACCAGGTCGCAGGCCAGCGTGGTCTCGTCCGGGAACTGCGCGAATGCCACTTTGAAGGGAATGTTTTGCAAATGCTCGCTGAGTTGGAGATAGGCGGGCGCGTGGTACACCGGGTTGGCGCCGTGGAAAAACACCGCGTCCAGGTTCTTGTTCTTGGCGGCGTCGGCGAAGGCCAGCAGGTCGCGGCGCTTGCCGGTCTTGGCGCGCAACTGCGGAAACGGGAATTCGCCGTTCGACACGATGGTCTGGCCGACGTTGCCGAGGATCACGTTCAGCAGCAACACCGCCGCGGTGGCTTCGTAGCCGTGCGCCTGGCCTTCCACCGGCGCGCCGGCCAGCACCAGGCTGGGCGCGTGTTGCTTCAGCAGCGCGGCGATGCGCGTGATGCGCTCGGCGGGGATGCCGGTGGCGCCGGCAACCTTGTTCAGGTCATAGCCGGCGATGGTGTTGCGCAGACCCTCCGGCAGATCGGCTTGCACGCCGTCTTGCAGGAGCAGATTGGCCAAACCCAACGCCAGCGCGCCTTCGGTGCCGGGGCGGATCGCCACCCACAAGTCGGCGTTGCCGCCGGTGAGCGTCATCTTGGGCTCGATCTGCACCAGAATGCCGCGCGGCGCGGCGCGGAATTGCGCGTACTGCGTGGCAAAATGCGTGGGCGACACCCAGGTGCCGAGAAAGTCGGCGCCAAACGACACGATGAGCTTGGCCTTATCCAACGCCAGGCGCGGCATGGCTTCGCCGAACATGTCGGCTAGCACGGCCTGCGCCACGGACGGCGCAATCACCTCGGGTACGAAATGTTGCGTGGCGCCCAGTGACTCCATGTGCGCGGCGAGCAGCACCGCCTGGTGGCCGCTGACCGTGCCGGTGACCCAGGCGAAACGGTCGCCGGAAAGATTTGAGGTTTTGTCCGCCAGCATTTTCCAGGCGTCGTCCCAGGTGATGGGCACGAGCTTGCCGTCTTGGCGCGCCAGGGGCTGCGTCAAGCGATCCGGGTTGTAGTGGCCTTGCACGCCGGATTGGCCCATCTGGCACAGCTTGCCGCGGTTTATCGGCGAGTCGGGGTTGCCTTCCAGTTTCAAGGCGCGGCCTTCGCGCACGCGCCCGTGGATGCCGCAATAAGCCGAGCACTGCATACAGGTGGAGGCGTACCACACGCCGACGCCGGGAATGACGTACTCCTCGGGCGACAGATAAGAGACGACGGTTTCCTTGCCCTCTTCCAAGGTCACCGTGGTGGGCAGATCGCAGCCGGCCAGCGTCACGCCCGCCGCGCTCCAGCCCATCATTTTAAGAAAATCTCTGCGGTTTAAGTCATAACCACTCATAGCAAACCATCCCGTTCTTTAGACTGCGGAAAAATTACTTATGACACTTCCAGCAATCGCCGGGGCCGTCATTAGCCTGATGGCATGCCACGCACCAGCCCATGGTCATGGGCTTGACCTTCTGCGCCACGGTCATTTCACGTAAATCACCGTGGCAGTAGGCGCACACCGGCGCAACCGTATCGACCGAGAGATTTTGCACGTTCTCTTCGTTGTCGAAGATGAAGCGCTTCAAGTGCTTCTCGTGCGTGAAGTGGACGAAATCGGGGACATCGTGCACCTTCTTCCAGGGCACGGGCTGCTTCTTTTCCCAGTATTCGGTGAGCTGTTTGATGCGCGGCTTGTCGGTGGCGATGACGCGGTGACAACCCATGCACTTGCTGGTGGGAGGAATGCCGGCGACCTTGCTGCGCCGCCCATAGGTGTGGCAATAGAGACAGTTGATCTTATTGACTTTGGTGTGAACGTCGTGAGGAAACTCAATGGGTTGTTCGACGGCGACGCCCTCGTAGCTGCCCTGCGGCGGCACGATGGGCTTGCTCTGCGGAGCCTCCCCCGTGGCTGCGGCCCACACCGTTAAACCCATTAACGCGAAGACAACAAATCCGCCGCCCAGCAACCATCCGCGTCGCGACCGCACGCCCTTCCACATCGATTTCATGAAACGCTTCTCCTCGACATCCAACCCCCTCCACTTTAACAATCTAAAAAGATTGCAGCGGCACCCTGAGGGCTGTCAGAGTTTATAATTCGGGGGCGAATCGGATAGCGGCATCTTCGTTCACCCTGATGCCGAGCCCCAAATTCACCCGGGAAATTTTTAGTATGCCGTAGAATCAGTGCTTTAGTTAAAAACGTAAGCAGAGCGGCGCACTTAACTCAATACATTCTCTCTACGAGGGCAGATATGCGAGTCTACTTGCGGCGACGGCGCACACGGCCTGTGATTCATCCAAGCACCAAACCACCCAACTAAGACGAAAATCCTAAACCAAGTCTAAGAAAAGTGTCAAGAGCATGAAACATTTATAAAGCGGCCACAGCGTAAAATACCGGTCTTTTTCTGCGCTATACTTGTGCAAGCCGTCTTTAAAATATAGGGATTTCAAACCATACACCCTTGTAATTCAAGCGCATACTGGGGGGAGCCCACCCCTTGCCCATGCTCGACCGCCCATTAACTCGGAGATAACAACAATGTCGCTCATTATAAATAGAAGATCGGTCATGACGCTGTTTTCGGGCGCTACCTGTCCATTCAGTCACCGCGCGCGCATGGTGCTGGGCGAAAAAAATATTTCCGCGGACGTGATCACCGTCGACCCCGCGCAGCCGCCGGAGGATCTGATCGACCTGAATCCTTATCATACCCTACCCACGCTCGTGGACCGCGATCTGGTGCTGTACAACTCGCAAATCATCATGGAATACCTGGACGAGCGCTTTCCGCATCCGCCGCTCATGCCGGTCGATCCGGTGTCGCGCGCGCGCGCGCGACTGATGCTGCACCGCATCGAGCAAGATTGGTATAATGAATTGGAAGAAATCGAACACGCCGTCAACAGCCAGGCGGCCACCAAGCACCGCAAGACGCTGCGCGACAGCCTCACCGCCAGCGCGCCGCTGTTCGGGCAAAAACCGTTTTTCATGAGCGATGAGCTTTCCCTGGTGGATTGCAGCATCGCCCCGCTGCTGTGGCGCTTGCCTCACTACGGCATCGAGCTGCCGACGCAGGCCAAGGCCGTGCACAAGTACGCGGAACGCCTATTCGCGCGTCCCGGTTTCAAGGCGAGCCTGAGCGACGCGGAGCGCGAAATGCGCGATTAACCCCGCCTCACGCAAAGACGCTAAGGCGCAAAAATAAAAGTATCCCTCTCCCTCCGGGAGAGAGTTGGGGCGAGGGAAGTTGTTTTAAAGATTTTTGTTGAAGGAGGTTTAACATTAGCATCCCGACTTCAGGCATGGAAATGAGTTCCAGCCGCCCCTATTTGATACGCGCCATCCACGAATGGATTCTGGACAACGGCCTCGCCCCGCACTTGCTGGTGAACGCGCAAAGCGCGGGGGTGAACGTGCCCGCGCAGTACGTGCAGAACGGCAAGATTATTCTCAACATCAGCCCCGGCGCCGTGCACCACTTGCAACTGGGCAACGATAAAATCGAATTCAGCGCGCGCTTCGGCGGCGTGGCCACCTACGTGGTCGTGCCGGTCAGCGCGGTGCTCGCCATCTACGCGCGCGAAAACGGCCAAGGCATGGTATTCAACGAGCAGGAGAGCGGCGGCACCCCGCCGAAGCCCGCCGCGGCCGACAAGCCGGGCAAGCCCAAGCTGAAGTTGGTGACGTAACGACGGTGACGGGTAAACGGTAATGAGTGATCGGTAAACAGTAAACCCATTACCCATCACTCATTACCCATTACTCCTTATCCAATATACTCAAAAATCTTCACCACGCGCTGCACGCCGGTGGTTTTGCTGGCGGCGTTGGCGGCGATATCGGCTTCGGCGCGCGTGACCAGCCCCATCAAATACACCACGCCGTTTTCGGTGACGACCTTGACGCGCGTCGGGTCGAGCCCCTCGAGGCCCACCATGTTGGCCTTGACCTTGCCGGTGAGCACCGTGTCGCTGCTGCGCGACACCATGGAACTCGGCGCGGCGATGGTGATTTCATTGTGCACGTTCTTTACTTTTTCGATCTTGCGCACCAGTTCTTCCGCGCGCTTGCGCAACTCTTCGCTGGGCGCCTCGCCGGTGAGCAGCACGGCGTAGTTATAGCTGGTGACGTTGATGTGCGCGCTGTTCGACAGTTCCTTGTCGGAAAGAATGGCGGCGATCGCCTTGACTTCGATGGTCTGATCATCGAGCACCGTGCCGGCGCTGCGCCGATCGTGCGCCACCGCCGCGCCGGTGGCGGCGCCACCGGCCACCACGGCGACGCAGCCTTGCAACATTCCGCCCAGCGCCAGCGCGCCGATCATCAACGTGATAATTTTACGATTCATGAATCAAGTCTCCTTGTCGAACGGGTATTCCAACGACGCACTTCAGGAATGCCCAAGTAATTGACGGTCGATAAGATCGCACAGGCAGTGAATAATCAGCAAATGCACTTCTTGCACACGTGCCGTGGAGTGCGCGGGCACGCGCAGCTCCACGTCCTGCTCCGTGAGCAGCGCAGCGGCCTCGCCGCCGTCGCGCCCGGTGAGCGCGACGACGCGCATTTCGCGGTCGTGCGCGGCATCGATGGCGTTCAGAATGTTCGCCGAATTTCCGCTGGTGCTGATGGCCAGTAGTATATCACCCGGCTGACCGAGCGCGCGTATCTGCTTGGAAAAAATGTCGGCGTATTGGTAATCGTTGGCGATGGACGTGAGCGTGGAAGTGTCGGTGGTGAGCGCGATGGCCGGCAAGCCGGGACGCTCCATCTCGAAACGATTGAGCATTTCCGAGGAGAAATGCTGCGCGTCGCCCGCCGATCCGCCGTTGCCGCAGCTCAGCACCTTATGTTCTTGCAGCAGGCATTGCGTGAGCGCCTGCGCGGCGCGCGCGATGGCCGGCGCGAGCGTTTCCAAAGAATGCTGCTTGACCTGGATGCTCTCGTTGAAATTGTGTCTGATGCGTTTTTCTAAATCCATAAAACCTCAGTAGGTTGGGGTGAGCAACGCGAACCCCCAACATCATTTCATGCCCCACAATTGTTGGGATTCATTTCATTCACCCCAACCTACGCGCCGTTGCTATGCCTGAAAAGCATCCCGTATCCACTCGATTTTATGCTGTCCGGCGTCTGGGGCAACGGCCACCACGTCGAAGCGGGCCGGGCGGCGCGCGGCGCCTTTGTTTTTTTGTAAATAATGTGCGGCGCTGGCGATAATTTTACTTTGCTTGAAATGGTCCACGCTTTCCGCGCCGCTACCGAAATGTTGATTTTTTCGATAGCGCACTTCGACGAATACGATGCCGTCATGGTGCGCCATAATCAAGTCGATTTCGCCGCACGGGCAACGATAATTGCGCCCTAACAATTGCAATCCTTGCTCCTGCAGATATTGGCAAGCGATTTCCTCGGCCTGCTGGCCGCGCTTGATGTTGCCGCGTCGCAAGAAAGTCATTGTGCGGCGTCTACCGGCGCGCCTTGCGCGCCATCGATCGGTCGCGCCACGCCGCCGGCAAAACGCGCCCACAGCAGTTGGCGATGGATGCGATTGTCTTGATCCACGCTCAAGCCGCCGGTCTCGCCCTCGAAGCGTTCACCGGGGGAATTGCGCAGGCGCTCCAGATGCGGGATAACGTGGTAAGCGTCCACGCCGAGCGCGTACAGGCGCTTAAACTGATTGAAGGCGCCGCCGTGCCGGCCGGCTAATGTTTGGCGCAGTGATTGTTGTGACGTGACGTCGTTGAGCACCCACGGCATGTCCGCAAACAAAATGCCGTCCAAATCTTGATCGGCGGCGGGATCGGGCTTGCCGGTATAGATATGCGACGTGGCGTAGGTGGGCAAGTCGGAGGCGAAAAAGAAATGCAGTTGCGGACGAATGCCGCGCGCCTGGCGCGGGAAGGCGGCGATGAAAATGTGGTCGGCGTCCTGACGGCGTTGCTTGTCACCTTTATATTGCAGCAGCTTGCGCACCGGCGCGGCGAAGTCCACTTGTTCCGGCGCGTAAGTCTGCACGTCCACCACGATGCCGCCGCGCTCCTCCAATTGCCGGCTGAAGGCGCTGAGCATACGGTCGCCCCAGTCGCCTTGCGGCACCAGCACCAGCGCGCGATTGTGGCCGTCGAACCAGGCGCGCTCCGCCACTTGGCGCGCTTCGTCCTCGGGCAACAGGCCGAATTGATAGAGATTGGGCGGGGCGGCGCTTTCCTCGCTGTAATTCAGCGCCAGCGTGGGCACGGGCAGCGCGCCCAGCGTGTACAGCGCCTTCACGCCCTCCTTTTCCAGCGGCCCGACGACAAATTCCGCGCCTTCCTGCACGGCCTGCTGATAAACCTGCAAGGCCTTGTTGGCCTCGGCGCCGCTGCCGATGGCGGCGACGTCATACACGCGGATTTCCGGCTTGCTCGGCTGCGCCGCGGCGGCGGCCAGGAAGCCGTCGCGCACCGCCGCGCCCACGCCGGCCAGCGTGCCGGACAACGGCACCAGCAAGGCGATGCGCTGCGGATAAACGCCCGGCGTCGCCGATGTGATCATCGGCGTAGGCGTCATTAACGGCGCCAGCGGTTGGCTGGCCAGGGGCGACGGCGTGAACGCGCCGCGTTGCGCGGGCAGCGCGGCAATCAATTCCTGCATGGCCGGATGTTGCCGATAGCGATGCCGCCAATCGGTGACGCGGCGCTCGAACTCGGCGCGGTCCGGCGTAGTGCGCGCGATGAGCACCAGTTCCATCCAACCGCTCAAAATGTCCGGCGGCGTGGCGCCCAACTGTTGCAGCGTTTGATCGGACAACTGCGACAGCGCCTGCACGATGGCGCTTTGATTATCGCGCACCGCCACCGGATCAGTGAGCAGCGGTTCCAGCAGCACGCGCTCGCGCGCCGTTTCAATTTGGTTACCCAACACCGAATAGGCTTCGGCGCGCAGCACGTGCGCCTGCGCCTTGACCGATGGCGATATGGACGGCGGCAGCTTTTCCAAGGCGCCGAGCGCCTGCTGCGCGTTGCCTTCCGACAGCGCGATCTCGCCGTCCAGCACCTGGCGGCGCGCGCCGAGCTGCACATCGAGGTTCGTGGCCGGCACGGCGTTGAGCAGTTCGCGCGCGCGCTGGACCTCGCCGGCGCGCAACAGACTGGAGACGGCGTTCAATCGGTAGGCGTGTTTCAGCGGAGGACTGGCCGCGTCGGCCAGGGTAATATAGGCTTGCGCCGCGCCGGCAAAGTCGCCCTGCTCTTCCAGTTGTTGCGCCTTGGACAGCGTGACCGCGCCGGGCTGCGTCGGCGACGACGCCTGGCCGGGCAAACTGATGGGCATCAGATCGCACGCCGCCAGACTCAACGCGAGCAAGAAAGCGGATAGCAAACGTAATGCCGAAGTCGTTAAGCGCATGTAAATATTCTTGTAAACGTATGTAAGATGATGGCGGCTATAGTGTAAGTATCGAAGTTGAGGTGCGTCGTGTCAAATAATAAGGGTGTGCTTTACATCGTGGCCACGCCACTCGGCAATCTCGGCGACATGAGCCCGCGCGCGGTGGAGGTATTATCCAATGTGCAACTCATCGCCGCGGAGGACACGCGCCACAGCGCGCCGCTGCTGCGCCACTTCGGCATTCGCACGCCGCTCAGCGCACTGCACGAACACAACGAACGCGCGGCCTGCGCCGCGTTGCTGCAACGCCTGGCGGCGGGCGCATCCGTCGCGCTGATCTCCGACGCCGGCACGCCGCTCGTCAACGACCCGGGCTATCACCTGGTCAGCGCCGCGCGCGCGCACGGCATCCGCGTCGTGCCCATCCCCGGCCCGTGCGCCCTGATCGCCGCGCTCTCTGCCGCGGGCTTGCCGTCCGACCGTTTCGTATTCGAAGGCTTTCTACCGGCGCGGCGCGCGGCGCGCGTTAGTCATTTAGAAACACTGCGCGATGAGTCACGCACTCTGATCTTCTACGAAGCGCCGCACCGTGTCCTGGATTGCGTCACGGACATGGCGCAAGTGTTCGGCGCCGAGCGCCGCGCCGTGATCGCGCGCGAACTGACCAAGGTGTTCGAGACCATCCACGACGACACGCTGGCCGGACTGGGCGACTGGCTGCGCGCGGACGCGCATCGGCAAAAAGGGGAATTTGTGATTTTGCTACAGGGGAATATACTAGAACCCGCCGGCCAAACCGACGACGAGGCGCGGCGTATCCTGCGCATCTTGACCAAGGAACTGCCCGTCGGCCAAGCGGCGGCGCTCGCCGCGCAAATCACCGGATTGAAAAAGAACGCTCTGTATAATATGGCATTGAGCGAGAAGAACGCAAAGACCTAATGCACCAAGCCACGCAACAGAAACTCATCGACTCGTTCGGCAGAATGATCGAGTACGTGCGCCTGTCGGTCACCGACAAATGCGACTTACGCTGCGCCTATTGCCTGCCCAAAGGCCACAAAGACTTCACCGAACCCGATCACTGGCTCACCTTCGATGAAATCGAGCGCGTGATCGGCGCCTTCGCCGCGCTCGGCGTGCGCCGCGTGCGCATCACCGGCGGCGAACCCTTGGTGCGCAAAAACGTCGCGCAACTCGCGGCGCGCTTATCCGCGTTGCCGGGTGTTGACGACTTATCGCTCAGCACCAACGCCACGCAACTCAACAAACAAGCCGAGGCCCTGCGCGCGGCGGGCGTTGCGCGCCTCAACGTCAGCCTGGACAGCCTCGATGAAACACGCTTCACTGAAATCACCGGCGGCGGAAAATTGCAGCAGGTGCTGGAAGGCTTAACGGCCGCGCAGCGCGCCGGCTTCCACCCCGTCAAAATCAACATGGTCGTCATGCGCGGCGTCAACGACGACGAAGTCGAAAACATGGTGGAATTCTGCATCGCGCATGATTTCACGCTGCGCCTCATCGAGACCATGCCGGTCGGCAGCACCGGCCAAGAAGCCACGAACCGTTACGTCGATCTGCAAGAAATCAAACAACGCCTCGCGCAAAAATACGAACTCATCCCCGGCGTCATGCCCGGCGGGGGGCCGGCGCGCTACGTGCAAATCGCGGGCACAAACTTGCGCATCGGCTTCATCACCCCCATCTCCCAACACTTCTGCGCAACCTGCAACCGCGTACGCCTCGCCGTCGACGGCACCTTATATATGTGCCTCGGCCAAGACCACAAACTCGAACTCCGCCCCCTGCTACGCGCCGGCATCAGCGACGCCGATCTAAAACAAGCCCTGCAACAAGCCATCACCCTCAAACCCGAACGCCACGAATTCAACGAAAAACCCGCGCAAGTGATACGGTTTATGTCGATGACGGGAGGGTAAGCGCAACCTGCCGCGCGCATTGCCTCCCGGCATTGGTTGCCACGGAATACAATAAGGCGTTTAATTCAGCCTGCATAGGCACTGCTCAGTGCTACCCAGCACTTGCCCCATCAAACGGGGCGCGCGCAGACAGAGGTGGTTTAGCGGGGCTCATAGGGTATGCTAAATTTATTTAATACATTAAAATCAACAACATATGTTTATTAGTTCCGTATCATATATCTCGGATAAGGTGTGTTTCCTTGTTTTTAGGGCATCTCTTTAAGTTAGACCTGAATGAAGCCCCCGCGTAGAATTAAAACATGCATTTCGAATGGAACCCCAGCAAGGATAAAAAGAACTTCCATAAACACGGAGTTTCATTCGAAGAAGCCTCCAGTGTGTTCTACGACACATTGGCAGTCACGGGTGCCGACCCCGATCATTCTGAAGGTGAAGAGAGATTGATTACTTTTGGAATGTCGTCTGCGGATCGGCTTTTGGTCGTAGCCCACACCGAGCGCGGTGATGCTATTCGAATCATTAGCGCCCGTGTCGCAACCCAATATGAAAGGCATATTTATGAAGAAGGCTAAATCCAGTTCCGACGAGCTCCGTTCCGAGTACAAGCGATCCGACTTCGGGAAGCTTGAGCGCGGGAAATACTACAAACGCGTTATGGCCAGCTCTAATGTTGTGGTACTAGACGCTGATGTAGCAGCAATCTTTCCCAATTCCGCTGCGGTCAATAAAGCACTGCACTCGCTAGTTGATGTCGCGCAAAAGGCTTCAGGTCTAACACGTCGCTCCACCAGGCGCGCAAAAGCAGCGCGCCGGTGAATTCTGCGTTAACTCTGTAATCGCATATGACCTCACCAAAAGACCGTCCTATTGTTGAAGCTGCTCTTGAAAGCGGCGAGGTCGTCACCGACATATTGATGCACGGAGACGTCCTCGCTGAAGTTCCTCTGATCGGAACCGCCATAAAGATCTGCAAAGCAGCGGATGCTATTCGAGATCGCGCGTTTGCTATTAAGCTCTCGCGGTTTGTGAAAAACTTTGAGAGTATTTCTGATGATCAGAAGAATAAGTTAAAAGAAAAGATGCGCACCGAAGATTCAGAAGCACAGAAAGTTGGCGAGACTCTACTCTTTGTTTTAGAGCGCGTGACGGACCTTGACAAACCTCTTCTTCTCTCCCAGATATTCTTGGCTTATATCGATGGAGTCGTCTCTAGCGATGATCTCCGCCGCCTTTCTCAGGCTGTGGATACAGCTTTCGCTGACGACCTCAAATGGCTTCTCGGTACTGAGGAAATTCCTGATAAATCCGATGAACCCTGTATGCAGTATCTTGCGACCTCTGGCCTTACCCGGCTCGTGGCCGGTCAAACCTACAATGAAATAGGCAAGCTCTACTACGAAATTACACCGTTAGCGAACAAATTGAGAGACGCCTGTTTTTACGGACAGAAACATACGGCTAACTCAAAGGATAAAAAAGGGTTGCGTCTTGTATCTTGATGTTCGGACGTTAGCCGCCACTACGGAGAAAATGTCAAAATACAAGACCCGACCCCTTTGGCTAGCGCGCCCCCTTTGGACTAGCGTAGAAAAAAGTGGGGCTTTCAACCCTGCGAACACGCCAGTAGGGCTTCAAATTCTTCACATGGCACGGCGTGCGAATACAAGAATCCCTGCGCAAAGTCACACCCAAACCGGACCAGCAAGTCACGCTGCTGTTCTGTTTCCACACCTTCGGCAACAGTCCTGATACCCAGTTTATGCGCCATCACTATGATCGCTTCTGTCAGCGCCTTACTGCTTTCATCTTCGGTCAGGTTGCTGATGAAGGAACGGTCTATTTTGAGGTAGTCAATATCGAACTGATTGAGGTAGGCAAGCGATGAGAAGCCCGTTCCAAAATCATCTATCGAAACCTCGATTCCGCTGTTCCGGAATTCCAGCAACCGTTGCTCGACTTTAGGTGATGCTTTGAGCAACAATCCTTCGGTGATTTCCACCGTAACACTATTCCCGGGTAGATGAAGGCTGGTCAACCAATCAGACCAGGGACGCTTGGCCGGTTGCTCGAACTGGACAGGGGATTTGTTCACGCTGACCTGGATAACGCGCCCAAATTGCTTGCGCCACCGTGCAACGCTGGCGATGGCTTGCTGAAATACCCATTCGCCAATCTCAACAATCACCCCAGACTCTTCCGCCAATGGAATGAAGATGGCGGGACTGATCATGCCACGCTTGGGATGCTGCCAGCGCAACAAGGCTTCAGCCTTGACGACACGCCCGCTGGCAAGTTCCACGATGGGTTGGTAATAAACATGTAGCTCGTTTTTCGCCAGAGCCTGCCTGAGATCATTGGTTAGCGCCAGTTTCTCGATCGCTTCCCGCTGCATGGACGGGGTAAAGTAGCTGGAGCGGCTGCGCCCTTCTGCTTTCGCCACATACAGCGCCTGGTCCGCGTGCTTCAGCAGGCCTTCGAGATCAGTCGCATCATCTGGATACAGGGATATCCCGATGCTGGCCGAAATGTAGTATCCCATTTCATCATTCTCAAAGTAGAAGGGATGGGCCAGCTCTTGAATGATGTGTTGCGTGATCCGTTCAATTTGCGGTCTGCCGCTGAATTCGGCCAAAATCACTGTAAATTCATCTCCGCCCAGACGGGCCACGGTATCGGATTCACGCACGCATTCCCTGATGCGGCGTGCGGCCTCCACCAGCATCACGTCCCCCTTGGCGTGTCCCAGTGTGTCGTTGATTTCCTTGAAACGATCGAGATCTATGAATAATAGGGCCAGCGGCGATCCCGTGCGGCGCGCCTTTATGAGATGTTGCTCCAGTCGATCCTGTAGCAGGCGTCGGTTGGGAAGACCGGTCAGTGCATCATAATTGGCCTGCGTCCAGATGAGTTCATCCTTGCGCTTCTTTTCGGTGATGTCAGAGAATTGTGCGACATGGCGGTGAATGCGCCCGTCTGGATGTCGGATGACGCTGATATTCATCCATTTCGCATACACCTCTCCATCCTTGCGGCGGTCCCAGATTTCACCCTGCCAGTGCCCGTCATTCAGTATTCCCCGCCACATCTCCCGGTAGAACGACTCGTCGTGCCGCCCGGATTGCAGTATCTCGGGGCCTTTGCCGACCACCTCTGCAAGCGTATAACCGGTGATGCGGACAAAGGCCGGGTTGATGTCGATGATGCGATTGTTCTCGTCCGTCACCATGATGGCTTCGGTGCTTGACTCATAAATTGAAGCCGCTAGCCTCATGTGATCTTCGGCCTGCTTGCGCTCGGTGATGTCGGTGAGGAACCCTTCCAATGCCAGTAATTGACCGTGATTATCGTAGATGCCCCGCCCTCTCTCCCAGAGCCATTTCTCCGCGCCTGATGCAGTAAGTAAGCGATAAGTCAGCTCGTAGGGTTGGTTTTTTTGTAAGGCCGTCTGAATTTCCACCCAGACTCGCTCTTGATCGTCGGGATGTATCAACGACCCAAATTGCCTGCGTTGGTGCATAAAATCATCCGCCGGATAGCCGGCCATCTTTTCAATGCCGTCACTGATGAACTCCATCGTATAATCAGCATTGTTGCGGCAACGGTAGGCCACGCCGGGCAAATTGCCGATGAGGGTTGACAGTTGACGCTCACGCTCACTAACCTCAGCCTCGGCCTTCTTGCGGGCGGTGATGTCGCGGGTAATTCCCAGCAAGCACGTCACTTTACCAGACGCATCACGCATGGGTGCAGCACGCGTTTCAAGCCAGCGCCGCGTGCCCCTCAGCCCCAAGACTTCGAATTCCAGCGTACCGCTCTCGCCCTGTAACACGCGTTTATGCAGCGCCCTAAAAGCGTCACAGTATTGGGGAAGAATAAAACCAAAGATCGTGCACCGTTTCACTTCGTCCAGCGACGTTGCCTCAAGCATGGCGAGACCTGCTGCGTTCATCTCCAGAAGATTTCCCTTGGGATCAACGATCTTGACGCACTCCGGCTCGGTTTCCAAGATGGCCCTCAGGAAATCCTTCTGTGTACGCAGCCCCGCCGCGCCCTGCCTTAACTCACTGAGGACTAAACTCAGTGTCATGCCCACGGCGGTCAGTTCGGCGAAGTAGCTCCAGAAGGAGAACATGCTTGTTTCGACCAGGTCGTTGCCGAAATAGCCCACCCCTTTGGTGATGCCCAACAATGCCTGCGCCAAGGTCATGCACAGCAGCAGCAAGACTCCGTGACTGCCAAAACGTAACGCGCCCCAGGCAATCCAGATGAACATCAGGAATGCCTGGGCATACAGACCAAGGGCATCATGGAACCAATCGAGAAAAATGACTTGTCCGGAGAAAAAACCAAGGCCGAGCAATGCCGCAAGCTCCAGCTTGCGTCTACCCACCCACCAGTCTTGCGGCCGTCTCCGCCAAACCAGAATAGTCGGGGCAACGATAATAATGCCCAGCATGTCCCCCATCCACCAGGTCAGCAAAGCGTTCGGGAGCATCGACTGGGTCAGAGTACCGGTTATGAATAATATGCTAATGCCGCCCAAGGCGCTTACGGACGGGCTGATGATACCTCCCAAGAATAATAATCGAAGGAAGTCGCGATAACGTGTCAGTGAGGGGTCGAAACGACTGCCACGGCTTAACAGCCAGGCGCCAAGCAGGGGTTCCAGAGTATTGCCTAGTGCAATGCCAGCGGACACCGGCAAGGAAAGACCCGCCAACATGGGGGCAATGCCCGCACCCACAAAAACGCCCGGCCAGTACCTCTTCCCACCCAACAGCAGTGCTGCAAGCGCCAAACCGCTAGGCAGCCACACCAGCGTGATGTGGTCGCCGACGGTGGCGAAAACAAGGCTGATTTTGGCGAGCAGCGCATAAAGCAACGCCAAGGCCGCCAATCTCAGCCAGTCCCGTGGGCTATATATCAGCAATGGGCTTAAATCATTTAGCCTCATGGCTTGCCGCCGCATAGGCTTATCAAGGCCCATTTTAAACCTCTAGATACTCAACCCAGCAACAGTATGCGCCCTCCCAGAGCGGCTAGGAATAGGGAAAAAAAGCGTTTTAACTTATCGGCGGGCAGCGTGTGTGCGAGTTTGGCGCCGAGCGGCACGGATAGCACGCTGGCAAGCGCGATGCCGGCGAAGGCGGGCCAGTAGATGTAGCCGGTGCTCCATGCCGGCAGGTGCGGCGCGTTCCAGCCGGCGATGGTGAAACCGACGGCGCCGGCGACAGCGATGGGCAGGCCGCACGCGGCGGAGGTCGCCACTGCTTGGCGTATGCCTACGTTACACCACGTTAGAAACGGCACGGTGAGCGTGCCGCCGCCGATACCGATGATGGCGGACACCTTCCCGATGATTATTCCCGCGAGGCTCATGCCCGGCCAACCCGGTAATTGCCGCTGCGGCGCGGCCTTGACGCCGAAACCCATCTGCGCGGCGACCAGCAGTTCAAACACGCCGAACATAATACGCAATGCGGCGTTCGGTAGTTGATCCACAATATAGGAACCGAGCAGCGTGCCCGCGATGATGCCGGGCGTGAGTTTCCGGAACACCGGCCATAGCACCGCGCCGCGTTGGTGATGCGCGCGCACGGAGGAGAGCGACGTGACCATGATGGTGGCGAGCGAGGTGCCGATGGCGAGGTGCATGATCAGCGCGGGCACGATATCCATGCCTTGGAAAATAAACACCAGCAGCGGCACGATAATGAGTCCGCCGCCCACGCCGAATAAGCCGGCGATCACGCCGACGAAGGCGCCGGTTAGTAAATAGAGTAGAAAAATTTCCAAAGT
>JBFLZV010000033.1:0-23983 GCA_040756035.1 Pseudomonadota bacterium
TTTTAAATTCAACACCTTACTATTCTAAATTAAAGATTAATATTACATATGAGTTCTACCCGTCTACCCGCCGAATGGGAACCTCAAGCCGCGCTGCTGCTCACCTGGCCGCATGAACACGGCGATTGGAAACCGTGGCTGGCCGAAGTGGAACCGGTGTTCGTCGCCATCGCACGCCACACCGCCACGCGCGAAAAATTAATTATTACCTGTTACGACGCGACACACGAGCGGCACGTGCGCCAATTGCTCGAGCAGGCGCGCGTCGCCGCCGCACAGGTAGCCTTTTATATAGCACCCTCCAACGACAGCTGGGTGCGCGACCACGGCCCTATCACCGTTTACCGGAACGGCGTCCCCACCCTGCTGGACTTCACGTTCAACGGCTGGGGCGGAAAATTCGACGCCGAACTCGACGACCAAATCACGCGCCGCCTGCACGCACTCGGCGCGTTCGGCGGCGCGCCGCTCGAGAGCGTCGATCTGGTGCTGGAAGGCGGCAGCATCGAGTCCGACGGCGCGGGCACGCTGCTTACCACCGCGCGTTGCCTGCTCTCGCCGCGGCGCAATCCGCACTATAATCGCGCGCAACTGGAAAACCAGTTTCAACAATTGCTCGGCATCAAGCGCGTGCTCTGGCTGGAGCACGGCTATCTGGCCGGCGACGACACCGACAGCCACATCGATACCCTGGCGCGCTTCTGCGACGCCGACACCATTACCTACGTCGCCTGCGACGATCCGCACGATGAACACTATGCTGCGCTACAGGCGATGGAGCGCGAGCTTAAATCTTTCCGCACCGCCTCCGGCCAACCCTATCGATTGATTCCTCTACCCTGGCCGCAACCCAAACGCAACGCCGCCGGCCAGCGCCTGCCTGCAAGCTATGCGAATTTCTTGATCATCAATCACGCCGTGCTCACCCCCACCTACAACGACCCCGCCGACGCCGCGGCGCTGCAACGCCTGCAACGCGCCTTTCCGCACCACGAGGTGATCGGCGTGCCCTGCTCCGCCCTGATTTTGCAATACGGCAGCCTGCACTGCGTCACCATGCAAGTACCCGCGCATGAAAGCGCGTAAAGCCCCGGCCTAGGCCAAAGCCTGATAAAATAAGAATTTCTCCGTGGACATTGCATGACGCAGCGCAATTTAAAGATCGGTCTGGTGCAACAGAGCGCCGGTGCTGACCCTGGGGCGAATCTCGCCGCCAGCATCGCGGGCGTACGCGCGGCGGCGGCGCAGGGCGCGCGCTTGATCGTGTTGCAGGAGCTGCATCGCGGTCTGTATTTTTGCCAAAACGAGGATACCGCGAACTTCGATCAGGCCGAGCCTATCCCCGGTCCGACCACGGAGCAGCTTGGGCGTCTGGCCAAAGAACTCGGCGTCGTGATCGTCGCCTCGCTGTTCGAGCGACGCAGCGCGGGGTTGTATCATAATACCGCCGTGGTGTTCGACAGCGACGGCGTCATCGCAGGCAAATACCGCAAGATGCACATTCCCGATGACCCCGGCTATCACGAAAAATTTTACTTCACGCCGGGCGACTTAGGCTTCGCGCCGATCCAGACCTCGCTGGGTAAACTCGGCGTACTGGTATGTTGGGATCAGTGGTACCCGGAGGCCGCGCGCCTGATGGCGTTGCGCGGCGCCGAGTTGTTGATCTATCCCACCGCCATCGGCTGGGATCCGCGCGACAGCGCCGATGAGCAGGCGCGCCAGCGCGAAGCATGGCTCACCATTCAGCGCGCTCATGCCGTGGCCAACGGTTTGCCGGTGGTGGTGTGCAACCGCGTCGGCTTGGAACCGGACCCGGCACGGCATGCGCCGGGCATCCTGTTCTGGGGCTCCAGTTTCATTGCCGGGCCGCAGGGCGAAATTCTCGCTCAGGCATCGGACAATACTCCGGTCGTGCTGGTGGCCGAGATCGACCTGCGTCGCTCCGAGGACGTACGCCGTATTTGGCCGTTTCTACGCGACCGGCGCATCGACGCCTATCAGGGCCTAACCGAGCGTTATTTGGACCGACCCTAAAAAACATCCCCCTTAAGCGCCAAGGTAAAGATAAAAAAATTTTTAGGAAACCTCTGAATAATTCAGAGATTCCTTCTATAAAACGAACTTTGGTATTCTTGGCGCCTTGGCGATTTATTTCAGTTTTTACATTAAATTAAATTTATATTTACTTGATTTATAAATTAAATAATTGTTCAGAGCTGCTCGATAGCATTATCCGCGGCAGACAGGCGGCGGACCAGCACATGCAAAGCTATTTCCGCGCGCACCCGCAATTAGGCGCGCGCGAGCGCGGCTTCGTCGCTGAAACCGTATACGGCTGCCTGCGCCGCAAGCGCTTGGCGGAGCATATATTGAACAACCCGCAACCGAGCAGCGTGGAGCGCGTCGCGGTATATCTCGCCGCCATACAGGGCTGGAGCGCCCGCGCCCTGCTTGACGCCGGCTTCTCCGGCGACGCCGCGGCGCTGGTAACCAAGGTGCGCAACGCCCCTGCCCTGCCCGAGACGGTGCGCGCCGATCTGCCCGACTGGCTCTACGAACGCCTCGTGATGCAACTCGGCGTGGAAGAAACACAGCAACTCGCCGCGGCGCTCAACCAGCCCGCGCCCGTCGATTTGCGCGTCAACACGCTCAAGGCCAAACGCGAACAGGCCGCCGCGCTGCTGGCCGAGGAAGGCTATTCCGCCGAATTTACGCCACTCTCGCCGCTGGGGTTGCGCCGTGCGGAGCGTGCGCCGCTGTTTAAAACGCGCGCCTTCAAGCAGGGTTGGATCGAAGTGCAGGACGAGGGCAGCCAATTGCTGGCGCTACTGGTGGAGCCGCCGCGCCGCGGCATGGTGATGGACTTTTGCGCAGGCAGCGGCGGCAAAACCCTGGCACTCGGCGCGCTGATGACCAACACCGGCACGCTCTACGCACTGGACACCTCGGCCAAGCGCCTGGAAAAAATCAAGCCGCGTTTGGTGCGGGCCGGCTTGGACAACGTGCGCACGCTCGTAATCGAACACGAACGCGACCGCCGCGTGCAGCGTCTGCGCGGCAAGATCGACCGGGTGCTGGTCGATGCCCCGTGCAGCGGCGCCGGTACGCTGCGCCGCAATCCGGACATCAAATGGCGCGACTTCGACGTCGCGGCGTTCACTTCCCTGCAAGCACGCATCCTGGACGCCGCCGCCGAACTGCTCAAGCCCGGCGGGCGTTTGGTCTACGCCACGTGCAGCCTGCTGCGCGAAGAGAACGAGGACATCGTCACGCCCTTCCTCGCCGTCCACCCCGCATTTCATCTCGTGCCGGTAAACGGCGTGCTGGCGCGCAAGGGCGTCGCCGCGCAACACAGTCTGGGCACGGACTTTCTGCGTCTTTATCCGCACCGCCATCATACGGACGGCTTTTTCGCGGCAATACTAGAACGCGGCGCTGAAACTGCTTAGCAAACGTGCGATAATAGGAAAATTTGATTGATACGAAGCAGGCGAAACACCGATGATTTTGATACTCGAAGCAAACATTGATAAAAACGGCGAAAAATACCGGCGCATCATGGAGCATTTGCGCAACCTGCCCAACATCCAGGTGCGCGTGCACGAGGAAATGGGCGCGCAGCACGCGCTCACCGAAATTTATTTGATCGGCGACACTGCCGCGCTGACGCTGCAAGACATGGAAAGCCTGCCGGGCGTGGAGCGCGCGGTGCGCGTCTCGGAGGAGTACCGCATCCTCGGCCGTCACAAGAAGAACGACAGCCGCCCCAGCTCCTTCGAATACAACGGCGTCACCTTCAGCCAAGATAATCTCAATGTGTTCGCCGGGCTGTGCGCCGTGGATACGCCGGAGCACGTCGAACTTATGATGAAGGCGCTGCGCGACAACGGCCAGGTGTGCACGCGCATGGGCGCCTACAAGCCGCGCACCAACCCGTACTCGTTCCAGGGTCACGGCAAGGAATGTCTGCCCTACGTGTTCAAGCTGGCGGGCAAGTACGGCATCAAGGTCATCGCCATGGAGATCACGCACGAATCGCACATCGACGAAGTGCGCGCGGCACTCAAGCAGACCGGTAATCCCACCGGCGTGATGTTGCAAATCGGCACGCGCAACACGCAGAATTTCGAACTACTGAAAATCGTTGGACGCCAGCGCGAATTTCCGATTTTATTGAAGCGCGGCTTCGGCATTACGCTGGAGGAATCGCTCAACGCCGCGGAGTACTTGGCCAGCGAGGGTAACCGCAACGTCGTGTTCGGCCTGCGCGGCATGAAGACCAACGCCGGCGACCCGCACCGCAACTTTGTGGATTTCGCGCACGTGCCGGTGGTGAAGCGTCTAACGCGCATGCCGGTGTGCATCGATCCGTCGCACTCGGTGGGCTCGCGCGATTGCGCGCCCGACGGCCTGCTGGACGTGCAGCACGTCACCGCGCAGGGCGTGATCGCCGGGGCCAACATGATACTGGTGGATTTCCATCCCGCGCCGGAAAAAGCGCTGGTCGATGGCCCGCAGGCGCTGCGCCTGGAAGAGCTGCCGACCTTTTTGGAAGACATCCGCATCACGCGCGCGGCTTATGAAAAACGCGCGGCGCTGGTGAAGGCGTGTAGCGAGTAATGGGTAAAAAACAGTGATGAGTGATGACATCATCCATCACCCATTACCCATCACCTAACGTAAAGTAAAACGTCGCGCCCTTCTCCACGGCGGCCTCCGCCCAGATGCGTCCGCCGTGGCGGTGTATGATGCGCTGCACGGTCGCCAGGCCGATGCCATTGCCCTCGAATTCGCTGGCCCCGTGCAGGCGTTGGAACGGCCCGAATAATTTGTCGCTGTACGCCATGTCGAACCCGGCGCCGTCGTCGCGCACGAAGTAAATCCGCTCGCCGTCCTGCTCCAACGCGCCGAATTCGATCTGCGCGCTGCCGTGTTTCTCGGTGAACTTCCAGGCGTTGCCCAGCAAGTTTTCCAGCACAATGCGCAGCAGGCGCTCGTCGCCGTCGGCGTGCAACCCAGGCTGGATGACGAACCCCACGCGGCGGTCGCGGCGCGTGATCCGCAAATTATCGGAGATGTTTTCCGCGATGTTACTTAAATCCACCGCTACGCGGTGTATTTCGGCGCGCGTCACCCGGGATAAATCAAGCAAGGCGTCGATGAGTTGCGCCATGCGCCGGCTGGCCGCGCGCACGTGATCGAGGTAGTTCCTGCCTTGCTCGTCCAATTTATCGGCGTAATCTTCCAGTAACGCCTGGCTGAAACCATTGATGTGGCGCAACGGGGCGCGCAGATCGTGGGAGATGGAGTAGCTGAAGGTTTCCAGTTCCTTGTTGGCGGCCTCCAGTTGCGCGTTGCGTTCCGTTATTTCCCGCTCCACGCGCTTACGCTCGGCGATTTCCTTGCCGAGCGCGGCGTTGAGTTCGGAGAGTGCGCGTGTACGTTCTTGAACATGTTGCTCCAAATCATCACGCGCCTGACGCAGCATTTCCGCGGTGCGCTTTTGATCGTTGATGTTTGTCGAGGTGCCCAGCCACTGGATAATGTGTCCGTGCGCATCGCGCAGCGGTACGCCGCGCGCCAAGTGCCAGCGGTACGTGCCGTCGCATGCGCAGCGTAGGCGAAATTCCGTCTCGAACGGTGTGCCCGTCCGCAGGGCCGTCTCCCAAGCATGATCAGTGACCGCCAAATCATCCGGGTGCACGGCGGAGCGCCAGCCGGAGTCCTGCGTTTGAGTCAACTCGAGGCCGGTATAATCCACCCAGCGTTGATTGACGTATTGGAGTTCGCCGCGTGCGTCGGTGATCCACACCAGTTGTGGAATCGCTTCCGCCATCAGCCGGTAGTAACGCTCACGCTCCTCGGCATGAGCGCGCGCCGCTTGCTCGTGCACCAACTGCAAGCGCTGTTCCTCGGCGTGCCTGCGCACGGTGATGTCACGCGCCACCACGTAGATGAGTTGCTGCTCGGCGGCGGGGAAGGCGCTGTACTCAAGCCATTTATACTCTCCGTTTTTGCATAGCCAGCGGGCTTCATGGGTAGCGGTTGCGCCGCCTTCGTTTAATTTTCGCAGCTCTTGCTCTATGCCGGGGCGATCATCGGGGTGGATGAGCTCGAGGTACGACCGGGCCTTGAGTTCTTCAAGCGTCCAGCCGAGTATTTTTTCACCAGCGAGATTGATCTGATCCGGCACGCCGTCGAATCCGACGACGATGAATATGTCCGGCGCTAGATTAAAAAAACGCTCGCGCTCCATTCTGCGCTTTTCGTGCGCACTATCGGAAAAATTAAGGATGCCGGCCTCGTGTGACTGGGTCATGGCGGATCAGAATTGCGTAAGGCGTGTTAAGCGGCTCAACGCGCCGCCGACGTGGACTTGCGCCATGCGTCGAGCAGCAGCATCGCCTCACGACCCAAAGTGCATAGCGCGTCGACCTGCTCCGAATTGAGACGTCGCACCACCTGATCGATCACGCACAGCGTGCCCAGTGCGTAGCCTTCCGGCGTCACCAGCGGTACGCCGGCGTAAAAACGCGCGTGCGGCGCACGGGCGACCAGCGGCGTGCGCGCAAAGCGCTCGTCGGCATAGGCGTCGGACACCACGAAGAAATCCGGTTGCAGCAAAGTTTGCGCGCAAAACACACCAACCTCGCGCGGTATTTCGGAAACGTGCCAGCCCACCTTGGACTTGAACCACTGGCGCTCCCTGTCGACCAGGCTCATCACAGCAACGGGCGTTGCGCATAGGTGCGCGGCTAGGCGCGTGAGCGCGTCAAAGGCCGGTTCCGGCGGCGTGTCCAGTATTTGATAGGAGTATAGCGCCGCCAGCCGCGCTTCTTCGTTGGCGGCGTTGCGTCTCTCCGACTTATTTTCTATAGCGCGTGTTTTGTCAGAAGACATGAGAGCCCCCCTAGTGGAACCAAGGTGTGTGCTATGCCTGCGGTTTGCCGGTTTTAGAACCGGCTTCGTCCAATAACTGAATCAGCCGCTGCGCCGGCACGTAGCCCGGCACCATGACGCCGTCCTCCAGTACCAGCGTGGGCGTGCCGGTCACGCCGAGTTTTTTAGCCAGCTCATACTGCTGCTTGACCGGATTGTCGCAGGTTTTTTGCTCCAGGGGTTTGTCCGCCTTGGCGGCGGTGATCGCCTCGTTGCGGTTTTTCGCGCAGAACACGGACACGAATTTATCATAGGAAGGCGAACCGACGCCGGCGCGCGGAAAGGCCAAATAGCGCACCTTGACGCCGTGCTTATTCAACTCCGCCATTTCCTGGTGAAGTTTCCTGCAATAGGAACAGTCGATGTCGGTGAACACCGTGAGCGTGTGCTTGGTTTCCTGCGCGGGAAACACGATCATGTCTTTTTCGTTCACCTTTTGCAGCGCCCGCAGGCGATACGCGGAACGCCTGGATTCGCTGATATTTTCGCGCTGCTGCAAATCCAGCACGTCTCCCTCCAGCACGTAGCGGCCGTCCTTGGTGACATAGAACAACTGCGCGCCGTAAGCGGCTTCATACAAACCGGGGATGACCGACGGCGTGACGCTGTCCGGCTCATCCTCCGGAAATAGAACGGTCAGCGCTTTTTTAACTTCGCCCAGCTCGTCCGCAAGCGTCACGGCGGAAAAAACCAGACCGGGGAGGAGCAACAGCGCCAGGTATGCTCGTTTCATCGTAACCATTTCATCCTCTGTCTCAATCGCGAAAATTCGTGTATTGCAGAGGCAAGCCGAGCTGCGCCTTGCGCAGCAGAGCGATGGCCTCTTGCAGGTCGTCACGCTTCTTGCCGGTTACGCGCACCTGCTCGCCCTGGATAGACGCCTGCACCTTCATTTTACTGTCTTTGATCAGCTTGACGATTTTCTTGCCCGTTTCCGTATCGATGCCGTGGCGCACGGTGATTTTCTGCTGCGCTTGATTGCCGCTCACGATGACTTTATCCGCTTGCAGACTGCCCAGGTCGATGCCGCGCTTGACCAGTTTGCCGTGCAGCACGTCGGTCATTTGTTTGATCTGAAATTCGTTGGCGGCATGCAGCGTCAGCAGCGTTTTGTCTTGTTCGACGCGCGCGCCGCTGCCCTTGAAATCGAAACGCGCGCCGACCTCGCGATTGGTTTGGTCCACGGCGTTGGCCAGCTCGTGCATGTTGATTTCAGATACGACGTCGAACGATGGCATACAGTTGTTCCGCTTCAAAACCTCAACGCAAAGACGCCGGGACACCACGTTAAAAGCTCATACGAGATATTACCACATCCTGAAGATCGCTCAGGTTTGGAGAATCTAATTCAGCATCCCCTCTAATAATTGAATACTTCCATGATAAACGAATTTTTAATCTTCGCGTCTTGGCGTCTTTGCGTTGGATTTCTTCATTATTTCATGCGCGCGGATGGTGCCGCGCGTGGAGTTCCTTCAAGCGTTCCCGCGCCACATGAGTATAAATTTGCGTGGTCGATAAGTCACTGTGTCCGAGCAGCATTTGCACCACGCGCAGGTCGGCGCCGTGGTTGACCAGGTGCGTGGCGAAGGCGTGGCGCAGAGTATGCGGAGACAGGTGTGTTGCGATGCCGGCGCGGCGTGCATAATGCTTGATGCGGTGCCAAAATGCCTGGCGCGACAGCGCCGCGCCGCGGCGGCTGATGAACAGGCTGTCGCTGACGCGCCCCTCCAGTAAACCGGGGCGCGCCTCGCGCAGATAGCGCTGCAACCACGCCAACGCTTCCTCGCCGAACGGTACCAGGCGCTCCTTGGCGCCTTTGCCGGTGACGCGCAGCACCTCCTGGCGCAGATTCACCTGCGCCACCCGCAGGCCGACCAACTCCGAGACACGCAGGCCGCAGGCGTACAGCAATTCCAGCATGGCGCGGTCGCGCAGGCCCAGCGCATCAATCGGCGTGGGTGCATTGAGCAGCGCCTCGACCTCCGGCTCGGTCAGCGACTTCGGCAGTGGACGGCCCAGTTTGGGGCTGCTGAGCAGCGCACTGGGATCGTGCTGCAACGTTCCCTGCGCCAGCATGTGGCGGTAAAAACGCCGCATACTGGACACCAGGCGCGCCGTCGAGCGCGGGCTGGCGCGACGCTTGGCGCGCGCCGACAAATACGTCAGTAGATGGTGGCGCTGCGCCGTGCACAGGGCGGCGCCCTGCCCCGCCAGCCAACCCGCCAGCGCTTGCAAATCGGCGCGGTAGGCCGCCAGGGTATTCTCGCTCAAGCCGCTCTCCATCCATACAGCGTCCAGGAATGACTCGATCAGGGCGCAGTCCGCCGCGCCCGCCGAGCTTTCAGGTGCGTTGTTCATGGGCGAGCAGCCAGCGCTTGACGGCGAGCTGTGCGCCGCCGTACGCGCCGCAGTAGCCGCCCAGGCCGTGCGCCGAGTGAGGCGCGGACGTCCCTGCGTCGAACGATCCGCGAGGACGGCGGGACTGGGCTGCCGCTACAGGGACGTATTGAACCCCTACTATACGGTGACAAGGGATGATTATAGGAATGGGATTACCGCGGCAGGCGTTGCCGATGGCGCGCGCGCCGGTGTGCAGACGCCGCGCCAGTTCGCCGTAGCTGCACACCGTCCCCGCCGGTATGTTTTGCAGCGCGCGCCAAACTTTTTCCTGAAAAGGCGTGCCGTGAAATTCCAAAGACAGCGTGAACGGCGTACGCGGATTTTTGAAATAAGCCTGCAATTGCGCGGCGATGCGCCGCGCCGCCATCGTGACGGGCGGCTGATCCGGATGTTTGGCGGAAACGAAATCGATTGCGCACAGCGCGTCGCCGTTCATGCGTATCCCCAATTTCGGGCCGGGGTTACTGAACGGCGCGCCGAATACGGCGGTGTAGCGCGCCGCGCGCGGTTGCCGCGCGGCGACGCGCGAATGCGCCGTCAGGGATTCTCGCATTCGCATACAAAGTCACCGCTTGGGTTGAAGTGACAGTGTTGTTGTTTTTCCTGTTCGTCGCACTCGCTGTCATCGCCGCCGTCGGGCGCCGCTTCCCGCGCGGGAGGCGGCGGCGCGATCACCACGCTTTGCAGCACGCGCTGGTCATCGGGGCCGCTCTGTTCGATCAGTTGCGTGGCGGAATACGGCAGGAACTGCGTTTGCGGAGTGGCGTCGATTTCCACGGCGTGCACGCTTTCCTGCACCGCGGGACCTTGCAAGGGTTGGATGGTAACGTTCAAGGCGCCGCTCGGCGTGGGCGTGATGGTGAGGCTGCCGGCGGTGAGCGCGGCGGACGGAGTTATTACGCTGAGCGCGCCCTGCGGCGCGGGTGCGATACGCAGCGACTGCGCAAACGCAGCCGCCGGGCACATTAGCGCGGCGGCGCTTAAGCAGATAATGAAACGCTTGCCCATTCCGATGGTCCGGGCGTCGCGCTCTACGACAGTTTTTCTTTGATGCGCGCGGCCTTCCCTTCCAGATCGCGCAGATAATACAGCTTGGCGCGGCGCACGTCGCCGCTTTGCTTGACGGAAATTTTCTGGATGGCCGGGCTGTAGGTTTGGAACACGCGCTCCACGCCTTCGCCATGCGACATTTTGCGCACCGTGAAGTTGGAGTTCAGTCCGCGGTTGCGTTTGGCGATCACCACGCCTTCGAAGGCTTGCAGGCGTTCGCGCGAGCCTTCCTTCACCTTGACCTGCACCACGATGGTGTCGCCGGGTTCGAAATCCGGCGTCTTGCGCGTCATTTGTTCGGCTTCGATTTGCTGTATGATTTTGTTCATAACGTAATCCTTAACTTCCGCTTTGATTGAATTCCTGAATAAACTCGTCCAATAAACGCCGCTGTTGCGCGCTCAATTCCAACTTTTCGATCAGGTCCGGCCTGCGCAGCCAAGTGCGGCCCAGCGCCTGTTTCTGCCGCCAGCGCGCGATGGCCTGGTGATCGCCGCCGAGCAGCACCTCCGGCACGCGCAGCCCGCCGATCTCTTCCGGGCGCGTGTAGTGCGGCGTGTCCAGCAGCCCTTCCGCGAACGAATCCTGCCGCGCCGAATCCTCGTGCCCCAATACACCCGGCAGCGTGCGCGTCAGCGCGTCGATCAGCACCATGGCGGGCAGCTCGCCGCCGCTCAATATGTAGTCGCCTATCGACCACTCCTCGTCGATGCAGGTGTCCACCACGCGCTCGTCGATGCCCTCGTAGCGCCCGGCCACCAGCACCAGGCCCGGCAGCGCGGCCAATTCGCGCACGCCCGTTTGGTCGAGGCGGCGGCCTTGCGGGGTGAGATAAATCACCCGACAGCCCGCGCCCGCCGCGCCGCGCGCCGCTTGAATCGCGTCGCGCAGCGGCTGCACCTGCATCACCATACCCGGTCCGCCGCCGTAGGGGCGATCGTCCACCGTGCGATGCCGATCGTGCGCGTAATCGCGCGGGTTCCACAAACTCAAGCGCACGACGCCGCGCTGCAACGCCCTGCCGGTCACGCCGTAGTCGGTGAGCGCCGCGAACATGTGCGGGAAGAGGGTGACAACCGCAATACGCACCCTACTAAAACTCCGCATCCCAATCGACGCGCATCATGCCGTGCGCCAAATCTATTTCGCG
Source organism: Pseudomonadota bacterium (assembly GCA_040756035.1). Classification (GTDB taxonomy): domain Bacteria; phylum Pseudomonadota; class Gammaproteobacteria; order SURF-13; family SURF-13; genus JBFLZV01. The sequence goes on from JBFLZV010000033.1 coordinate 11,546, forward strand.
CACCACGCTGTCCTTGACGTACGGAATCAAATGCTCGCGCGCGCCCTGCACTATCAAGACGTCGTTCGCGCCGGTCTCCAGCAGCTCGGTGACGACGCCCAATTCTTCGCCGCTCAGCGTCACCACGCGCAGACCGATCAAATCGGCCCAGTAATACTCACCCGGCGGCAGCGGCGCGAATTGGCTGCGCTGCACCGCCACGTTGGCGCCCACCCAGCGCTGCGCGCTTTCACGGTTGTCGTCGCGCGCCAAGCGCGCCAGTATCTGTGCGCCGTGCACGCGCGCCTCCACGTCCGGCAGTTCTCGCCACTGCGCCGTCTTGGTGTCCTGTATATACCAGGGGGTATAACGCAGGATATTTTCCTTGGGCTCGGTGTAAGAAACGATTTTCACCCAGCCCTGCACCCCGTACACGCCGGCGATGCGGCCTACCACTATCCGGTCCGGCGTTTCGATAATGCTCAGGCGGCCTGTTTCTTGAGCAGCGCCGTGACGCGCGCCGAGGCCTGCGCGCCCTGGCCGAGCCAGTAATCCACGCGCGCGCGGTCGACCGATAACCCGGTCTCGCCGCCCGCGGCAATCGGGTTGAAAAAGCCGACGCGCTCGATATAACGGCCGTCGCGGCGGTTGCGGCTGTCGGTGACGACAATATTGAAAAAGGGACGCTTCTTGGCGCCGCCTCGTGCTAAACGTATGGTAACCATGGATATTTTTCCTCACGCGGCGTGCTTATAAGGCAACAAACCGCCGGTGCTTTAATTAAACGCTATATTTTATGGCAATTTAGGCCAATAAGGAAGGGCCTAGAACGGCAGCCGCCCCTTCAACGAGCGCAGCACCTTACCCATGCCGCCCTTGGAGACCTGCTGCATCATTTTTTGCATCTGCATGAATTGCTTGAGCAGGCGGTTGATGTCCTGCACCTGCGTGCCGGAACCGGCGGCGATGCGACGCTTGCGCGAGCCTTTGAGCACGTCCGGGAAACGGCGTTCGTGGGGGGTCATGGAGTTGATAATGGCTTCCAGGCGGCGTATTTCCTTGTCATTGACCTGATCCTTCACCGCTTGCGGAATGTCCGCGACGCCCGGCAGCTTCTCCAGCAGACCGGCCACGCCGCCCATGCCGCGCATTTGCTGCAATTGTGCGCGGAAGTCTTCCAGATCGAATTTTTTGCCCTTCTTAAGTTTTTCGGCGAATTTTTCCGCCTGTTGCACGTCGACCTTACGCCCCGCCTCTTCGATGAGGCCGAGCACGTCGCCCATGCCGAGGATGCGCGAGGCGATGCGGTCGGGATGGAACACTTCCAGCGCCGTGGTCTTTTCGCCGACGCCGATAAACTTGATGGGTTTGCCGGTGATGTGGCGGATGGACAGCGCCGCGCCGCCGCGCGCGTCGCCGTCGGCCTTGGTGAGCACCACGCCGGTCAGCGGCAGCGCCGCGTTGAAGGCCGCCGCGGTGTTGGCGGCGTCCTGGCCGGTCATGCTGTCCACCACGAACAGCGTCTCCACCGGCTGCACGGCGTCGTGCAGGCGTTTGATCTCTTCCATCATGCGCTCGTCAATGTGCAAGCGCCCGGCGGTGTCGATGATCGCCACGTCGATGAACTGCTTGCGCGCGTGCTCCACGGCGTCGCGCGCGATGCGCACGGGGTCTTGGGTGGCGTCGCTGGGATAAAATGCCACGTCGATTTCGGCGGCAAGCGTGCGCAGTTGCTCTATCGCGGCGGGCCGGTAGACGTCGGCGCTCGCCACCAGCACGGATTTCTTGTGGCGCTCCTTGAGGAAGCGCGCCAGCTTCGCCACGCTGGTGGTCTTGCCGGAACCTTGCAGGCCGGCCATCAAGATCACCGCCGGCGGACGCACGTTGAGGTTGAGTTCCTCGGCCTGACCCATAACGCGGATCAGTTCGTCTTGCACGATCTTGACCAGCATCTGGCCGGGCGTGAGGCTTTGCATCACCTCTCGGCCGACGGCGCGCGCACGCACGTGTTCGACAAAATCACGCACCACCGGCAACGCCACGTCGGCCTCGAGCAAGGCCATGCGCACTTCGCGCAGCGTATCCTTGACGTTGTCTTCGGTGACGCGCCCCTGGCCGCGCAGATTTTTCAGCGTGCGCGACAGGCGGTCGGTTAAATTTTCAAACATGGATGATTCCTAAACATAAAAAACCCAACGCAAAGACGCTAAGACACAAAGAAAAAATTCAAAAATTATGATGGGAACGACGTGAGGCGATGTGCGTCCTGCCCGGTTAAATTTCTAATATTCATTTTAACAAACTTGCGTCTTGGCGTCTTTGCGTTGGATTTTTTATTTAAATTCCAGCAGCAAAGCGCAGCACCACGCGCAGGCCCGGTTGATTGTCTTCCAGGCGTAGTTGCGCACGGTGCAGATACGCGACGGCGCGCACCAGGCTGAGTCCCAGGCCGCTGCCGGGTGTGCTGCGGCTGGCTTCCAGGCGCACGAAGCGCTCCAACACCTTATCGCGCGCCGCGGGTGGTATGCCGGGCCCGTTGTCGGCGACCGTGACTTCGATCGCATCGCGCACGCGCGCCGCGCTGAGCTGCACGGCGCCGCCCGCGGGGGTGTATTTGATGGCGTTGTCCAGCAGCTTGCTCAGTGCTTGAATGAGCAAATGGCGGTTGCCGCGCAAGTGCAATCCTTCTTCGACGCGCACGGTGAATGTTTGACCGCGCTCCTCAGCCACGGGTTGGTAAAGCTCCGCGACGTCGCGCGCCACGGCGCTTAAGCTCAGCGCTTCCCAATCCGCGCTGGCGCCCGCCTCGGCCTGCGCGATGCTGAGCAAGGCGTTGAAAGTTTTGAGTATTTCGTCGGCGTCGTCCAGAGTTTGTTCGAGCGCCGCGCGGTACTCCGTCTCGCTGCGCGGCGTCAGCAGCGCGACTTCCAGGCGACTGCGTAAACGGCTCAGCGGACTGCGCAAGTCGTGCGCGACGTTGTCGCTGACCTGGCGCATGCCGTCCATGAGTTGCTGGATGCGTTCGAGCATACGGTTGAGATTTTCCGCGAGCTGGTCGAACTCGTCGCCGCTGCCGCTGATGGGGACGCGCCGTTCCAGATGGCCGGCCATGATGGAGCGGCTGGTGCGGTTGATGGCGTCGATGCGGCGCAACACGCCGCGACTCATCATCAACCCGCCGGTGAGCGCCAGCAACAAGGCGATGAACAGCGCCCAGGTCAGCGCCGTCAATAGATGTTCGCGCAGGTCTTCGCGCTCGTGCAGGTTGCGCCCCACCAGCAGGCGCTGGCCGTCGGGCAACGCGATCTGCAACGCGCGCGCCGGGAGCGGGTCATGGCCGTCGTCGTGCTCGTTCGTTTCACTTTCAGTGGTGGAGAAATCCAGCCAGCCGTCCTCTTCGTCGGCGTCGCGCGGCCAATCGCTCAAGTTGCCGGCGAGCGGCGTGAGGTCTTCTCGCGCCAGCAAGTAAAAGCGGTCGGTGTCCTCGGCGGCGGCGCTGCGCTGTTCGATGATGTGGCGCAGACCATCCAAGCCGTGCAGCCGGTATTCGTCTTGCAAACTCGCCGCCTCGGCGCTGATGGATTGCTCGGTCTGGCGTTCCATGTAGCTGGTGGTGGTCCAGTACAGAAACCCGAGCAACAGCGCCGCGAAACCACCGAATAAAACGGTGTAGAGCAGCGCCAGGCGAAACGCCGTGGTGCGCAGTAGGCTAGGTAGGCGCACGCAATGAATATCCCGCGCCGCGCACGGTGTGCAGCAGCGGCGCACCGAAGCCTTTGTCGATTTTCTGTCGCAAGCGGCTGATATGCACGTCAATGACGTTGGTCTGTGGGTCGAAGTGGTAATCCCACACGTGTTCCAGCAACATGGTGCGCGTCACCACGTGTCCGCTGTGGCGCATGAGATATTCCAGCAGGCGGAATTCGCGCGGCTGCAAGTCGATGCGCCGGCCGGCGCGTTTCACGCCGTGCGCGAGCAGGTCCATTTCCAAATCGGCCACGCGCAGCAGTGTCTCCGGGCCCGTCGTGCCGCCGCGGCGCAACAGTGCCTCGATGCGCGCCAACAATTCGGAAAAGGCATAGGGTTTGACCAGGTAATCATCGCCGCCGGCGCGCAGGCCGCGCACGCGGTCGTCGACTTCGCCCAGCGCGCTGAGAATCAGCGCCGGCGTGGCGTTGCCCTGCGCACGCAGCGCGGCGATCACCGTCAGGCCGTCGCGTCCGGGTAACATGCGATCGACGATGAGTAGATCGTAATTCTCGCTCGACGCCCTGTGCAGGCCTTCGTTGCCGTCGGCGGCGTGGTCCACTGCGTAGCCGCTCTCGCGCAGGCCCTTGGTCAAATAGCCTGCCGCCTGGCGGTCGTCCTCGATAATCAGAATGCGCATGGTTCAATAATAAGATACACGGGCCGCCGGGCATATTACTAATTGTTAATCTTCCGGAAAGGCGCAAGTAATGCATAGGGTGCCATGCTTGGCGCCGTAGCATCGAATGGTTCGATGCGCAGCATTGAGGAATTTAGATATGAAACTGTATCAAACTATTTTGAGCGTGGCGTTGCTGAGTGCGGTACTGGGTGCGTTGCCTTTCGGCGGTGTAATGGCGGCGGAGGACGCCGGCAAGGAGAAAACCGGGCAGATGAGCGCCGAGCATGAGAGCGAGTCCGCGCAGCACGAGCGGCACGAATCGCGCAAGGATGCCAAGGAACAAGAAAGTCGGCGTGACGCCGATGAAAAGGAAAATGAGCATGATGACGATAAGGAAGACGGCGAGTCCGAGTAAGCGGAAATTCAAGACGGAGGTGACATGATGACAGCCCGGGAGCGCTGGTGGGATAAGCCGACACGTTTGCTGCACTTTGGTTTGGCGAGCGTGGTCAGTCTGCAATTGTTGAACAGTCTGGTGATCGAAGCCCCCGAGCCCGGTGAACCGTTGACCGGCATCGAGGCGGCGCTATTCGAAATGCACGAGTGGCTGGGCATGACGGCGCTGCTGATCGTGCTGGCGCACTGGGCATGGAGTGCGTGGGGCGCGGGCGGCGCAGGGATGCGTCACCTGTTCCCGTGGCGCGCCGCGGATCGCGCGCAACTGTGGCGCGAGACGCGCGAATTGCTGGCGCTGCGTATGCCGCCCAGCGGACCGACGGGGAAACTCGCCGGTCTCACGCACGCTCTCGGTATGCTGGCCGTGACAGGCAGCGCGCTGACCGGCGCGGTGCTGTTCTTTTGGATGCCGGAGAGCGGCAAGCTTAATCTATACACCGGCGCGGCGAACGAAGCGCACGAAGTCATCGCCACGTTCGTGTGGATATACTGGATCGGCCACGTCGGCATGGCGGTGCTGCATCAGCTCTGGAAGCACGACGGCGCGTTGCGCAATATGTTTAGCTTGAAGACCGTGGAATAAACTGTAATTTTAGAGGGTGGAAAACACGTGCTCCGCCGCGGCCAGGGTCGCGTCGATTTCCGCGTCGCCGTGCGCGGCGGACACGAAACCCGCCTCGAACGCGGACGGCGCGAGATAAATGCCCTCCTCCAGCATTCCGTGAAAGAAGCGCCGGAAGCGCTCTACGTCGCACTGCATCACCTGCGCGAAATTCTGCACGCGCGGCGCGTCGGTAAAAAACAGGCCGAACATGCCGCCCACTTGATTGACGGTGAATGGCACGCCGGCCTGTTGCGCGCGTTGCACGAGGCCGTCGGTGAGGCGTTGCGTGACGGCGCTCAAACGCTCGAAAAACCCCGGTTTGCTGATTTCATTTAAATTGGCGAGGCCCGCCGCCATCGCCACCGGATTGCCCGACAAGGTGCCGGCCTGATACACCGGGCCGAGCGGCGCGATTTTTTCCATGACGTCTTTGCGCCCACCGAACGCACCCACCGGCATGCCGCCGCCGATCACTTTACCCAGCGTGGTAAGGTCGGGCTTGACGTCGTAAAGCTGCTGCGCGCCGCCCAACGCCACGCGGAAGCCGGTCATTACTTCATCGAAAATCAGCAGCGCGCCATACTTATCGCACAACGCGCGCAACCCTTCCAGAAAACCGGGCGCGGGCGGCACGCAGTTCATGTTGCCCGCCACCGGCTCGACGATGATGCAGGCGATCTGTTTGCCCAGCTTGGAAAACGCTTTGCGCACCTGCTCGAGATCATTGTAATCGAGCGTGAGCGTATGTTCCGCGAGCGCCGCCGGCACGCCCGGCGAGGTCGGCACGCCGAGCGTGAGCGCGCCGGAACCGGCCTTCACCAACAGCGAGTCGGCGTGGCCGTGATAGCAGCCCTCGAACTTCACGATCTTGTCGCGTCCCGTATAGCCGCGCGCCAGACGGATCGCGCTCATGGTGGCCTCGGTGCCGGAACTGACCATGCGCACCATCTCGATGGACGGCATCAGTTCGCACACGCGCTCGGCCATCTGCACCTCGGCGGCTGTGGGCGCGCCGAAGCTCAAGCCGTGCGCCGCCGCCTCTTGCACCGCCTGAATGACCCGCGGATGCGCGTGACCAAGGATCATCGGGCCCCACGAGCCGACGTAGTCGATGTACGGACTGTTATCCTCGTCGATGATGTACGCGCCCTCGCCGCGCTTGAAAAACAGCGGATCGCCGCCGACGCCGCGAAACGCACGCACCGGGGAATTGACGCCGCCGGGGATGTGGCGTTGCGCCGCGAGAAAAAGTTCGTGTGATCTACTCATGATGGTTCCTAACGGGTGAAAAGTTGTGCGTACTGTCGCGCGGCGACCATGATATCAGATTGACCGAACACGCCGTGCGCCACCGCCAGCATGTCGGCTCCGGCCGCGATGAGATCGGCGCCGCGCACGGGCGTAATGCCGCCGATGGCGGCGATGGGAATGCGCAGCTTCTGTTTGGCCTGTTTCAAGATATCCGCATCGGCGCGCACCGCCCGCGGCTTGGTGGCGGACGGGAAAAACGCGCCGAAGGCCACGTAATCCGCACCTTGCTCCTGTGCGCGCAGCGCCGACTCCAGCGCGTTGTAACACGATGCGCCGATGATGGCATTTTCTCCGAGCACGCGCCGCGCCTGCGCGATGTCGCCGTCGTCGCGCCCCAGATGCACGCCGTCCGCGCCGGCGGAGGCAGCCAGCGCCGCGTCGTCATTGATGATCAGCGGCACACGGTGTGCGCGACACAACACCGCCAGCTCACGCGCCTCGCGCGCGCGCCGCGCCGCATCCATGCTTTTGTCACGGTACTGCACCAGCGCCGCGCCGCCGCGCAACGCCAGCGCCACGCACTCTATGAGGTGTTGCGAGGGGGTAAGCTGACTGTCGGTGATGACATACAAGCCGCGCAGGCGCGGCACATCCACGGCGCGCGGCGCGTTCAGGTTTTCCATTGCTTGTGTTCGCGCTGCTCCTCGACGCGCGCCCAGAACAGGCGGTTGGGCAGGGATTGCCCCTTGCCGGGGCGATAGCCGTGTTTGAGCGCTTGCCAGGTGTATTGCTGCGCCTCGTGGATGGCGGTGAACGGCTCCAAGCCTTGCGCCAGCATCCCGGCGACGGCGGCGGCCAGCGTGCAGCCCGATCCGTGATAACTGCCCGGCAGACGCTCCCACGCAAACGTCTCCAGTTGGCGGCGATTGCCGTACAGGGTGTTCACCACCTGCGGCGTCGGCTCGTGCGTGCCGGTGACAAGCACGAACTCCGCGCCGTAATCCAGAAGCTGTTGCGCGCAGGCATCCAGACTATCCGCCGACGGCGCAAGCGCGCGCGCCTCCAGGCTGTTGGGAGTGAGCACCGTGGTCTGCGGCAGCAGCAGCGTGGTCATGGCCAGTTTGATGGTCTCGTCGGCGAAGCTGTAGCGGCTGTCGGAGGCCAGCACCGGGTCGAACACCACCGGCACGTTGGGATAATCGTGCAACAGCGTATGCACCGCCTCGACGATGTCGCGCCGCCCCAGCATGCCGATTTTAAACGCGGCCACCGGCATGTCCTCCAGCACCGCGCGCGCCTGCTCGATCACCAGCGTGGCGCTCAACGCCGTGTAGTCCTTGACGCCGCGCGTGTCCTGCACGGTGACGGCGGTAATCACCGGCGCGGCCTGGCAGCCTTGGCTGGCCAGCGCCTCGATATCGGCTTGGATACCCGCGCCGCCAGTGGGATCGCTGCCAGCAAACACCATCACCAGAGGGGCGGATTGTAGAGAGTCATTCATGTGTTCATCATCCTTGTCGTAGGGTAACTCGGTGGTCCCTTGCCGCATAGTCAAAAATTTATTCTATCATGTAGCCCATATTCCTACGAACATGGCAAAATAGCGCCCTTTCCGATTCACCCCGATGCCTCTAGGACACCATGTTGGCCTAGGCAGGAGACCTAGGACTCATGAAGAAGTACATGTGCGTGATTTGCGGTTTCGTCTACGACGAGGCCGAAGGACTACCCGCGGAAGGCATCGCGCCCGGCACCAAATGGGAAGACATCCCGCCCAACTGGACCTGCCCCGAATGCGGCGCGCGCAAGGAAGACTTCGAAATGATCGAGGTGTAAGCCCCGCCCGCGCCCCGGGCGACCGCGATCGACCGCATGATAAGCGCCGCTGCGCCCAACAAACCGGCGGCGAATAGTCGCTTGTGAAATTGTCTGTTTATCCTCACCCTCCATTGAAACCACGGTCGCCGTATTCCGAAGCCGGTTACGGAATTTCGGCAATCATGCGATTGCCTTTACTGCACGGTTGCCAGTTTAGCGACGCACCGCTCCACTACAAGAGTGTTTACATTTGTTTACAGCCTTCTTGACAATTGTTTACATTCGCCGCCTTCGCGCAAAAATTTCATCCCTAAATTTGACAATGCCGGACTGCTCGCTTATAAAGTGCTTGTCGGACTCTTCCAAGGATAGGAGGCAGGAATGGATTATCCACTCGTCACCATCGTCGTTGTCCCGCGCGAGCGCTTCAGCCACGTTATCCCGTCGCTGGAAAGCATTTACCAAAACACCGATCTCCCTTTCAAACTCGTGTACGTCGATGGCAACTCGCCGCCGCGTGTGCAACGCTACCTGGCCGAGCAAGCCGCGCAAAAAGGCTTTCATTTAATCCGCACCGGGCATTTCCTCACGCCTAATCAGGCGCGCAACCTCGGACGCGCGCACGTCGACACCCGATACGTCGCCTTCGTCGATAACGATCTGTTCGTCGCACCGGGCTGGCTGGAACACCTGCTGCGCTGCGCCGAGGGAACCGGCGCGTGGGTGGTGGGGCCGCTGTATCTGGAAGATAAACTAGAAGACCGGATCATCCACATGGCCGGCGGCGAGGCGCACTTCAAGCAAGAGCAAGAACGGCGCAGCTTCCACGGCGCGCATCGCTTCGCGCGGCGCAAACTCCACGAAGTGCAGTCGCAGCTACAACGCGAGCCCACCGAAACCGTGGAATTTCACTGCGCACTGGCGCGCAACGATATCTTCGCCACGCTGGGGCCGCTGGACGAACGCTTCATGAGCGTTTCCGAACATCAAGATTTTTGCTTGAGCGTGCGCGCGGCGGGCGGCGGCGTCTATATGGAACCGAATGCAATGGTCACCTACTTCACCGCGTCGCCTCTGCGTTGGATCGATCTGCCCTACTTTTTCGAACGCTGGAGCGAGACGCGCAATCAAGCGACCGTCGAGCATCTACGGCGCAAATGGAATTTGCCCGATGACGACCCTTTCGTCCGGCGCATGGCGCAGTTTTCCAAGAAACACCGCCTATTTTTCATCCGCCTGTGGTTTCCCTGGCAGCTCCACAAACTCGGCCGCATGATCACCTACCCAATCGTATATACCATCGACCGGTTGCTGAGCTTTATATTCGAACGCGAAGTTGCCGGCGTCAGGCGCGATCGTGCACGCTACCAGTCTTCCTGAACCAAGCGGCGCGGCGCGCGCACGCCGCGCCACACCGCTGGTGTCTATCGTCATCGCCGCCTGCAACACCGAGCGATACATCGGGCGTGCGCTGCAATCGGTGCTGACGCAAACCGAACGGCGCATCGAAGTCATCGTCGCGGATGACGGTTCCGCCGACGATACCGTCAGCGTCGTGCGCGGCTTCGACGACCGGCGCATTACCCTGCTCACCTCGGCGCGCAACCATGGGCAAAGCCACGCGCGCAACCGTGCGCTGCAACGGGCGCGCGGCGAGTGGATCGGCATCTTGGATTCAGACGACTGGTATGCACCGCAACGTCTGGCGCGCTTGCTGGAAACGGCGCGCGCGCACGAAGCGGATTTAATCGCGGATGACCTGTACATGATTCAGGACGGCGACGAGCGTCCTTGGGGCACGCTGTTCTCGCAATACGGCGGCCGCCTTAACGAAGCCCGCGTCATCAGCGCCGCGGAGTTCGTGCTGTCCAATTTGCCCGGCAAGCGGCATCTCGGCCTGGGTTCCGCCAAGCCGCTCATGCGCCGCGGCTTTTTGGCGCGACACGGCCTCGCCTACGATGAAACACTGCGCTGCGGCGAGGATTTCGCCCTGTACCTAGCGTGCCTCGTACGGGGCGCGCGCTTCATCGTCACGCCGCAGCCCTACTATTTTTACCGCTCGCGGCGCGACTCGGTCACGTCCGCGCACATGCACAGCAATTTCGAGCAACTGCGCCAAAACAACCTGGCCCTGTTGCCGCGCGAGCTGATCAGACGCGACGCGCAACTCCTGGCCGCCCTCACCCGCCGCCTCGCCTACATCGAACAGCGCATAGACTATCACCGCATCATGCGACCGTTAAAAAAACGCGCCTTCGCGGCCGCCGTCGCCGAGGCATTGCGCAGCCCCCGCTTGCTATCCATTCTGGTCAGCTATCTCCCCAACGTGGTGCGGCTGCGCGTGCGGCGCCGCCTCAAAATGTTCAGAAACGCCTTGTGGCGGCGCTTTTCCCGCGTCGCCTGACGCACGCACCCACGCGCCGCCGCTGCGCCGTTCCCCGCAACCCCTGGTCCGGGGATAGCCTAAGCTGAATCAATGTGTTAACGTGAGGTAGTGTAAAAATTCGCGGAAAAATACATGGCATCCCCGTTTCACTGCATCGGCCTGATCGGCAGGTATGCCGATCCCAGCATTCAGCTGACGCTCAAGGCGCTCAGCGACTATCTCAAGCAGCGTCGGCTGCGCGTGATACTCGACGAGAGCACCGCCGAATTGCTGCCGGGCCACGGCCTGGAGACCGGTTCGCGCGCGCTGATCGGTGAGCATTGTGATCTCGTCATCGTCATCGGCGGCGACGGCACGCTGCTGAACGCGGCGCGCTCACTGATCGGCTATGACGTGTCGTTGCTCGCCATCAACCGCGGCCGCTTGGGCTTTCTTGCGGATATCTCGCCCGGCGAAATGATGGAAAAGCTGGACGCCGTCTTGCAGGGTTCTTACACCGAGGAAGATCGCATCATGCTACGCGCCGCCATCGAGCGCGAGGGCGAATGCATCAGCGGCAGCGACGCACTGAACGACGTGGTCGTGCACAAATGGAACGTGGCGCGCATGATCGAGTTTGAGACCTACGTCAACGACCATCTCGTGCACACGCACCGCTCCGACGGCATGATCGTGGCGACGCCGACCGGCTCCACCGCCTACGCCCTGTCCAGCGGCGGCCCCATTCTGCACCCGGCGCTGAACGCGATCGTGCTGGTGCCGGTGTGTCCGCACACCCTGAGCAATCGCCCGATCGTGGTGGACGGCGACAGCCGCGTGGAGATTCGCGTCAAGGACGGCAGCCAATCCGCGCAGGTCACGTGCGACGGCCAGATCGGCCTCAGCCTCGCCTCCGGGGATTTGATAAAAATTCGCAGAAAGGATAAAAAAATCCGCCTGCTGCACCCGCCGGGGCATGACTACTACCGCGTGCTGCGCGCCAAGCTGCACTGGGGCGGGAAATTGTAGAATCGCCGCGCCCGTATGCTCACGCACATCGAGATCCGCGACTTCGCCATCGTGGAACACGTGGAATTGGACCTGCAACCGGGCATGACCGTGCTCACCGGCGAGACCGGCGCGGGCAAATCCATCCTCATTGACGCGCTGAATCTGGCGCTCGGCGACCGCGCCGACAGCGGCGTGATCCGTCACGCCTGCGAACGCGCGGAAATCGCCGCGCAGTTCGACGTCCGCGCCCTGCCCGCGGCACAGCGCTGGCTGCGCGAGCACGACATGGACGCCGGCGACGAATGCTGGCTGCGCCGCGTCGTCACGCGCGAGGGCCGCTCCAAAGGCTACATCAACGGCTCGCCCGTCCCCATGCAATCACTGCAAGAGCTGGGCGAAATGCTGGTGGACATCCACGGCCAGCACGAGCATCAATCGCTGCTGCGCACCGACATACAACGCCAGTTACTCGACGACAGCGCCGGTCACGCGGCGCTGCTCGACGCAGTGGGCGCGGCCTACCAGAACTGGAAAAACGCGCGTGATGAACTGGAGAATCTAAAGCGCGCCGCCGCCGAGCGCGGC
>JBFLZV010000034.1:0-23791 GCA_040756035.1 Pseudomonadota bacterium
CGCGCCGATCACAAGTGGCTGCTGAATCGTCCATGCTCGGCCTCGGACAGCATGCCCATAAATTGTCCGCCGTTCACGTGTACCAGTTCCTCGTGATCGCCCGCTTCAAAATAAATATCCGCTTGCTCGGCGAGACTATCATCCACGACAGTGGGGATACCGTAGGCGACGCCCAGCGGCGGAATCGCGCCGAGTTCGCAGTCCCTGAATAAATCTGAAAAGTCGCGCTCCGTCGCCAGACGCAGCTTGCGCTGTAACTGTCCGCTCAGACGATTCACCCGCACTTGGTGCGTGGCGGGCAGCACCGCCATCACGTAGCCGCCGTCGTCTTCGAGCATGACGGCCTTCGCTAGGCAATCACCGGAAATATGCGCCGCCTCGGCGGTCTCCATGCTGGTAAGCGCGCGCGGATGGGGAAGCAGTTCGTATTGAACGCCGCGTTGCGCCATATAGTCTTGCAGTGTATGTGCGATGGTCATGGTAATTCCTCCAGTGTGTGGTTTGGATGGTACGCGCCGCTACGCGCGCCGCCTTTTACGCTACGCTATCCCTGCTCCGCGTAAAAGTCCAGCCAGGGCTTCCTGCCCCCGGCGCTCGCGGCTCCTAGGCCCGCCGCTCGCCCACCAAATGCGGCAGGCGCCTTCATCGGACACCATGCACGGGCCGATGGGTGTGCGCGGTGTGCACGCGCGGCCGTAGAGTTTGCATTCATCGGGATAAATCTTGCCTAGTACAACCCTCGCGCAATCGCAGCCGGGCGGCATTTCGCCAATGCGCTTGCGCGCGGAATCATTCTCAGGAAACCGCCGACGCGCATCGCGCGCGTGTAGCGCCGATTTTAATGCAACGCCGGAAGCGGGTATCGTGCCGATGCCGCGCCACTCGGCATCGACGACATCCAAAGTGCGCGCCAGACAGTTTTGTGCCGCTGCATTGCCTGTGGGCTGCGCTACTTCGCCATAGCAGTTATCAAGAAAACATGCGCCTTCCACGAGTTGGCGCAGCGTGGAGTAGACGGCGGCCAGCAAACTTTCTGGCGTGAAACCCGCAACCGCCGCAGGGGTGGCGTGTTTATCCACCACGAAACGCCATTGCTGCACGCCCATGATGGTGGCGACGTGGCCCGGCGCGATCAGCGCATCAAAGCCGGGTTGTTCCGAGTCAAGCAACATCGCCACCGCGGGCCAGGTCAGCCGCCCGGATAGCAGTACGAAAAGATTATCCGGCGCATCTTGCGCGAGCAGCGCCGCCACCGGCGCCATGGTGGTTTCGAAACCCGCCGCGAAAAACACTACGTTGCGATCGGGATGTTGCGCGGCGATGTGCGCGGCCTCTACGGGCGAGGCGACGGGGCGCACGTCGGCGCCCGCCGACTTGGCCTGTTCCAGCGAGCGGATTTCGCCTTTCGGCGCATTCACCGGCACGCGCAGCATATCGCCGAACGTGACGAGAATGATCTGCTCATGCAGCGCAAGTTGTATGGCGCGATACACGTCCTGCTCAGGGCACACGCACACCGGGCAGCCGGGGCCGGGGATCAATTCGATGTTGGCGGGCAGCGCACCACGCAACCCGGCTTTGCTGATGGTGCGCTCGTGTCCGCCGCACACATTCATGATGCGCACTTTTTCCGGCAGCGGCAGCGCGCGGATTTTAGTAAGCCATTGCCGCGCGTCGGTCGTCATAATGCGGTCTGCAGCATGTGCTCAGTGCGCCCGCGCCGTGCGCTGACTTGCCGGCGCAGCCAGTCGAGCCAGCCGTTCAGCCCGGTTTTTTTCTTGGCGGACACGTGCAGCAGCGGCGCGGGATTGGCCAGCGCGCGGAAGTGTTGCAACGCCTTTTCGGGATCGAAGTCATCCAAAAACGGCAATAAATCAATTTTGTTGAGTAGCAGTAAATCCGTGGCGCGGAACATCACCGGATACTTGGCCGGTTTGTCATCGCCCTCCGTCACCGCGAGCAGGGTGACGTTGTGATGTTGCCCCAGGTCGAAACTCGCCGGGCATACCAAGTTGCCGACGTTTTCGATGAACAGAATATCCACTTCATCGAGCGCCATGGTGTGCAGCGCATCGTGCACCATGTGCGCGTCCAGATGGCACGCGCTGCCGGTGGTGATCTGCACGGCGGGCACACCTTGCGCGCGTATGCGCGTGGCGTCATTCTCGGTTTCCAGATCGCCCTCGATCACCGCCAGGCGCAATTCATTTTTCAGCGCGGCGATGGTGGACTCCAGTAGCGTGGTTTTACCCGCACCAGGCGCGGACATCAGATTAACGGCGAGCACGCCGTGCGCGTTGAGATGCGCGCGGTTGTGCAGCGCTTGCCGGTCGTTTTCCGCGAGTAAATTCTGGAGCGTCGTTACGGCGTTTCCGCTCGGCGTGACGGGCTTGTAGATAAGATGCCGATCGCCGGGCGTGATGTTACAGCCGCAGGCGTCACACATGACTGGCCTCCGGGTCGGGCAACATCAGTTCAACGCTTTGCAAAAGCATCGCATCGCCGCTGAGCAGTTGTGTGCGCCAGTCGCCGCACCGCGCGCACACAAGGTTATTAACAGTGGCCGCACTCTCCGCGCCGCATTCCCGGCAGCGCACACGTAGCGCTTCGTGTTCAATCACGAGTTGCGCTGTAGCGGCGCACGTGCCGCCACGCGCGGTCAAAAAGGCCTGTTCGAGCAATTCCGGCTGTACACCGGCGAGCGGCCCGATGCGCAAGGTAATACGTTCGACGCCGCACGCCCGCTGCTCCGCCGTGACGGTCTCCACTTGTTTAAGCAACGCCTGACAGATCGTAAGCTCATGCATGGGGGGGTTCCATCGCGTGCAGTTGATCGTGCGTTTCCCACGCCGAGCGCGCCTGCCCGGGCTCAATTTTTTGAATGGCGTAGCCGACGTGCACCACGACGAAGTCGCCTACGCTGACAGCTTGGTCTTGCACTAAAAACAGATTCACGCGGCGTTCCACGCCGTTGGCGTTGCAACGCGCGTCGTATCCGTGAATCTCAAGCACCTGCATGGGAACGGCGAGGCACATGCAATATCTCAGGGTATGCTGGTATAAGTTTAAACAACAAGGTAAGCTTAATAATACGCCGCTTTGCGTCGGGATCAAGCGGTCTCGGAGCTTGCACCACTTCAGAGTTCTAACGCATGGAAGTGTCCGATTTTACAAGCCGCGCCTACTTTGACCATGAGGCCGATATCGGCGTCATAGGCCGCGGCGCGACCGTGGAGGCGGCGTTCGTGGCGGCGGCCGAAGCCATGTTCGCCATTATGGCCGATCTCGCCGCCGTGCAGCCGCGACAGCATATTGAATTTACCTTCGAAGAGGCCGACGTCGAATTCGCGCTGGTGAGGTGGCTGAACGGCCTGCTCGCCGAGGCGCGTATGCGCGGACTGATCCTGGGTCGTTTTGGTCTGCGCAAGGACGGCGCGCAATGGCGCGGCGAGGCATGGGGCGAGCCGTGGCGCGCGGGACTGGAGAAGGGCGTGGAGGTCAAGGGCGCGACGCTCACCGCGCTTTCCGTTAAGCACGGCGCGACGAGCTGGGAAGCGCGTTGCGTGGTGGATGTTTGATGAATGGAGAATACCCTCATGGACATGAGCCGGCTGAGTAAAATCGACGATTACCGTTGGAGCGTAGCGCCCGCTCCCGGTGAGAGCCGTGCGCCGGTGCGACTCTACGGCAGCGAACCGCTGCTCGCCGGTATGGATGACAAGGTGCTTGAGCAAATCACCAACGTGGCCCGTTTGCCCGGCTTGGTCGGCGCGGCCATGACTATGCCGGACGCGCACTGGGGTTACGGCTTTCCCATCGGCGGCGTCGCCGCGTTCGACCCCGAACAGGGCGGCATCATTTCCGCAGGCGGCGTGGGTTTCGACATCTCTTGCGGCATTCGTTGCCTGCGCACCAATCTCACGCTGCAAGACGCCGCGCCGGTCATGCAACGGCTGGCCGACGGCTTGTTTCACGCCATCCCGGCGGGCGTGGGCGAAGAGGGCGAACTTAAACTCGCGCCCGCGCAACTCGACGACGTGCTGCGCGGCGGCGCGCAATGGGCGCTGCGCCATGGTTACGGCGTGCCCGAAGATTTGGAGTACGTCGAGGAACACGGCTGCATCGTGGGCGCCGTGCCGGAGAACGTATCCGATCACGCGAAGAAGCGCCAGCGTGGCGAGATGGGCACGCTCGGCTCCGGTAATCACTACCTGGAAGTGCAAGTGGTGGATCGCATTCATGACGCCGAGGCCGCGCGCGCGTTCGGCCTGCGCGAAGGACAGATCGTCGTCTCCATCCATTGCGGTTCGCGCGGATTGGGTCATCAAATCGGCACTGAATATTTGGTGCTGCTCGCTAAGGCCGCCAGCCGTCTAGGCATCAACCTGCCGGACCGTGAACTCGCCTGCGCACCCATCAACTCTCCCGAAGGACAGCGCTATATCGGCGCCATGAACGCCGCCATCAATTGCGCGCTGGCCAATCGCCAAATACTCACGCACCTCACACGCGAAGTGTTCACCAGGATCACGCCGGCCGCAATACTCGAAACGCTCTTCGATGTGTCGCACAACACGTGTAAAGCGGAGAAGCACAAGGTCAACGGTTCGCAGCGGCTGCTTTACGTGCACCGCAAGGGCGCGACGCGCGCCTTCGGCCCCGATCACCCCGCCGTGCCGGAGCGTTACCGCGCGGTTGGGCAGCCGGTGATCATCGGCGGCAGCATGGGTACAGGCTCCTACGTGTTGGCCGGCACCGCGGAAAGCGAAACCCAGGCCTACTCCTCGGCCAGTCACGGCGCCGGGCGCGCCATGAGCCGTCACCAAGCGTTGCGCCATTGGCGCGGCCGCGAACTCATCGATGAATTGGCGGCGCGCGGTATTCTAATCCGCACCCGCTCCATGCGCGGCGCGGCGGAAGAAGCGCCGGGCGCTTACAAGGATGTGGACTTGGTCGCGGAAGCTACGGAAAAGGCCGGCTTGGCGCGCCGCGTGGCGTTTCTAAAACCTAAGGCTTGCGTAAAGGGGTGAGGACGCGAAGCGTCCGAACGACAGGACAGGATGCCTTGGCTGGGGTTAATTAAGAAAGCTGAAGTCTCGCCGTGGATGGCGACCCGATATTGTCATGAGCCGCGCTGCATCAAAGACGGCAAACGAAGCCGCGCCATGGATGGTAAAATAAAAGGCATAAACATGTGATCCTCACAACAAAAAACTGCACACACCTGGCCGCTAAACTCGCCAAGTTTAAGCGCGCTGCTTTACTCAAATACCAGGTCAAGCAATTCGCCGACGGCGAATATTATTATCGCCTGCACTACTCAAAAAAACCAAAAACCATCACACTGCTCGCCAACATCACACCCGATCCCGGTTCACTGTTCGAATTGCTGGCGTTGGCGCAGGCGGCGCAGGACAGCGGCATTATCATCGGGACGCTGTGCATCCCCTATCTCGGCTACAGTCGCCAAGACCGGCAAAGCGCGCGCGGCGAAGCGGTCATGGCGCGCATGATCGCCAATACCGTTAATCATATCCCGGCGCAGCGTAGAATATTTATTGATCTGCACAGCGACGCCGTGCGCGCCATGTTTGCGCCGCACGATGAAATCTTTTGCCTACCGTTCATTACGCAAGCGCTGT
Source organism: Pseudomonadota bacterium (assembly GCA_040756035.1). Taxonomy (GTDB): domain Bacteria; phylum Pseudomonadota; class Gammaproteobacteria; order SURF-13; family SURF-13; genus JBFLZV01. The sequence continues at coordinate 5,643 of JBFLZV010000034.1, forward strand.
TCGCCGAGGGCGTGGACGTCGTAGTAGCGCCTGACAAGGGCGCGACGGCGCGGGCGCGACAAGTCGCGGGCGATGCTCCGGTTATTGTTATGTTGAAACATCGGCCCCGCCACAACGTCGTGGGGCGCGTGCACATGCTTTACCCGGTGCAAGGAAAACGCGTGCTGATGGTGGACGATATGATCGACACCGGGCGCACCATCGCCTCCGCCGCGCGCGTGCTGAAAAAACAGGGCGCTGAGTCCATCATCGTGGCGGCCACGCATGGCGTTTTTTCCGCGCCCAGCTATAAAATTTTGAGCGCGGCGCCCATCGACAAAATTTTGGTAAGCGATACACTATCTCCACGCGCGCCGCTGCATGCGCGGGTTGTCAGCATCGCGCGGCACCTCTCTGCGGCGCTATAGCGGATCAGTCCACCCTAAGGAAGGAGCAGGCCATGCAATTTCAAAATCGTGAAGAAGCCGCGCAACTGCTGGCCGAACGGCTCGCGCACTATCGCGGAAAAAATCCTCTACTGCTGGCGATCCCGCGCGGCGCCGTGCCCATGGCTAAACTGATCGCCGATGAGCTGGGCGGTGAGATGGACGTGGTGCTGGTGAGAAAATTGCGCGCGCCCGGCAATCCGGAGTTCGCCATCGGTTCCGTGGACGAAAGTGGCTGGACCTATGTGTCCGACTACGCCGCGAGCGCGGGCGCCACACCGGATTACATCGAGGCCGAAAAGCAGACGCAACTGGAAACCATGCGCCGCCGCCGTGCGCAGTACACGCCGGTGCACCCGCCGGTGAATCCCACGGGCCGTATCGTCATCGTCGTCGATGACGGTCTGGCCACAGGCGCCACCATGATCTCCGCGCTGCATGCGCTGCGCGCCAAAAAACCTCAGAAGCTGATCGCCGCCGTGCCGGTTGCGCCGCCGGATACCTTACGTAAAGTAGAGGCTTACGCCGATGAAGTCATCTGCCTGCACGCGCCGGACTATTTTTACGCCGTGGGACAGTTCTACCGCGACTTCCCGCAAGTAGAAGACGACGAAGTGGTGGCCGTGCTGCGCGAGAGCACCAAACACCGTCAGCCCGGACAGTCATAACCCACGCGCGTTCAATCCAGCAAAAATGAAATGTTGGCGTTGACGCGGTATTTAATGATTTTGCCGTTATCCACCTTGGCCTCGAAGTTTTTAATATAAATGGATTTAATGCCGTGTAGGGTTTTCGACGCGCGCGTGACGGCCTGGGCCGCCGCGTCTTCCCAGCTTTTGTCCGATTCGGCAAGCACCTCGATCACCTTTAATACGTCCGGCATGACGACCTCCTCTTTTATTATGCGGTAACCACTATGCGGCGAAATTTGACAGGCCCGCTGGAAAAGGATTAACTGAGCCTATCGCTGAGAAACCGAAAAATAATCATACCCGCTATTCGACAAGGAGAAATTGATCTATGTCAAATTTGACCGATGAGCAATTGGGGCGCCTCAAGCACATGCTGGACGACCGCTATAAGCAATTGATCGAGGATGTGCGCAGTGAGCTGATCCGTTCCGACCAGCAGCGCTACATCGACATGGCCGGCGCAGTCGCGGACGTTGGCGATGCCTCGGTGGCGGACCTGCTGGCGGATATGGATACCGCCATCATAGATAGGCAGATCCAGGAAATACGCGACATCGAGGCGGCCAAGCGGCGCATCGCCGACGGCAGCTACGGCACGTGCATCGACTGCGGCGGCGACATCGGCTACGAGCGGCTGCTGGCTTACCCGACCGCCAAGCGCTGCTACGAATGTCAGAAGCAGCATGAAAAAAAATACGCGCGCGAGGGCACGCCCACCCTATAGGGCGTGCTTTTCCTGCACGGCTGCCTTGCCATGTGTTCGGAGGGGCGGGATATGTTCCACCACATCAGAAAGCGCGACGGCGTCCTGGCGGCGTTCGACCCCGCCAAGATCACGCGCGCCATCGCGCGCGCCGGCGTCGCCACCGGCGAATTCGATGCAAGTGTCGCCGAGCAACTTACGCAGCAAGTATTGAGCGCCGCTCAGCGCGTGCTCACCGCGCCGCCCAGCATCGAAGATATCCAGGACATCGTCGAGGAAATTCTGCTATCTTCGCCCTACCATAAAACCGCCAAGTCCTATATCCTTTACCGCGCGCAGCGCGCCGCTTTGCGCGAGATAATCGCCAAGGCTGACGTTGACCTGGTCGATCAATATCTGGAACAGCTCGACTGGCAGGTGCAGGAAAACAGCAACATGACCTACTCCCTGCAAGGCCTGAACAATTATATTTCTTCCGAGATTAGCAAAATTTATTGGCTGAACAAAATATATCCTCCGGAAATCAAGGCTGCTCATCTCGATGGCGATTTTCACATCCATAATCTCAATGCTATTTCCGTGTATTGCGTGGGTTGGGACTTGATGGATTTGCTCAATGAGGGCTTCAAGGGCGCGCCCGGCAAGATCGAGAGCAAACCGGCTAAACACTTTAGGAGCGCGCTGGGCCAAGTGGTGAATTTTTTTTACACGCTGCAAGGCGAAGCGGCGGGTGCGCAGGCATTTTCCAATTTCGACACGCTGCTCGCGCCGTTCATCCGCTACGACGGCCTGAGCTACGCGGACGTCAAGCAGGCGCTGCAAGAGTTCATCTTCAATATTAACGTGCCGACCCGGGTCGGATTTCAAACGCCGTTCACCAACATTACGCTCGACGTGCGTGTGCCCGATTATCTCGCCGGACAAGGCGTTATCATCGGCGGCGCCGTGCAAGACCAGCCCTACAAAAATTTTCAGGAAGAAATGAACGTCTTCAACAAAGCCTTTCTAGAAGTTATGGTGGAAGGCGACGCCAGGGGCCGTGTGTTTACCTTCCCTATACCAACTTACAACATCACCAAGGATTTCGATTGGGAAAATCCTGTGCTGGAAGGCTTGTGGCGCATGACGGCCAAATACGGCATTCCTTATTTTTCCAACTTCATCAATTCCGACATGAAGCCGGAGGATGCGCGCTCCATGTGCTGCCGGCTGCGCATCGATACGCGCACTCTGGAGCGCCGCGGCGGTGGCTTCTTCGGCGCTAACCCGCTCACCGGGGCCATTGGCGTGGTCACTATCAACATGCCGCGGCTCGGCTATTTATCGGAAAATGAAGATGATCTCCTGCGGCGCTTGGAAAGCCTCATGGTACTTGCGCAACGCAGTCTGGAAATCAAGCGCAAGACGCTGGAGCGTCTTACCGAGCGGGCGCTTTACCCCTATGTAAAATATTATCTGCGCGATATCAAAAAACGCTTCGGCGAATATTGGAAAAATCACTTCTCGACCATCGGCCTAGTGGGCATGAACGAGGCGTGTCTGAATTTGTTCGGCGCAACGATCGCCTCCAAACAAGGCCGCGCCTTTGCGATAAAAGCGATCGATTTCATGCGCGGCAAGCTCGTCGAGTTTCAACAGGAGACCGGCAATAATTACAATCTCGAAGCCACGCCGGCGGAATCCACCGCCTACCGCCTGGCGCGCAAGGACAAGGAAAAATATCCGGATATTATCTGCGCGAACGAGGCGGATTACCAAAACGGCGCGGAACCGTTCTACACCAATTCATCGCAACTGCCGGTGAATTTCACCGACGACGTGTTCGAGGCATTCGACTTGCAAGACGCGTTGCAAAGCCGTTACACGGGCGGTACCGTGTTGCACATCTTTGCAGGCGAGCAGGTAGAGTCACCTATGGTGATAAAGAAATTGGTGCGCAGACTCTGCGAAAATTATCACTTACCTTACTTTACCTTCACGCCCACGTTCAGCGTTTGTCCCTCGCACGGTTACATTACCGGAAAACATCCTGCGTGTCCGCGCTGCGGCGCGCGCTGCGAGGTGTATTCGCGCGTGGTCGGTTATCTGCGCCCCGTCAATCAATGGAACAAAGGCAAGCAAGAGGAATTTGAGCAAAGAAAGATGTTTAAAGTGTAAGCAATGGATATCGGCGGCTTGCAAAAGTTTTCTTTGATCGATTATCCGGATCAAATCAGCGCCATAATATTCACGCGCGGCTGCGATTTCCGCTGCGGCTATTGTTACAACGCCGAACTGGTGCTACCGGAAAGGTATGCGCCGCTCATTCCAGAACAGGCGGTCTTGGAGTTTTTAGAAGCGCGCCGCGGCAAGCTCGACGCCGTGGTCATTACCGGCGGCGAGCCGACCGTGCAGCCCGATCTGCTCGAATTTATTTTGAAGGTGAAGGCGCTGGGTTTTCTGGTGAAGCTCGACACCAACGGCATCAACCCACGGCTGCTCGAAAAAATCATCGAGCACAAGGCCCTGGATTATATCGCCATGGACATCAAGGCGCCTTTGGAAAAATACCAAAAAGTTATCAATGTGGAGATTGATATTAACAATATCGTGCGGAGTATCCGGCTAATCATGCATTCCGGAATTGATTACGAATTCCGCACCACCATAGTCAAATCACAACTCGGCAAGGATGATATTGTAGACATAGCAAAATTAATACAGGGTGCGCACTTGTATGCGCTGCAAAAATTCGTGCCGGACAAGGTTTTGGATGCCCAATTTCTCGGCAAAACCACGTATTCCGACGTCGAGTTCGAAGATTTCAAAAACGCCGTGCGGCCTTTTGTGGCGCACTGCCTGGTGCGTTAGCCGCATGCCGAGGGTTCTATATCGATCTGCACGAGTTGCCCCACGGGGGTCACGATATAATGCACTGGAAGAAATTGTTGCAGCAGCCAGAGGGTCGTCTCCGCGTGCGAGGACAGGCCGCGCGCCAGGAACCGTGACGGCCCCGCCGCGCGCGCCAGATAAATCAGTAATTGGTCGGAGGCGTGGATATCCACGGTCGCGCCCGCGGTGATCTCGGCGCGCAATGCTTTGGCTGCCGTTTCTCCGAGGTGCTCAGCGGGTACGCCGCGCTCCGCGGTGGTCGCGGCGCCTAATAAGGTATACGGTGTGCGCGCCCATACTACAATGGCGCCGCCCTGGCCGATGGCGCCGTTCTGCTCTAACACGCGGACGTCGATGTGCGCGTTAGGGAGGCCGTGTAATTTATCCAGCGCCGCCTGTTTCATGCGCGCTGCGATATGGCCAGGCAGGTTGGCGACATGGGCGATGCCGCCGATTTCCTGCACGGGGCCGCACGTCGGTAAATGCAGCGGACACAACCGTTCCAGCGGCGACACGTCCACCTCGATGGCGCCGCCGCCGCGCGGATAATAACCGCGCCGTTGCACGGTAAGCGTTACGGTAAGGCCCATGCGCGCCAGCAGCGGCAGCAGTATATAGCGCAAATAATCCAGCGGTGGCGCCGCTTTCACATCGGTGCCGCCGGTCAGACGCAGGTGTACGGGTGAGCGGCAGGCCGCGGCGGCGGGAAGTACGGCCTGCAGCACCAGGGTCATGCTGCCGGCGGTGCCCACGTCGAAATCAAACCGTCCGCCGTGCAGCGCGCCGGGCCGGAAGGTAAGTTCTTTTGAGCCCAGCTCCAGGCCGCTTACTTCGGCGTTGCACAAGGCGGCCACCGCGCGTACCGCGGTGAGATGTTGTGCCGCCAAGCCGGGTTTCGGGCGTCGGGCGCGAATATTGCGCAACCGGAGTGAACGGCCGGTTAGGGCCGCTAAGGTCGCTGCGGTGCGCACCAGTTGTCCGCCGCCTTCGCCATGGGAACCATCTATCTCGTACACGTGATTTGATCTTCTCTCTATGCGCCCGGCAGAATCGATGCGCCGGTTCGTAGTTGATGCAGTACGGGGCGCGCGAATTGCGCCCTAACCTATGCTATTCTTAAAAACGACATCATTAAAGGACCGCTAAGATCAACGCCAAGGAGGAACTATGCAGCTTCCACTCCAAATTACTTTTCGCGACATTCCGCATTCTCCGGCCATCGAAGCGCGTATTCGCAAAAAGGCGGAAAAGCTGGAGTCATATTATGAAAGAATCATGGGCTGCCGGGTCGTGGTGGAGACGCCGCAGAGGCATAAGCATCAAGGCAAGCTCTATCAGGTGCGCATCGACCTTACCGTGCCGGGCGCGGAACTTGTCGTCAACCACAATCTCAACGAAGACGTCTACGTGGCGCTGCGCGATGCCTTTGACGCGGCACGCCGCCAGTTGGAGGACTATGCGCGTCATCAGCGCGGCGACATCAAGACGCATGACCTGCCGCGTCACGGCCGCGTAACTAAATTATTTCCCGAAGAGGGTTACGGTTTCATCACATCTTTGGATGGAGATGAAATTTATTTTCATCGCAACAGTGTGATACATCCGGAATTTGAACGTCTCAAAACCGGCATGGAGGTGACGTTTGTGGAGGAGCAAGGCAAGGAAGGTCCGCAAGCCGTCGGTGTCACGGTAGGAAAACATCACACAAGCGAGTGAACGTCAATCCAAAGCCTGTTGCCTGAGCGCTGCACGCGCGTACCGAGTTCAGCGCATAGCGCCGTCATGCGCCGCGCGATATGCTCAAAGTCGTCTCCCGCCGCGGGCTGGACGCGGCATTCTTCGATAAACACCGGATGCAGATCGATGCGCTGAAGTTGATTGCGGGTCAGCGTCAGTTCAAATAACAACTGGCGGTCGTTGCGGAAATCGGGATCGACGTAATAATCGTCTACCAAGTCGCCGGCAGCGTAGATGATAGGGCGGCCGCGATAAATCTCGACGCCTTGAAATAGATGCGCGCTGTGGCCGAATAGAATTCCATAGCCCATGTCTATCGCCGCGCGGGCCAGGCGCACAAAGTAATCGGACGGACGCTGCGCCCAGTTCGAGCCCCAGTGCAGAGATAAAATCGGCCAGTCCACCGCCGCCTGACGCAGGCGCTGATAGCCTGCGCGCAATTCCGCGAGCGCGCCCGCTTCATCGTCCAGGTCAAGATACGCAATGCCCGCGCGCTGCGCCGTGGCGGCGAAGTCCTCTTGATGGTCGCAATAGGCCACTAAGCCGAATCTGATCCCACCGCGCTCGACCACGGCGGGCGCCCGCGCGGCGTCGATGTCCGCGCCCGCGCCAGCGTAAGCGATGCCGTGCGCGCGCAAGTGTTCCAGTGTATCAAGCAACCCGCGCACGTCGAAATCAAGCGTGTGATTATTGGCGAGGCTGACCAGATCAATTCCCGCCGCGGCCAACGACTGCGCCGCCTGCGGCGGCGCGCCGAAATAAAACGCCTTGGGTGCGCCGGGCCAGAGCTGCTGCGAGTCGGTGATCGCGCATTCCAAATTTACCAGCGTAACATCAGCGCCGCGCAGCAGCGCGGAGAGGGGGCCGAGCGGATATTCCGCGCCGCGCGTCTTGATAAACTCCGCCACGATGCGCCCTAACATAACGTCACCGCCGAGCATCAAGCGCAGTCCGGTGTTCTTGCCTTGCGCCGCAGCCATGCCTTAGAGCCTCTAACAATAAAGAAATTAACCGCCAAGACGCCAAGGTCGCTAAAGAGAACGCGTCTTTCAAATTGGTTAAAACTTGGTGCTCGTGGCGTCTTGGCGGTTCATTTTGTTAGACGCTCTTAGTTTATCAAAGTTTTCGGCAGGCGATTGACACACGGCCGTTACGGCCAAACGGCTAGTCATTGTTGATAATGGCGATGCTCGCGTCGCTGCGCGCGCCCAACACGGCGCCGCTGGGGTTGTGTAGCGTTACGCGAAAAATTTCAGTCGGTTCCACCAGCCTGTCGTTGATAATGGGAATGGCGATGCCCTTCGGCGCGCCGTTGCCCGCGGCGAAACTCACCGTCCCGCTCTTGACGACATAATCGCCGCCGGCCACGACGCTGCCGTTGCTCGTCGCATAATTCACTGTTACCGCGCGGGTCAGGTTGCCGCTGCGCGTCACGGTGACGATGGCGTTGCCTACGCCTTCGTTAACCGCATAATAGCCGGTGCTGAACTGCACCGATGTGTCGTCATTCACGATGGTCAAGACGGCGGCGGCCGGCGTTCCTAAGCTCGCCCCGCCGCCGGGATTACTCAAGCTCAACCTCACCGTTTCATTAGTCTCGACGGCCGGATCGTTGGTGATCGGGACGAAAAAAGTTTTCGGCGCGCCGTCGCCCGCCGCGAAGGAAATCACGCCGCTGGCTGCGGTGTAGTCCGCGCCCGCGCTCGCCGTGCCGTTACCGGTCGCATAGTTAACCGTCAGCGCTTTGCTTAAATCTCCCTTGCGTGTCACAGTGATGGCGGCGCGCGTACCCGCCTCGTTCATCCAATAATTAGCGGCGCCGAATTGCAACGTCGCGGCGGCGAGGCCCGTGCCGGATAAATTTACACGCTGTGGGGAGTTGGCGGCGTTGCCGGCGACCGTCACCTGCGCCGTGCGTACGCCTGCGGCAGTGGGTTTGAAAACAACGCTGATCGCGCATTGCGCGCGTGGCGCCAGCGTCGCGCCGCTGCACGTGTTGGTGCTGAGCGTGAAGTCCGTCGCGTTGGCGCCGCTGATGCTTGCCGCGCCGATGCCGAGCGCGGTGCTCGCGGTGTTGGTGTTGGTTAACTGGAATGTTCGCGGCGCGCCGCCGGTTCCCACCGTGACGTCGCCGAAATTCAAGACGGCGCTGCTGAGTTTGATCAAGCGGCTCACATCGCCCACCGCCGCCGCGGCATTGGCGATGCCGGCTCCGCAGGTTGCCGCGCCGCATCCGGCGCCGGGAAAGGCGCGCGCCGTGGTCTGCAAGCGATTGAGCACCTGTGCCGGCGTCAGGCCGGGGTTGGCCGAAAGCATCAGCGACACCAAGCCGCTGACGTGCGGCGTGGCCATGCTGGTGCCTTGATAATAGCGGTAATCGTCCGCCGCTGCGCTGGCGAGGCCGCTGTTGAGCGTGGAGAGAATGCCGTTCGGGTCGTTGGCGAAACTTTGCGCGCCGCCCGGCGCGGCGATTTCCACGCCGGCGCCGTAGTTACTGTAGTAAGCCTTGCCGCCCGCGCGGTTAGTGGCGGCGACGGTGATCACGCCGGCGCAATTGCCGGGGCTGGAATTCATTGCGTCGGCATTCTGATTACCCGCCGCGACGACGATCACTTTGCCCGCGTTAACGATTTCGTTCACCGCACTTTGCAAAGTCAGTCCACATGCCCCCGCGCCGCTCAAGCTGAGGTTCAACACCCGCGCCGCATTCGGATTGGCGGCCACGCCGGGCACGGCAAGACCGGCGGCCCAGCGCATACCATCCACCACGTCCGAGGTATAGCCGCCGCACTTGCCCAACACGCGCACCGGCAAAATTTTAGATGTCCAATTCACGCCAGCCACGCCCTGCGCATTATTGCTCGCTGCGCCCACCGTGCCCGCCACGTGCGCGCCGTGCCAGGAACTGTTGCTCACGCCGCAGCCGGCGAAGTATCCGCCCGCCGCCGTGCCGGCGTTTTCCTCCGCCGTGATCCAGTCGCCGGGGTCGACGGGATTGGCGTCGCGTCCGTCGCCGTCGTTAGCGACCGGCACGTCGGAAATAAAATCGAAACCCGGCAAGGTGCGTCCGGCAAATTCCGCGTGAGGCAAAATCCCGGTGTCGATAACCGCCACGGAAATATTCGCCGCGCCGGTGGTGATGTCCCATGCGGGCGGCAGATTAATTCCACCGATTTCGTCGCCGGGAGCCTTGTAGTGCCACTGATTGACGTACTGTCCATCATTGGGCAGCAGGGCGGCGTGCACGGGCAAATCCGGCTCGGCGTATTCCACGTCGGGATCAGCGGCCAGTTGCCGCGCCACGGCCTCCGCCTCGGTTTTCTTAAGGCGTTTTTCCAGCAGCAGCACGTCGGAGCCGCCCGACATGGCGCGCAAGTGCGACAGCCTGACGCCGCTCTTGGTGCTCAGCGCGATCAGCTTCTGCTGCGCGGACAGGCGGCCGGGAGCGGCGGCTTGGCGCAGCTTCACGATCAACCTATCGACCGTGTCGCGACCGCCGGCGCGCGCGGACGCGCCGGCGACGAGCGTTTGACTCCAGGACAACTGTGCGAGACACAACAAAAAAACAGCGAAAACGAAGGTCAACAGTCGGGAAAGATTTTTCATTGAAATCGATTCCTTTCAATTGTAAGAATGGTGTGTCGCGCCACCCTGGCGCGGTAGCGAGCGAGTTACCGCTCACCATGAGAGCTATAGTAGGTTTTGCGGCGTGGCAACGCAAGGATGCTTATAGCTTCTTGTGGCAATTCCCATACAAAAGACTATCGTAGAGACACAATTAAAGATAAAATCATCCCGGTCTTAATCATGGGGAGCGCGGCTTGGCTCGCGCGCATTATTCATCAACACTAGAAAAGGAACAGATATGCCCAAAGCGAAGAAGAAGGTTGTTGCCAAAAAGACTGCGCCGAAATCCAGGAAGAAGACACAGGTTAAGAAACGGATGCCCGCCAAGAAGACCGCAGTTGCTAAAAAGAAACCCGTAGCGAAAAAGAAGAAAGCTGGCGGGGGCGGCGGTTTAAAGACGCCGTTACAGCCCAGCGCACAACTCGCCGCCATCGTGGGAAACAAGCCGATGCCGCGCACGCAAGTGGTGAAGAAGCTGTGGGACTATATCAAGCGCAAAGATCTGCAAGATCAAAAGAACCGGCGCATGATCAACGTGGACGACGTGCTGCGTCCGGTGTTCGGCAACAAGAAGCAGATCTCCATGTTCGAGGTGGCCAAACTCATCGGGCCGCATTTGTCCTAAAGAGATACTCGGATGGCTCAACCTTAGAGCTGCAACCCCCGCACCCTGATTGGGGTGGTTCGCATCAAGGCAAGGTGCGGGGGTTCATCCGATGTCCGGAATTACCGCCGCCGTGCTATCTCTGTCCCGCCGGCAAGCCAACCCGCCTGTACCTCGCCGCATCTGAAATACCGAAAGCGCCTAAATGGCGCGCCCTAGAGGATTCGAACCTCTGACCTTTGGAATCGGAATCCAACGCTCTATCCAACTGAGCTAAGGGCGCTTTGTAGAGATTACAGTGATGCTATCGTGGCCGTGGCTTCGGTTTTCCAACCTTCGGCCGGCGCGTCCTGTGCTGGCGCTTACATGCTTCGCATATTTGCCCAACTGAGCTTAAGGGCGCAAATATAAATAACGCGCGCAAGTGCCTTGGCCTCCCTCCCTTTGGGGCAGGGGGTGCAGTATTTTGCCATCCCTGGCTAACTTTAAGATGGCATACAAAATCCAGCCACGTTGTCCGTAGCGTGTCGTTGGCGGCTTTGCGGCCTCACCCAAGTGTTGAATTAAGGGCGCTCAAGAGATACTTTGCGCCACCGTCCTTGGCGCGGACGCTAGTTTACCTATAAATCCCGGCTATACCATCCATGTCGCGCGCTTCGCTGCTTCATGGGAGCTTTTATTGGATAAAAATCTAAGAATACCAGAATACTGGTTTTTCGGGCAATTTGTTCATAAATTGCTTCTATTTTCGCCGATTTATCCATATTTTGGAGGTATATGGATGTTAGATTTCTGGTAAGGTCGAGTGGGAGTTGGCTGGGGTAGGCTTGACTCCCGGATTTTTATGATTATTATTAGCACTCGTTCACGGTGAGTGCTAATAATCGCCGCTTCGAGACGATTATTAGCCGGAAATTACGTTGGATTTTTTGTTTTTAGGAGAGAAAAAATGAATATTCGTCCGTTACATGATCGCGTGGTCGTCCGCCGTATGGAGGAGGAGCGCACCACTGCCGGCGGCATCGTGATCCCGGATACCGCCGCTGAAAAGCCCTCGCGTGGCGAGGTCCTGGCCGTGGGTAACGGCAAGTTGCTGGAAAACGGCAGCGTGCGTCCCTTGGACGTGAAGGTCGGAGACCAGGTATTGTTCGCGAAATACGCCGGCACCGAGGTGAAAGTGAATGGCAAAGATGTCCTCGTGATGCGCGAAGAGGACATCATGGGTGTTATTCAGTAAGCCCCGCTTTGCTTAACAAATACACGAATTGAGAGGAGTCTGTCATGCCAGCAAAAGACGTTAAATTTGGATACGATGCAAGAAGCCGCATGGTCAAGGGTGTGAACATTCTGGCCGACGCCGTGAAGGTGACCCTGGGTCCGCGCGGTCGTAACGTGGTGTTGGATTCGAGCTTTGGCGCGCCGACCGTGACGAAGGATGGCGTGTCGGTCGCCAAGGGTATCGAGCTGAAGGATAAGTTCGAGAACATGGGCGCGCAGATGGTGAAGGAGGTCGCCTCCAAGACTTCCGACGTGGCCGGCGACGGCACCACTACCGCGACGGTGTTGGCCCAGGCCATTCTGAAGGAAGGTTTGAAGGCGGTGGCCGCCGGCATGAACCCGATGGACCTGAAACGCGGTATCGACAAGGCCGTGACCGCGGCGGTCGAACAGTTGAAAAAGATGTCCAAGCCTTGCGCCGACAGTAAGGCCATTGCCCAGGTCGGCACGATTTCCGCCAACTCCGATTCCGCCATCGGCGACATCATCGCCAAGGCGATGGACAAGGTCGGTAAGGAAGGCGTGATCACCGTCGAAGACGGCTCCGGCTTGGAAAACGAGTTGGACGTGGTCGAGGGTATGCAGTTCGACCGCGGTTATCTTTCCCCGTATTTCGTCAACAATCAGCAGACCATGACCTGCGATCTGGATAATCCGCTGATCCTGGTCTACGACAAGAAAATCTCCAATATCCGCGAAATGATCCCGGTGCTCGAAGCAGTCGCCAAGTCGGGTCGTCCGCTGTTGATCATCGCCGAGGACGTGGAGGGCGAGGCGCTGGCCACGCTGGTGGTCAACAATCTGCGCGGCATCGTCAAGGTGTGCGCGGTCAAGGCTCCGAGTTTCGGCGAGCGCCGCAAGGCCATGCAGTCGGACATCGCCGTGCTGACTGGCGCCAACATGATCGCCGAGGAGTTGGGCCTGAGCCTGGAGAAAGCCGGCATCGGTGACCTGGGTTCGGCCAAGAAGGTGAGTGTGACCAAGGAATACACCACCATCATCGACGGCGCGGGTAACCCCGCCGACATCAAGGCGCGCATCAAGCTGATCCAGAATCAGATCGAGGAAGCCACCTCCGACTACGACAGGGAAAAACTGCAAGAGCGCGTGGCCAAGCTCGCTGGTGGCGTGGCGGTCATCAAGGTCGGCGCCGGCAGCGAAATCGAGATGAAGGAAAAGAAGGCGCGCGTGGAAGACGCACTGCACGCGACACGCGCGGCGGTGGAAGAAGGCGTAGTGCCCGGCGGCGGCGTCGCCTTGGTGCGCGCGCTCAACGCCATCGGTAAACTCAAGGGCGATAATGAAGACCAGAACATGGGCATCACCATCGCCTGCCGCGCCATGGAAGAACCGCTGCGTCAGATCGTCGCCAACGCCGGCGCCGAGCCCTCGGTGATCCTGAACAAGGTCGCCAGCGGCAAGGACAACTACGGCTACAACGCCGCCAGCGGCGAGTACGGTGACATGGTGGAGATGGGCGTGATCGACCCGACCAAGGTGACGCGCACCGCGTTGCAAAACGCGGCGTCCGTGGCTGGTCTGATGATCACCACCGAGGCCATGATCGCCGAGTTGCCCAGCGACAAGGGTGAGCCGAAGGAGATGGTGGAACCCGGCATGGGGATGATGTAAGCTTAAGTTTGTTGTTCTCTTCAATTAAAGCCCCGCCTGACCGGGCGGGGCTTTTTTGTTTTGCGGCAGGCCCCGAATAAAGGTTACAGTAGGGCCTGATGACCGCTGTCAAATCTCCACTCGACACCTTACCCCTTTCGTTGCGCGAGCGCGTCGAGCGCGCCTGGCAGACCTATTACGAACACGCGCGCGCGGCGGACATCCAGCCCGTGCGCCATCCCGAACTCCTGCGTGTCTTGCGCCGCGTATGGGCCTACAGCGACTTCGTGGCGGACAACTGCGCGCGCCATCCGCGGGTGCTGGCCGATCTTTTGCAGAGCGGCGATTTGTTCGTTGATTACGCGGCGGGCGAATACGTCAATAAATTGCGCGCGGCGCTGGCGCAGGTCAGCGACGAAGCCGAATTAAGCATCGCGCTGCGCCAAGTGCGCCGCCGCGAGATGCTGCGCATCGCCTGGCGCGATCTGGCGGGTTGGGCGGACGTGCGCGAAACTCTCGCCGACGCCTCGGCATTCGCCGCGGCCTGCATCGACGCGGCGCTCGACACTTTACACGGCTGGCAGTGCGCGGAGTGGGGTATGCCGCGCGACGCCGAGGGCGTGCCGCAGACGCTGGTGGTGCTCGGTATGGGCAAGCTGGGCGCGCATGAACTTAACTTTTCCTCCGACGTGGACCTTATTTTCGTCTACACCGGCGACGGCGAGACGCGCGCGCGGCGGCGTCTCAGTAACGAGGAGTATTTCATTCGTCTTGCGCAGCGCTTGATCCGCGCCCTGGACGAGCGCACGCCGGAGGGCTTCGTGTTCCGCGTGGACGCGCGCCTGCGTCCGTTCGGCGAGAGCGGCCCGCTGGCGCTGAGCTTCGCGGCGCTGGAGGATTATTACCAGACGCACGGGCGCGAGTGGGAACGCTACGCCTTTATCAAGGCGCGCGTGGTGGCGGGCGACCGCGTGGCGGGCGCGCGCCTGATGCGCAGTCTGCATCCGTTCATCTATCGTCGCTATCTGGATTTCGGCGCTTTTGAGGCGCTGCGCGCCATGAAAGAATTGATTGCCAGGGAACTGCAGCGCAAGGGCATGGAAAACAACATCAAGCTCGGCTGGGGCGGCATCCGTGAAGTCGAATTCATCGGCCAAGTGTTCCAACTGATTCGCGGCGGACGCGACGCGCGTCTGCAACGGCCTGAGCTGTTGCCGGTGCTGGATGCGCTGCGCGACGCGCAGTATTTGCCGGAGTACGCGGCGCGCGAACTACGGGAGGGTTATCTATTTCTGCGTCGCGTGGAGAATCGCCTGCAAGAGGTCGCCGACGAGCAAACCCATACGCTACCCACGGATGAACTCGGGCAGCTGCGCTTGGCGTTATCCATGGGGTATGGTGATTGGGAAACCTTCGAGCGCGCCTTGAATAAGCATCGCGCGCGCGTGCACGGCCATTTCGAGCAAGTGTTCGCCGCGCCGCAGGCGGAAAGCGCGGCCTCGCCCGACTTGGACGGCTTATGGCAAGGCGCGCTGATTGGTGCGCACGCCTGCGAAGTGCTTAACGCGCAGGGTTTCACAGACGCCGCCGAAGCGTTGCGTTGGCTGGATCAACTGCGCGCCGGACACAGCTACCGCGCGCTCAGCGAGCGTGGCCGCGCGCGTCTGGACAAACTCATGCCGCTGCTGATCGCCGCGCTCGGCCGCACCGACCGGCCCAACGCCGCCCTGGCGCGCCTGGTGCCGCTCATCGAGACCATCGCGCGGCGCACCGCGTATCTGGCGTTGCTCATCGAAAATCCCATGGCCTTGTCACAGCTGGTGAAACTGTGCGCCGCAAGTCCATGGGTCAGCGCCATGCTGGCGCGTCACCCATTATTGCTTGACGAGTTGCTGGACGCGCGCACGCTGTACGCCGTGCTGGACAAGGCCGGTCTAGAACAGGAGTTGCGCCGCGTGTTGGCGCCGGTCGCGGAAGACGATTTGGAGCAGCACATGGAAACGTTGCGCCACTTCAAACACGTGCAAGTGCTGCGCGTGGCGGCGGCGGACATCGGTGGCGCGTTGCCGCTGATGAAGGTCAGCGATCATCTCACCTGGCTCGCCGAGGTGATCGTGCAGGAAGTGCTGAATTTGGCTTGGCGTCACCTGACGGCCAAGCATGGCCATCCGTCCTGTCGCATTGAAGGCAAAACGCGCGAACCGGGCTTCGCCGTGATCGGCTACGGAAAATTCGGCGGCATCGAACTCGGCTACGGCTCCGATCTGGATTTGGTGTTTCTGCATTCCAGCAGCGGCGAGCAACAGCGCACCACCGGTCCGCGCGGTCTCGACAACAGCGTGTTTTTCGCGCGCCTCGGCCAGCGCATCATTCATATCCTCAACACCCTCACGCCCTCCGGCGTACTCTACGAAGTGGATACGCGCCTGCGCCCAAGCGGCGCCTCCGGCCTGCTGGTGAGCAGCCTGGAGAGCTATGCCGACTACCAGCGTCACCATGCCTGGACCTGGGAACACCAGGCCCTGGTGCGCGCGCGCGTGGTGGCGGGTGCCGGCGCGGACGCCGCCGATCTCGCCGCCGGCTTCACCCGGCTGCGCGGTGAAATCCTGGCGCGTCCGCGCGACGCCCACGCCCTGCGCACTGAGGTGCGCGACATGCGCGCGAAAATGCGCACCGCCCTGGGCGGCTGCGGCGCGGAGCGCTTCGACCTCAAACAAGACCGGGGAGGTATCGCCGACATCGAATTTATGGTCCAATATGGAGTTTTACTGTGGGCCCACGCGCATCCCGAACTGCTTGTTTATCCGGACAATATCCGCCTGCTGGAAACCCTGTCCGCGGCCGGGCTGCTACCCGCGCAGGACGCGCAACGACTGAGCGACGCCTACCGCGCCTACCGCGGCGCCGTGCACCGCGCGGCGCTGCAGGAAGAGCCTGCGTGTGCCGACGTGGGGGAGTTTCGGGAATACCGGCAAGGCGTAATGGATATCTGGCGGAAGTTAATGGGTGAATAGATAAAACACCCTTATCGTATACAATAATGCCAACTATTTAGAAGCGATGTGATACTCACCGGGCTATGACAGAGCGTTGGAACCAACTATTTCAGGGCGATTGCAAAGAGGTTTTAGCGACGCTGCCGGACGCCTGCGTCGACTTGGTCGTTACCTCACCGCCCTATGCGGACCAGCGCCAAAACACCTATGGCGGTGTTTCCGCCGGACGGAAAGAGACAAGAAGGATTGCGGCGCGGTATTTGCTGTCGGAATGCTTATTAAACTATTCATGAAAGAAGGCGGCATAGCATTGGTTTCTTTATAGTATGAATTAATAATCTTAATGAAATGAGTTACGAAGGTAAAATGCTTGAAGAGTTGGAGATGCCGGCAAGAAAAGAGGTCGAGCGAGCATTGCTGAAAACTTTATTTAAGCATAACGGTGTTATAAAGGAATTCGGCTCGAATGAAGAAGTGGTAAATGAGATTGCAGATGAATTTGCGCTAAACAAGAACCAAAGATCCGCTTTTCTACAAACCATTTACCGTAAAGAAAATAGGATTAAAAAATCGTTTCTTTGGCATCGTCTTTTATTTCGTGCCGCTGACTCACTGGCAAGAGAAAAATTGATTTCAAGACCGACATCAACGTTTAAAGTCACTAACAAAAAAGAATGGATGCTTACTGAAAATGGTTTTGATGAAGCATTGAAGATTTTGAATATTCCGAAAACACAGAAAGAATTTCTTTCGATAAAATCTTTTGAGGTTCAAAAATTTGCGAAGAAGCTCTCTGAAATGCCAAGGCCGGAAAATTACGATCCACTTGATAAAGAAAAGAGAATTATTAAAGTAACAAGAGAATCCGCAATAAGAGCAAGAGGTTTTCGTCAAGCAGTTATAGAAGCATACGATTACAGGTGTGCTTTCTGTGGAATGAAAATTAATTCACCTGATTCTTTGTTATGGGAAGTTGAGGCGGCACATATAGTGCCCCATGGTTCGATGGGGAGGGATGATATTTGGAATGGCTTAGCCTTATGTCGTTTGCATCATTGGGCTTTTGATGTTGGTTGGTTCGCATTGCAGGATGATTTCAAGATTTTGGTTTCACAGCGAATAGATTCTTTGCCACCTGATTTCGGTAGGATTGGGGGGTATGATTTTATTAGAATTTTCTCAAGTAAAACCTCAAAAATTCTGTTGCCGAAAAGAAAAGAAATTTATCCTCACCACAATGCCATTAACTGGCATCGCGAAAATAAATTTAATAAAATCAATCATCTTTAAGCGCGAGTATCCTCTAGGTCAGGTTTTCTGGCGCGAATTAACGGGAGACGCGGATTTTTATCTTAAGCTGATACGGTTGATGCGGGATTATCCGGTCAAGCATCGTATTCTTTTCGAGAAAGAAGCGGAGTAAGGCGGTCAACCGGTTCGAGTTCGATTTTTTGAGCGAATTCGCCGATGCTGACGGTGGTATTGATTGGGAAAAATTATTGAAATTTACTAATGAAGTTCATTAGTAATATAACGTCTCCGCTGCGTTCCCGCCCCCTATGTAGGGGGCGGGACAGGGTGGGGGTAGAGTGTAATAAGGATTTT
>JBFLZV010000035.1:0-23482 GCA_040756035.1 Pseudomonadota bacterium
ACTTTATCCAAACTGTTTTTATATTCACAAACTCGCGTATTCCTAAATAAGAAAGTTCGCGTCCGTAACCGGAATCTTTCACGCCGCCGAACGGCAGGCGCGGGTCGCTTTTCACGATGCCGTTTACGAACGCCGCGCCGCATTGCAAGCGGCGCGCGAGACGTTCGCCGCGCGCAACGTCGCGCGTCCATACGCTGCCGCCCAGGCCGAACACCGTGTCATTGGCGATGCGCAGCGCGTCGTCTTCATCGCGCGCGCGGATCACGCATGCCACCGGACCGAATAGTTCTTCGTGGTACGCGGGCATGCCGGGCTTGACGTGGTCGAGCAATGACGGCGCATAGTAATGGCCCGCGCCGGCCAGCGGCGCACAGCCGGTGATTGGCGTTGCGCCGTGCGCGATGCTGGCGCTGACTTGTTGGTGGAGTTGATCGCGTAAATCGGCGCGCGCCAGCGGCGCCAGCGTGGTGCGTTCATCCAGCGGATCGCCGGGCGTCAGTTGTTCGATCGTGGTCTTGAATTTGGTAACGAATTCGTCAGCCACGGTCTCGATCACGATGAAGCGCTTGGCGGCGATGCAGCTTTGTCCGGCATTTTGAAAGCGCGCGGCGCGCGCCTGTTTTACCGTGTCGGACAAATCGGCGTCTTCCAGCACGATAAAGGCATCCGACCCGCCCAGCTCCAATACTGTTTTTTTGAGATGCGCGCCGGCCAGCGCGGCGATCTTGCGGCCCGCTTCCACGCTGCCGGTCAGCGATACGGCGTGCACGCGCGCGTCGGCGATGACTTTCTCCATGCGCCCGCTCTCCACCAGCAAGGTGCGAAATACATCGGCGGGGAAGCCGGCATCATTGAATAATTGTTCGATGGCGAGCGCGCATTGCGGCACGTTGGAAGCATGCTTGAGCAGCACGGTATTGCCCGCCAGCAGCGCCGGGATGGCGCAACGGAACACCTGCCAAAACGGGAAATTCCACGGCATGATCGCCAACACCGTGCCCAGCGGCTGGTAGGCAATGTAGCTGCGCGCCGCGTCGGTGGCGACCAGCTCATCGGTAAGCCACTGCGCGCCGTGCACGGCGTAGTGGTCGCAACCCCAGGCGCACTTTTCGATTTCGGCGCGCGCCTCGCCAATGAGCTTGCCCATTTCCTGCGTGATGAGGCGCGCCAATTCTTCCTTGCGCCCCGGCAATATTTTTGCAAGCTCTTGAATGCAGTGGGCGCGTTCGCGCACCGGACTGGCCGACCAAGCGGACGCGGCGCGCGCCGCACGTTGCAGGGCGTCTTCCAGGCGCCGGTCATCCCACGTCTCGACGCGCCGCAATAGCGCGCCGCTGGCGGGATTAATGGAGGTAAATGCCATATAATGAATTTTGTAGGTTCAATATTATATGTTACCCATGTTTAGCCGCTCATACGAGGTTTATACAGTGTTGAGAAGCTGTTTAGCGCTCTGCGCTTTGTACCTTTTCGCAAGCGCCCCCGCCGCGGCGCAGAACGCCGCCGTTGACGCCACCATGCCCGATTTTTCCGAACAGCGCTTGGCCTTCTGGGAAGCGGGCAAGGCGTTGGACGCGGGCGACTTGCAGCGTTACCGGAATTTACTCGATAGATTGGAAGATTACCCGCTAGCGGGCTATTTGCGCTACGATTATTTGCGCACGCGCCTGGACGAGACGCCGGACGCCGAAATCGAGCAATTCCTGACCGATTTCGCCGATTCACCTCTCAGCAATCGTCTGCGCGCGGCCTGGCTGTACGCGCTGGCGCGTGAACGGCGCTGGGATACCTATTTAAAAGTTTATCAACCATACCCCGGCGAGCAAGGCGCGGCGTTGCAGTGTTATGCGCTGCAAGCGCGCCTGTCCGATTCCGGTGCGGCGCCGGATGACTGGCTCGACGAGGTCGAAAAACTTTGGCTGGTGGGGCGTTCGCAGCCGGATGAATGCAACGCGGCGTTCAAGGCGTGGCGCAACAGCGGGCGCATGACCGAGGAGCTTATTTGGCAGCGCATACGCCTGGCGATGGACAACCGCCAGCTCAGCCTGGCCGGTCAATTGGCCAAGTCGCTCGATGCGCAAGGCCAACAATGGGTAACGCGCTGGCAGCGCATGCACAACGATCCGGAAACCACGCTGCAAACGGATTTCCCCGACGATGAGCGGGCGCGCGAGATCATCCGTTACGGCATCAAACGCCTGGCGCGCAGCGATGCGTCAAGCGCGGCGCAGGCATGGCAACGCCTCAAATCGCGGCACGCCTTCAGCGCCGAGGACATCGCCGCCACCGACAAGGAACTCGCCATGGCCGCGGCGTTGCAGCACCAGCCCGAAGCGCTGGATTGGCTCGCCGCCGTGGACACCGGCCAGGTCGACGAGCGCGTGCGTCAATGGCGCGTGCGCACCGCCGTCGCCAAACAAGACTGGCAGAATACGCTGAAATGGCTCGACGCCCTGGAGCCGGCGGAACGCGAAAAAGACGTGTGGCGTTACTGGCGCGCGCGCGCCTTGGAGCAAAGCGCGCCCGCCGAACCGCCCGCGCAATCCAGCAACCCCAGGGCGGAAGCCGAGCGGATTTTTTCCGAACTCAGCGCGCAGCGCGGCTATTACGGTTTCCTGGCCGCCGACCGCATCGACAAACCGTACACCATCAAGAACCAACCCATTGAGGCCGATGCGGAGGAAGTGAACGCATTGAAAATACGCCCCGGCATCGTACGCGCCTACGAGCTTTACCAAATGGGTTTGATCGCCGACGCGCGCCGCGAATGGGATTACACCGTCGCGGCGCTCGATGCGCGCGGTCAGCAACTCGCCGCGTATCTGGCGAATCGCTGGGGCTGGCATGATCGCGCCATCCTCACCGTCGCCAAGGCCAATCACATGGATGATTTGGAACTGCGTTTTCCGCTGCTGTTCCGCGATCAAGTGTTGACCAACGCGCAATCGCAGGAACTCGACCCTGCGTGGGTATACGGCGTGATGCGACAGGAGAGCGCGTTCATCACCGACGCGCGTTCCAGCGCCGGCGCGTTGGGCTTGATGCAACTCATGCCGGAAACCGGCAAGCGCACCGCGCAATTATTGAATACGCCGCTGCGCAGCGTGAACGAACTTTTGAACGTGGATAAGAACATCCGGCTGGGCAGCGCCTATTTACGGCGCGTGCTGGACGCCAACAACGGCGACCAGGTGCTGGCCACCGCCTCGTACAACGCCGGGCCGGCGCGCGTCCGGCAGTGGCTGCCGAGCGACGGCGCGCTACCGGCTGACGTTTGGGTGGACAATGTGCCGTTCGGCGAAACGCGCAATTACATTCAGCAAGTGATGGCCTACACCGTCATCTTCAGGCAGCGCTTGGGTCTGGACATCACGCCGCTGCACCAGCGCATGCAGGATATCGGCCCGCCGCCCGAGGAACCATGAAAATAAAAACCGTGTGCGTGCTGGGCGGCAGTGGCTTCGTCGGCCGCCATCTTATTCATCATCTCACCGAGAGAGGCTATGACGTGCGCGTGCTCACCCGCCACCGCGAGCGACACCGCGATCTGCTGGTGCTGCCCACCCTCACTTTGTTCGAGGCTGATGTCTATAACGTACAAACGCTCACCGACCACTTCAGCGGATGTGACGCGGTGATTAATCTGATCGGCATACTGAACGAAAAACAACACGACGGCAGCGGCTTCCGGCGCGCGCACGTCACACTGCCGCACATCGTCATCAAAGCCTGCGCCAACACCGGCATCGAGCGGCTGCTGCACATGAGCGCGCTGAACGCCGATGCGCGCAACGGCCCCAGTTACTATTTGCGCAGCAAGGGCGAAGGCGAAGACTTGGTGCACAGCATAGAAGGTTTGCAAGTCACCAGCTTCCGCCCGTCGGTGATATTCGGCCCCGGCGACAGTTTCTTCAATCGTTTCGCGCAACTGCTCAAACGCATTCCACTGCTGTTTCCGCTCGCCTGTCCGCGCGCGCGCTTCGCGCCGGTGTACGTGGAAGACGTGGCGGAGGCGTTCACCCGCGCGCTCGCCAATCCCGCCACGTTCGGCGCACGCTACGATTTGTGCGGCCCGCGCGTTTATACCTTGCAGGAGTTGGTGGAATACACCGCGCGCGTGCTCGGCATACGCCGCAAAATCATCGGCCTGAGCGATAATTTGTCGCACCTCCAGGCGCGTATTTTCGAGTGGCTGCCGGGCAAGCCTTTTTCACTCGATAATTATCATTCGCTGCAACGCGACAGCGTATGCCGCGGCGCGTTTCCCGAAGTTTTCGAAATCAAGCCGCAGCCTCTGGAAAGCGTCGTGCCCGCGTATTTGGTGCCGCACAGCATCAAACTGCGCTACCAACACTATCGCAGCAGACATAGCGGATGAACATTTACCAAGTCGGCGGCGCGGTGCGCGATCAACTCCTCGGCCTGCCGGTGCAAGACCGCGACTGGGTGGTGGTCGGCGCCACGCCGGACGAAATGCTGAAGCGCGGCTTCAAGCTGGTCGGCGCGGATTTTCCGGTGTTTCTGCATCCCGAAACGCATGAGGAATATGCGCTGGCGCGCACCGAGCGCAAAACCGCGCCGGGCTACAAGGGCTTCAGCGTGCACGCCGCGCCCGACGTCACGCTTGAAGAAGACCTCAAGCGCCGCGACCTCACCATCAACGCCATTGCCCTGAGCGAAGACGGCACGGTGATCGACCCCTATCACGGCGCACAGGATTTGAAAAACAAAATCCTGCGCCATGTCTCGCCCGCCTTCGCGGAAGACCCGGTGCGCATCCTGCGCGTGGCGCGCTTCGCCGCGCGCTTCACGGATTTTCAAATCGCCGATGAAACCATGGCGCTCATGCGCGCGATGGCCGACAACGGCGAGGTGGATGCGCTGGTGCCGGAGCGCGTATGGGCGGAATTGGAGCGCGCGCTGGGCGAAGTCAAACCGTCGCGCTTCTTCGAGGTGCTGCGCGCGTGCGGCGCGCTGGCGAAATTGTTCCCGGAAATCGATCGCCTCTACGGCGTGCCGCAGCCGCCGCAGTATCATCCCGAAGTGGACACCGGCGTGCACGTCATGCTGGTGCTCGACCAGGCCACGCTGCTTACGAATGACACGCAGGTGCGCTTCGCCGCTTTGCTGCACGATCTCGGCAAAGGCACCACGCCCAAGGAAGAATGGCCGCGCCACGTCGGCCACGAGCAGCGTAGCGTGGACTTGGTGAAGGCGATTTGCGCGCGCTTCCGCGTGCCCAACGACTACCGCGACCTCGCCGTGCTGGTCGCAAAGTATCACGGCGACTGCCACCGCGCCGACGAGCTGCGCCCCGCCACGCTGCTGGAAAAACTGGAGGCGCTCGACGCCGCGCGCCGCCCGGAACGCTTCGAGAAATTTTTACTCGCCTGCAAGGCCGACATTCGCGGGCGTCCGGGTTACGAAGACGACCCTTACCCGCAAGCGGACGTTTTCCGCGCCGCCCTGCGCGCCTACAACAGCGTGGACGCGCGGCCCCTGGCCGCCGCCGGCCTCAAGGGTGAGGCCATCGCGCAGGAACTGCGCCGTTTGCGTATACAAGCTATATCCCGGGTAAAATAATAAATCGCCCTAAAATTTCCCTATTCCCTATCGGCCCATGCGGCGAAAGTTATTGCTGGGCGCGGGATAATGTTTGAATGGATGGTAAAAACACTGGAAAATCCGGAAAGAGTAGAGGGAGATGAAAGCGATCCGCTTTTACAGCATGCCCTGGCAAAAACACCTGAGTACGATGGCGGGGTATTGCGGGTGAATATAGTAGAAACCTGACGCCGTGGCGTATCGTAACCGCCTACTTCGACCGTACACAAAGAGGCAAGTTATGAAAATGCATTTCGATGAACAAGCTGACGCCGTCTACTTACGCCTCGATGACTCCAAAATCATGGAATCCGAGGAGGTGCAACCCGGCGTTATACTGGATTTTAATGCGCAGCATCAGGTGGTTGGCATTGAAATCCTGAAAGTAAAGGAGCGCATACCTTTAAGCAGCTTGAGACAACTGCAATTCGAGGTTGCATAGAGGTGCGCCGGATCCGCTACGCTTGATCCAGCTTACAATACCACCGGCTGATCGGGCAATTCGTCTTCGCCGGTTCCGCCGCGCTTGGGGTAGTGCGCGGCGAGGTGTCTGCCCACGGCCTGGATGCCGGCGATCACGCCGGATTCGAAGCGGCCCGCGCGAAACTCGGTCTCCATGATGCGGCAGATGGCTTCCCAGCCTTGTACGCCGACGTGCGCGTGGATGCCGCGGTCGGCGACGATCTCGACGTCATGGTCGGCGAGCAACAGGTAAATCAGCACGCCGTTGTTGTGCTGCGTGTCCCACACGCGCAATTGCGAAAATACTTCCAGGGCGCGTTCGCGGGCGCTTTGATTTTTCAGCAGTGCTCCGATATCCAGACCCGCCTCGACCGCGAAGCGGATCTCGCCGCCGTGCGTGCGTTCCGATTGGCGAATCGCGTCTTCGATGGCGCGCAGGGCGCGCGCGGGAAAAGCGCGGCGCACTTGCCATTGGCCGCTGCACAAATGCCGTATCCAGCGCGCGAAGTTCATGGCTACCATCTCCCCGATGCGCCGCCGCCCCCGAAGCCACCGCCGCCGCCGCGGAATCCTCCTCCGCCGAAACCGCCGCCGCGCCCGAAGCCTCCACCGTAACCGCCGCCGCGCCCCCAGCCGCCGGCGCCGGGCGCGATGCCGGCGAATAGCGTCATGAACAGTACCAAAATGCCGATCAATATGGCGAGTAAAAAGGAGCCGATGAGCAGCCAGAAAATCACGGTGGCCAATCCGCTCGCCGCCAGCGCGGCGGGGAAGCGGCCTATCATGCCGCGCAGCAGCGGCGCGACGACGAATACGACCACGAAGGCCAGCGGCAATAATTGACCAAAGGAGACGCCCGATGATTCGTCACGCGCCTGCCCGCGCGGCGCGGGCAGAGGTTCGCCCTCGACGACCTTTATCATGGCCTGCACACCGGCGCGGATGCCGCCGTAAAAATCGCCTTGCCTGAAATAAGGCGTGATGATTTCCGCGATGATGCGTTTGGCGACAGCGTCGGGCAGCGCGCCTTCCAAGCCATAGCCCACTTCGATGCGCATGGCGCGGTCGTCCTTGGCGATGAGCAACAGCGCGCCATCGTCGATATCCTTGCGCCCCAGCTTCCATTGTTCGGCCACGCGTATCGCGTATTGTTCGATAGCCTCCGGTGCGGTGCTGGGCAACATCAGCACCGCGATCTGGCTGCCCTTTTGCGCCTCAAAAGCTTGCAGCATTTGTTCCAGCTCCGCCTTTTGCTGCGTAGTGAGGGTGCCGGTGAGGTCGGTGACGCGCTGGTTAAGCGGCGGCACCGCGACCAGCGCGTAGGCCGCCGCGGCGAACGCCACTAGCAGCAACGCCGCAATGAATTTGGCGCAGCGCCGCATCATTGCGCAGGAGCGGGTGTAGGAGTTCCGAAATCCACTCGGGGCGGCGTGGCGATGGCTTTCTCGTCTTCCACGCTGAAGTTCGGCTTCACTTCAAAACCGAACAGCATGGCGGTGAGATTGGTGGGAAAGGTCCGCACCGTGACATTGTATTCTTGCACCGCTTGGATGTAGCGGTTGCGCGCCACCGCGATGCGATTCTCCGTGCCCTCCAATTGCGCCTGCAAATCGCGGAACACGGCGTCGGACTTCAACTGCGGATAATTTTCCGCCACCACCAGCAAGCGCGCCAAGGCGCTGCTCAGCTCGCTCTGCGCGGCAATGAATTTATTGAATGCCTGCGGATCGTTGATGAGTTCGGGCGTAGCCTGGATGGAACCCACCTTGGAACGCGCTTGCGTCACGCCGAGCAGCACGTCGCGCTCCTGCGCCGCGAAACCCTTGACCACGTTGACCAAATTAGGCACCAGATCGGCGCGGCGCTGATATTGGTTCAATACCTCCGCCCAACTCGCCTTGATCTGCTCGTCTGCGGTTTGCAGGGTGTTATAGCCGCAGCCGCTCAGCCCCAAGGCTGTCGCTAAAATAATTAGGAACCGGTGTATGCGCATGGCGTTCTCCCAAACTTTTCTTAGATTACCCTAACATGGAGGCGCGGCAAGTAAAACTCAAGCCTATAAAGACAAAAGTGATGGGTAATGAGTGAACGGTGATGGGCTTTACTCATTATTCATCACCCATTACCCATCACCTGTTTCACAACCTGCCGCGCAGGTCTTGCAGCGCAAATCCCTGCAACGATACGTCCAGCGCGCGGGTAAACGCGATAGCCTTGAACAGTTCGCCCATACCACCGGGCAGGGTGAGTTTTTTGATTTGCTGCGCGATTTCGACGCGCTGCCGCAAATCGGGCGACTGCGCCGCGAGGTCCATCAAACCACAAGCGATTAAAAAAGACGCCTGCGTAGTGTAACCCGCCACGTGTAGGCCCGCGCCACTCGCCGCCTCGGCCAGCGCGGTGAAATCGACGTGCGCGGTGATGTCCTGCAAGCCGGGCCACAGCAGCGGATCGGCGTGCGCGCGATGCCGGTAGTGGCACAGCAGCGTGCCGGCGGCGCGCTGCGGGTGGTAATATTCGCGGCGCGGAAATCCGTAGTCGATAATCAATAGCAGCCCGGCCTCGAGCTGCGCGGCGATGCTGCGCACCCAGCCTTCGGCGGCGAGATTGATCTCGGAGCGATAGCCTGACGGCAGTTCCTCGCCTTGTTCGCGTAGTTCCGCAACAATTGCTGTAATGCGTTCTTGCAGCGCCGCGTGGCTCAACGCGCCATCGCGCCACGTGAATTTATCGTTGTGCCAACTCACGTACAGTTCGCTCGCGCCGTCGTGTTCCATACGGAACAGGTGCACGGGCATGGCGTCCGGCAATTCATTGGCCAACACCACGCCGCGCCACGGTGTTTGCGGCAACTCGTCCAACCACGTGACGCGCCCCAAAAGCTGCGGCGCACGCTCTTGCAGCAGGGCGCGCTGCCGCGCGCGCAGACTGGCGCTCACCTCCAGGATAAAATAACGCTCCGGCAAGCAATCGAGCGCTTCCAGTTCGCGCAGCAGATCGCAGGCCATGACGCCCGATCCCGCGCCGGCTTCTATAATATCGCCGCGCCCGAGCGCACGCAGCGCTTGCGCGACTTGGCGCGCCAGGCAACGCGCAAACAGCGACGATATCTCCGGGGCCGTGACGAAATCGCCCGCTGCGCCGAACTTGCGCGCGCCGGCGCTGTAGTAGCCCAGGCCGGGGGCGTAGAGCGCCAATTCCATGTAGCGCGCAAAGCTGATGCACCCGCCCGCCTGAGCGATTTCCATCCGGATCAGCGTCGCCAAACGCTCACTGTGCGCGGCGGCCTCGGCGTCCGGCATGGGTAGATCGAAAAGGTTGGGGCTATGACTCATAAATTAGTTTTGTATAAGCCCGATTTGCGCTAGGCTGTACGGTATAAAAACAAGGGGAGACGTGTCATGCAAGAGGCCCTGACCGGCAAAGTAGCATTGATTACCGGCGCGGCGCAACGTGTCGGCGCGGTGATCGCCGAAACCCTGCACCAGCAGGGGATGCGGCTGATCGTGCATTATCGCAGTTCCAAGCACGCCGCGCATACCCTGCAAGAACGCCTCAACGCCGTGCGTCCGCAATCGGTGGCGCTGGTGCAGGCGGACCTGCTGGACGTCGCGAAAGTCACGCGCATGGTGCAGGAATCGGTCAACATCTGGGGACGGCTCGACGCCGTCATCAATAACGCATCGAGCTTTTACCCGACGCCGGTCGGCTCCGTCAGCGAAACGCAGTGGGACGACCTGATGGGCACCAATCTCAAGGCGCCGTTTTTCGTCGCGCAGGCGGCGGCGCGCGCGCTCACCGAACGCCAAGGCTGCATCATCAACATCACCGACATCCACGGCGAGCGTCCGCTGAAATCCTACCCGGTGTACAGCGCCGCCAAGGCGGGGCTTATCATGCTCACCCAGGCGCTGGCGCGTGAACTCGGACCGCACGTGCGCGTCAACGGCATTGCGCCGGGCGCCGTTCTGTGGCCGGAGAACATGGACGAAGTCACCAAACAGCGCATCATCTCGCGCATCACCCTCAAGCGCCCCGGCCAGCCGCGCGACGTGGCGCAAACCGCGCTATTCCTCCTGCGCGACGCCGATTATATCACCGGCCAAATCATCGCCGTGGACGGCGGACGCTCGATCAGCAGCTAGGTAATCAAAGATCACGTTGCGTTACGCAAAAAACATTTTAGCGGCACACGGAGAACGCACGGATGTGTGTTTTCGGGTGGTGTTCGCCGATGGATCGAGCTACCAAAACCGTGTCGGCGCACCGGTGGCCACGGTCATATTCAAGAACCGGCGCGCGCAATGGAACGTCTCGCTGTTCGGGTACATCGGCCTGCTCGAATCGTATTTCGCTCAAAGCATCGACATCGAAGGCAGCCTGCCGTCGGCATTTCGCGCCGGCATGGACATGATGCTGGATCATCCCAACCTGCTGGTCACGCTGCGCAATCGCTGGCATGAATTCCGCTTCAGTAACAAATCGCACGCCCAAGCCAAGGCCAACGCGCGTTTTCATTACGGCCTGGGCACCGACTTTTACCGCGCCTGGCTGGACCTGCCAGCCATGATGTACACCTGCGCCTATTGGAAAGAAGGCACGCGCGACCTGGAACAGGCGCAGCACAACAAGATGGATCATGTGTGCAAGAAAATTCGCCTCACGCCCGGCGCGACCGTCGTGGACATCGGCTGCGGCTGGGGCGGCTTCATGTTTCACGCGCACGAACACTACGGCGCGCGCGTCACCGGCGTCAATACCACCACCGAGCAAGTCACCGCGCTGCGCGAAGACATCAACCGGCGCGGCTTACAATTAGAACTTGCCGTGCACGAGCGCGACTTCCGTGACATACCCGGACAGTTTGACAGGTGCGTGTCCATCGGCGTGCTGGAGCACGCGGGCCGCGACCAACTACGCGAAGTGATTCGCGCCCATGCCGACTGTCTCAAATCCGGCGGACTGGGGATGCTGCACTTCATCGGCCACGTAGGCCGTAGAGAAACCGAGTTTTACATACGCAAGCACATCTTTCCGGGCGGCTGGATACCCAGCCTGTCCGACGCGCTCAGCGCCATGGAGAAATGCGGCCTGGAAATTATCGACGTGGAAAATCTGCGCCGCCACTACGCGCTCACGCTCGATTGCTGGGCGGAACGCTTCGATCGGAACTGGGAAACCATTCATCAGTTGAATCCGAAAAAATTCAATGAATATTTCCGCCGCAAGTGGCGCACCTATCTCTACGGCTGCGCGGAAATGTTCCGCTCGCCCCACGGCCGCACGCATCTATTTCAAATTACCTTCAGCAAAGGCAACATCGCGGATAATTATCCGATGAGCAGGGCGTTTCTATACGATGCATAACGGCGGAGGAAATCATGGCAACCTATGAAGAAAAAAAGCAACAACTCCTCGCCCAACTGCGCACCGGCGCGGGCGCACCCATTGGGCTGGCCAAAAGCACTTCCAACCTATTCCGCGACCGCCGGGATGCGCCCAAACACAAACTCGACGTCAGAAATTTCAATAACGTGTTACAAGTGAACGCCGCCGCTGGCTGGGTGGAGGCCGAGGGCATGACGCCTTATGAAAAACTGGTCGATGCCACGCTGGCGCACGGCATGATGCCAACGGTGGTGCCGCAACTAAAATCCATCACCCTCGGCGGCGCGGCGGCGGGCGTCGGCATCGAGGCTTCTTCTTTCAAATACGGTCTGGTGCACGAAACGCTATTGGAAATGGACATCCTGCTGCCGGACGGCCGCATCGTGCCGTGCACGCCGCATAACGAATACAAAGATTTATTTTACGGCTTCCCGAACTCCTACGGCACGCTGGGTTACGCGCTGCGACTGAAAGTAAAAACCGTGCCGGTGAAAAAATTCGTGCGGCTCGAACACATCCGCCACACCGATCCCGTGGAATATTTCCGCGACCTGGAACAACGCTGCGCGCAGGACGTGGATTTCGTCGACGGCGTAGTGTTCGGACAGAATGAAATGTATATCACGCTCGGAAGATTCACCGACGACGCGCCCTTCGTGAGCGACTATACCTACAAAAAGATTTACTACCGCTCCATCCGCGAAAAAACCGCCGATTTTCTCACCGTGCGCGATTACATTTGGCGCTGGGATACCGACTGGTTCTGGTGCTCCAAAAACTTCTTCGTGCAGAATCCCATTATCCGCCGCATCGTCGGCAAGTCATTCTTGAATTCCGTCACCTACACAAAAATCATGCGCTGGAACAGCAAATGGAAATTCACCAAACGGCTCAACAAACTGCTGGGACTGCACAACGAATCCGTCATCCAGGATGTCGATATCCCCATCGCCAACGCGCCGCGTTTTCTCGACTTCTTTCACCGCGAGATCGGCATCCTGCCTATCTGGATTTGCCCCACGCGTCCCTATAACCCCAACGTGCAATTCGACCTGTTCCGCATGAACCCGAATACTCTTTATGTAAATTTCGGCTTCTGGGACGTCGTAAAAACCCGCACACCGCGCCCGCCCGGCTACCACAACCGCAAAGTCGAACACCAAGTCACCGAACTCGGCGGCATCAAATCGCTCTACTCCGACGCCTATTACGAACCCGAAGAGTTCTGGCGAATTTACAACAAACCGGCGTATGTGCAGCTAAAAAATAAATATGATCCGCAGGGCGTGCTCAGGGATATTTATCAGAAATGCGTGCTGCGGCACTGATAGCGCTCCCCCGCCTTTAGTTCCTCTACCGTAGAGGAATTGACCGGCCACAGCTCTTGGCCGGTTTTATCCATGGCTTGCCAAAGTTCAGCGTAGGTCTGGCCAGTGACGGGGTGGCGGTCGTGGGGGGCGACTTCGGCGAGGGGGCCGAGCACGAAGGTGCGCTTGAGAATCTCCGGGCGCGGTAGGGTTAAGTCCGGCGAGCGCATGACTAGATCGCCGTAGGTCAGCAAGTCCAAATCCAGCGTGCGCGACGAAAAGCGCGGGCCGCTGCGGTCGCGTCCGTGGCGTTCTTCGATTTCTTGCAGCGCGCGCACGACCGCCTCCACGCCTTCGTCGGTGTCGAAGCCCACCACGAGATTGTAAAAATTATCGCCGCTGAAACCGAACGCTTTGCTCTCGTAGATGGCCGAGACGATCAATGCGCCGAAGCGCGCGCATAATGCGTCCAGCCCGGAGCGCACGTTGTGTTCGCGCTCGATGTTGCTGCCGGCGCTAAGGTAGACACGCGTCATGACGGGCGCACGCCGCGCTCGATGATGACGCCCACGTCCACCGCGCCGCGCACCGCGCCTTTTTTGTTGACGCGCAGGCGCAGCCAGCCGATGCCGAATTCGCCGAGCACGATCTCGGCGACGCGCTCGGCGAGCGTTTCGACCAGCAGGAAATCATGGTTGCCGACGTAGTCGATCAGGCGCTTGGCGACCGCCTTGTAGTCCAGCGTGTCGGCGATGTCGCCGCTCGCCGCCGCCTTGCGGATGTCGGCGGCCATGTCCAGATCGAGAATGACGGATTGCTTGACGCAGCGCTCCCACTCGAAGATGCCGATGACGGTGTTGATTTTGAGGTCGTGTAGATAAATGATGTCCATGGCGGCTCTTTATATGCAGCAGAGAGGGCTTGACCTCCGGCGCGCAAGCGTTTCCAATAGTACTATGATAATTAATCTTGCTTTACTGCTATTTTCTTATTTGCTGGGTTCGCTGGCCAGCGCCGTGATCGTTTCCAAGTGGATGGGCCTGCCCGACCCGCGCACGCGGGGTTCGCGCAATCCCGGCGCCACCAACGTGCTGCGCCTGGGTCACCGCCGCGCCGCCGCCATCGCCCTGCTCGGCGACATGCTGAAGGGCCTGATCCCGGTGCTGGCCGCGCACGCCTTGGGCGCGTCCAGCGCGGTGCTGGCGGGCGTGGCGCTGGCCGCTTTTCTCGGCCATCTTTACCCGGTATTTTTCGGCTTTCGCGGCGGCAAGGGCGTGGCCACCTCGTTGGGCGTGCTGCTCGGCCTGTCATGGCCGGCGGGGCTCCTGTGCCTCGCCACCTGGCTGCTGGTCGCGGCGGTTACGCGCATTTCCTCGCTCGCCGCGCTGTCCGCGGCCTTCATGGCGCCGCTGTACATGCACTGGCTGGGCGCGCCCGCCGAACCGCTGATCGCCACCGTTATTATGACGACCTTGCTGGTGTGGCGCCACCGCGGCAATATTCAAAATATCCTCAACGGCACGGAGAGCAAGATCGGCGCGCGGAGTTAGAGAAGCCGTGTGCTTTTGTCACACCCATGAAATAAGAATTTGATAAGGTACTTTATACTCGGGTTCCCACTCCCCGCTTTCACGGGGACAAGCTCCGCGGGAACGGCGTTTATTAATTCTTAAACTACGCGGTAACCTGTAAAAATGAAAATAAACCTCATGCAAATTTTCAACAAAGTCATCGGCGCGGCGCTCAACGTGCTGCTGCTGTTCATCACGCTGGGCATCATCATCGGCGTGCTGCGCCTGTTCCTGAACATGGGCGATCTGTTGGACACCTCGGATATCAGCAGGCAATATTTGCACATCATTTCCGACGTACTGACGCTGTTCATTCTCATCGAGCTGTCGCGTTCGCTGGTGGACTATTTCACCACGCACCGGCTGCGCATGACGTTCATCGTGGACGCCGGCATCGTGTTTTTGTTGCGCGAAATCATGATTAAAATATTCGAGCACAAGATTACGCCCGAGGAAATTTACGCGCTGAGCGCGCTGCTGTTTGTGTTGAGCGCGTTGCGCATCGGCTCGGTGGTGGTGTTCCAACGCGAGAAGCGGATGCTGGATATCGCCGCGTCCCCCGATCCCGTCAAACCGGACTAATTAGGCACGGCGGGCGCGGGCGGTTGCTGCGCCCCGCGCACTTTCACGATGACCCCGCCCGGCTGCAGCGCCAGCGTTTCCATGGCGCCGCCCAGCTCGGCGATGTTTTTCGCCAACTGCCGGTTACCTTCGTCATAGGGATCGAACATCAGATGCGTGATGCCTGGGATCATTTTCATTAGCGCCTCGCCGTCTTCGGCGGGCGGCGGCAGCGGCAACACTTCGCGCTTGACGGCGATCAGGGTGCGCGCCGGCCATTGGCTGGCGGCGCGGAATGGTTTGCTGGTGTCCGCCGCGGCCTCTACGGCGAGGGTCTGAATAAGCTGATCCTGCGGAGGCAGCACGCTGCTTCGCACGTAGGCGTAGTACGCCTTGCCGATGTTCATGAACAGCGTGGCGATGAGCACCACGGCCAACAGCACGCCGCCGCGCTGGCCCAGCAAGCTTCTGCCGTCGATAAATTCGTTCATGGCGATCAGCCGCGGCGTGCCGTAATACAGTACCAGCGTCAGCGCCAACAGCGCCCAGGTGAGGTCGGCGGTTGCCAGGCCGAGCAGCACGCTCGCGAGCAGCATACCGCCGGTCAAATCGCTCACCAGTTCACGCGCGCCGGCGATCAGTGTGCCGAGCAGCGCGAGGGTGAACAATATGCCGGTCAGCAGCGTTAAGTTGGAGCCGGTTTCCAGTTGCGGGCCGAGCACAGCGCCGGCCAACGCCGTGAGCGGATTCTGCCACCATTCCAGGCCGTGCCACCCGGCGCGCAGCAAGACCACGAACAGCACGGCCGCCGCGACGCCGATATAAACGTGGCGCTGCTGGCGCCGGTCGAGTGGATCTTTGTACCAGCGCCACGCCAGGGCGATGGGATAAGCCAAGCCGGCGGGATGCAGGCTCACGCTGACCGCCGCCAACAGCATCTGGGAAAAATATTTGCCGCCCCACGGGCGCGGCGCGGCGCGGTAACTGTGATCGAGCCACGCGCCGAGCGCGAACGCCAGCAGCAGATACGGACCGGCGCCGAGCGCGTCGACCTGTTGCAGCAGCGCGGGGCTGATGAGCAGCAAACCCGTGGCGATGAGCGCCGTTTCCTGGCCCAGCGCGCGCCGGCTCCATTGATAAAACAGCAACGCGGCAATGAAGACCAGCAGCAGCGTGAATATCTTGGCCGCCAGCAGGTTGCCCGGCCAGTATATGCCGAGCGGAATGAACAGCAGCGCGCGCAAATCCGGCACCCCGAAAATCACGATGGGATTGGCCACGTTGTCGACGATGGTCCAATTGAGCAACAGCGCGCGCGCCGCGCCCTCGTCGAGGCCGTAGGGCTGCTGACGCAGCAACAATAGCGCCACGCCGCCCCATACGAGCAGGACGGCGAGCGCCCAATAACGGGGAGGAATACGCGCTAACAAGGGGGTAGACATGGATTTTCCTTGAATCGGCACAGGCGGTACACTAATCGAAAGTATAGAACAAAGCGCTCGTCCGCACCATGCAACCATTGGTGTATCGAGCGGTCATAGGGCAGGAACGAGGAAACCGCCCTTACAGCATTGATCACCCGTAACATCAACGTAAAGCCCGCAAAATATCGTGGGACTTCAACATCTTGTATTTTGCGTCGCCGGCGGCAGCCGCGACGCCTCGGAAAATTGCGCAAGCATTGCTCATGAATGACCGGATAAAAAAGGCCGTTGCCGCACTGCTGTGCCTAACCGTGCTGGCCGGGCCGGCGCGCGCGGACAGCACGCTCAATCTCAATCTGCCGGACATCGGCGACGCCTCCGGCGGCACGATTTCGCCCCAGGAGGAACGGCGCCTGGGCGAGATGTTCATGCGCGAGGTGCGTCAGTCGCTGACCATCGTCGACGACCCCGAGATCAACGAGTACATTCAGGCGCTGGGCTATCGGCTGGCCTCGAACAGCGAAAACCAGTCGCAGGATTTTACGTTTTTCCTGATCCAAGACCCGGCCATCAACGCCTTCGCCGCGCCCGGCGGCTTCATCGGTATCAACACCGGCACCATCCTCGCGTCGGAATCGGAAAGCGAACTGGCTTCGGTAATCGCGCACGAAATCGCGCACGTCACGCAGCGTCATCTAGCGCGCGCCTTTGAGAAGGCCAATAAACTGAGTCTGCCCACCGCCGCCGCCATGATCGCGGCGATCATTATCGGCACGCGCAACAGCCAGGCCGGGCAGGCCGCCATGGCCGCCACGCAGGCAAGCAGCGCGCAGGCGCAAATCAACTTCACGCGCGCCAACGAAGAAGAAGCCGACCGCGTGGGCATGCAAACCCTGGCGCGTTCGGAATTCGACCCGCGCAGCATGCCGTCGTTTTTCGAGCGCTTGCAGCAAGCGATACGGTTTTACGGCCCCACCCTGCCGGAATATTTGAGCACGCACCCGGTGACGGAAACGCGCATCGCCGACACGCGCAACCGCGCCGAGCAATACCCGCCCCGGCAGATCAAGGACAGCCTGACTTATCATCTGGTGCGCGCCAAGCTGCGCGTGCTGGGCGAACCCAATCCCAAGCGCAGCGTGAAACACTTCGCCGAGGCCCTCAAGTCCGGCCAATACCGCAACGCGCAGGCCGAGCGCTACGGCTACGTTTTGGCGCTGCTCGGCAACGGCGAATACGATCTGGCGCGCGCGCAGGTGCGCGACTTGCTGGCGCAGGACAAGGAAAATCCGGCGTATCAAATCGCCTTGGCGCGCGTCGAGATGGCCGCCGGCCATGCCGACAAGGCGCTGGCCATCTACAACGACGCGCTGAAACTCTACCCCGGCAATAATCCGCTCACGGTGCTGTACAGCGACGCCTTGCTGCAAACCGGTCAGGCGCGTAAGGCGCGCGACGTGTTGGAAAAGCACATCCGCCAGCGCAATCCCGATCCCGGCTTATATAAGCTACTGGCCGAGGCGGAGGCGCAGGCCGGCCATCCGGCGGCGGCGCGCAAGGCTCTGGCCGAACATTATTATCTCAACGGCCAAACCGATGCCGCCATCGAACAGCTTACCCAGGCCTTGAAATTGCAAGACGGTGATTTTTACCTGGCCTCGCAAATCGAAGACCGTCTCAGACAACTCAAGGAAGAGAAAGTATTGGAGACTAAACGTTGATCCCCTCCGCCCGTTAAATCGGTTATAATTATTGTCTTGAATGGCAGCGCGGTATGCGCCCTCTCTATCCCCGGAATACAGTAATGGACGGTAAGCGCAGGCTTATTCTCAAAGGCATACTCATGAGCCTGGGCGCGGCTTTGCTCGCGCCGCTGCGCGCCTTCGCCGCCTGGCCGGCCACGGCCTTCGAGGCCAAGAAAGTGCCCGAGGCGCTGAATTTGCTGTTCGGGCATTCCAAGCTCACCACGCGCGACGCGGACATCACGCTGACCGCGCCGGAGTTAGCCGAAAACGGCGCCGTGGTGCCGGTCACCGTGTCCAGCACGCTGGACAACGTCGAATCCATCACGCTGCTCGTGGATAAAAATCCGAACGCCCTGATCGCGCGCTTCAACCTAGCACCCAACACCCTGCCCTACATTAAAACCAACATCAAAATGGCCGAGCCTTCCAACATTATCGCGGTTTTGAAGGTGGGCGATAATCTTTACAGCACAAGCAGGCGGGTCAAGGTTTCCATTAGCGGCTGCGGCAATTAGTCGCGGGATGAGTTATGGCAAGTCAGATTAAAATCAAAGCCACGCTGGAAAACGGCGTGACCACGGTAAAGACCCTGATGTTGCACCCCATGGACACCGGCCTGTTCAAGAAAAAAACCGGCGAACTGATCCCGGCGTATTTTATTCAGGAAATCAAGTGCGAACACAACGGCGCCATGGTCATGCTGGTGGACTCCGGCATCGGCATTTCCAAAAATCCTTATCTCGCATTCAGCTTCAAGGGCGGGAAGGCCGGCGACACGATTAGAGTAAGCTGGATCGATAACAAAGGCGGAACGGATACGGCGGAAACAACTATAAGCGCGGGTAATGGGTAATGGGTGATGAGTGATGGGTGATGGATAAACTGCAAAACCTATCACTCATCACCCATCACTCATCACCGTTTACCCATCACCATTTTTATGCAAATCGGACCCTACAAACTTAACAATAATCTTGCATTGGCGCCGATGGCCGGCGTCACCGATCGTCCGTTCCGGCAATTGTGCAAAGACCTGGGCGCGGGACTCGCGGCCTCGGAGATGGTGTCGTCCAATTCCCTGCTGTGGGGCAGCGCGAAGACCAAGCGCCGCGCCAACCACGAGGGTGAGTCGGAACCGCGCGCGGTGCAGATCGCCGGCGCCGATCCCGCCATGATGGCGCAAGCGGCCAGGTACAACGTCGACCAGGGCGCGCAGATCATCGACATCAACATGGGTTGTCCGGCGAAAAAAGTGTGCAACGTCATGGCCGGTTCGGCGCTATTGCAAGATGAGCCGCTGGTGGGGCGCATCCTGGACGCCGTGGTGGCTGCCGCAAACGTGCCGGTGACGCTGAAAATCCGCACCGGCTGGGACAAAGATCATCGCAACGGCGTGCATATCGCGCGCATCGCGGAGCAGGCCGGCGTGCAGGCGCTGGCCGTGCACGGGCGCACGCGCGCCTGCGCATTCATGGGCGAGGCCGAGTACGACACCATCGCCGCCATCAAAGCCGCGGTGCGCATTCCGGTAATCGCCAATGGCGACATCCGCACACCGGAACAGGCCAAATTCGTGCTCGATTACACCAAGGCCGACGGCGTCATGATCGGCCGCGCCGCGCAGGGCCGTCCGTGGATATTCCGCGCCGTGCAGCACTACTTGGATACCGGCGAAAAACTTCCCGAACCGGACATCCTCTGGGTGCGTGACGTCATGCTTGGACACATGCGCAATCTCTACGAATTCTACGGCGCGCACACCGGCGTGCTCATGGCGCGCAAGCATCTATCGTGGTACAGCAAAGGCCAGCCCGGCGGCGGCGCGTTCCGCCACGCGGTCAACGCCGCGGACACGATTGAACAACAGCTGGTGCTGACGCGCGATTTCTTCGACAGCCTGGTCGCGGCGCAAACGCCGCACGAGATGGCGGCATGAGCAGCCACGGCGATCACATTCCGGAACGGCACAGAAAGCCGCTGCGCGAGGCCATCCACGCGGCGCTGGAAGCCTATTTCAAAGACCTTGACGGCCACAAACCCGGCGCGTTGTACGATTTGGTGCTGAAGGAAATCGAACAGCCGCTGCTGCAAACCGTGCTGCGCCACACGCAGGGCAATCAAAGCAAGGCTGCGGAAATTCTCGGCCTAAACCGCAGCACACTACGCAAAAAATTGATTCAATACGGACTGGAAAAATAAAAATGTGAGGTGTAAGGAGTGAGGAGTAAGGAGAAAAAAACCACACCTCACTCCTCACGCCTCACCCCTCACACTTATGATTAAACGCGCCCTCATCAGCGTCTCCGACAAAACCGGGTTGGTCGATTTTGCACGGCGTTTGCAAGCATTCGGCGTGGAGATACTATCCACCGGCGGCACCGCTAAATTGCTCGCCGATAACGGCGTGCCGGTCACCGAGGTATCAAGTTAC
This sequence comes from Pseudomonadota bacterium, assembly GCA_040756035.1. Lineage (GTDB taxonomy): Bacteria > Pseudomonadota > Gammaproteobacteria > SURF-13 > SURF-13 > JBFLZV01. Next base: position 20,494 of record JBFLZV010000035.1, read on the forward strand.
ACCGGCTTTCCGGAAATGATGGGCGGCCGCGTCAAGACGCTGCATCCGAAAATCCACGGCGGCATACTGGGACGGCGCGGCGTCGACGATGCGATCATGGCGCAACACGGCATCGCGCCCATCGATCTGGTGGCCATCAACCTTTATCCCTTCGAGCGCACGGTGGCGAATCCAGCTTGCGACTTCGCCACCGCCGTCGAAAATATCGACATCGGCGGTCCGGCGCTGTTGCGCGCCGCCGCCAAGAATTTCGCTGCGGTGGGCGTGGTGGTGGACGCCGCCGATTACGACGCGGTACTGAACGACATGGCGGCGCATCACGGCGCGCTCAGCGAGCAATTGCGCTTTACGCTGGCGACCAAAGCGTTCCAGCATTGCGCACGCTACGACGGCGCCATCGCCAATTATCTAAGCGGCCTGGAGCATGGTGGTGCGCAACGCGCGCTGTTTCCGCGCACCTACACCATGCAGTTTCGCAAGGTGCAGGATTTGCGCTACGGCGAGAATCCGCATCAGCGGGCCGCGTTCTATAGCGAGGCGCAACCCGCCGGCGGCAGCGTGGCGAGCGCCACGCAGTTACAGGGCAAAGAACTCTCGTTCAACAACATCGTCGACACCGACGCCGCGCTGGAGTGCATCAAATCTTTTAATGAGGTGCCGGCGTGCGTGATCGTCAAGCACGCCAACCCGTGCGGCGTTGCGCTGGGCCAAACGATTCTGCAAGCCTACGAGCGCGCCTACAGCACCGACCCCACCTCGGCGTTCGGCAGCATCATTGCTTTCAATCAAACGCTGGATGCGCACACCGCGCACGCCGTTATCGCGCGGCACTTCGTCGAGGTGCTGGTCGCGCCGCACGTAGCCGATGACGCGCTCGAAGTGCTCGCCGCCAAGCCCAACGTGCGCGTGCTGGCGTGCGGCACGTGGAGCAATGAACCTGCCGCCGAGCTGGACTACAAGCGCATCACCGGCGGGCTGTTGATCCAAGAGCGCGACAGCGCGATGCTGACGCAACACGATTTCAAGATCGTCACGCGCCGTGCGCCCAGTGCGCAGGAAATTCAGGACATGCTGTTCGCCTGGAAAGTCGCCAAGTTCGTCAAATCCAACGCCATTGTCTATTGTAAGGATGCGCAGACCCTTGGCATCGGCGCGGGCCAAATGAGCCGCGTGTACAGCGCGCGCATCGCAGCCATCAAGGCGCACGACGCCGGGCTGTCGATCGCCGGCAGCGTAATGGCCAGCGACGCTTTCTTCCCGTTCCGCGATGGCCTGGACGCGGCGGCGCAGGCCGGCGTGACCGCCGTCATCCAACCGGGCGGCTCGATACGTGACCAGGAAGTCATCGACGCGGCGGACGAACACGGCATCGCCATGGTGTTCACCGGCATGCGGCATTTCCGGCATTGATTGACACCGCATCACGCAAAGGCGCAAAGGTGAAAATTTAAAACGTTAGCGCCTAGAAATGCTGGTAACAGAACTTGATCTCATCACACTGGACATAATTATTAATACCCTCGTGATTAATCCTAATCTTTTTATCTTGTTCTTGTCTTTCTTTGCGCCTTTGCGTCTTTGCGTCTTTGCGTGAGATCATTAGCGTGAATATTCTCATCATCGGCGCCGGCGGGCGTGAGCACGCACTGACGTGGAAGGTGGCGCAGTCGCCGCGCGTGAAGAAGATTTTCGTCGCACCGGGCAATCCCGGCACGGCGCGCGAGCCCAATACCGAGAACATCGCCATCGGCGCGGAAGACATTGCAGCGCTGGTGGATTTCGCGCAAAAAAATAATGTGGCGCTCACTATTGTCGGACCGGAGGCGCCGCTGGTGCGCGGCGTGGTCGATGCCTTCAATCAGGCCGGGCTGCGCTGCTTCGGCCCCACGCGCGCGGCGGCGCAACTGGAAGGCTCCAAGGCGTTTGCCAAGGATTTCCTCGCGCGCCACCGCATTCCCACCGCCGCGTACGCTAATTTCACCGACGCCGCGCAAGCCGTCGCCTACATCGAAAAACAAAAAATGCCGCTGGTCGTCAAGGCCGACGGTTTGGCGGCGGGCAAGGGTGTGGTCATCGCGCAGACGCACGCCGAGGCGATCCACGCCGCACGCGATATGCTGGAGGGCAACGCCTTCGGGCAAGCCGGTGCGCGCGTGGTGATCGAGGAATTTCTGCACGGCGAGGAAGCGAGTTTTATCGTGATGGCGGACGGCGAGCATATCCTGCCGCTCGCCAGCGCGCAGGACCACAAGGCGCGCGACGACGGCGACCGCGGGCCGAACACCGGCGGCATGGGTGCGTATTCACCCGCGCCGGTGGTGACGCCGGATATCCACGCGCGCGTGCTGCGCGAGATAATCGAGCCGACCGTGCGCGGTATGCGCGCTGAAGGCCATCCTTACTGCGGTTTTCTCTATGCGGGACTGATGATCGCCCCCGACGGGGCGCCGCGCGTGCTGGAATTCAACTGCCGCATGGGCGATCCGGAGACACAGCCGATCATGCTGCGCTTAAAATCCGATCTCGTCGATCTTTGCGAAGCGGCATTGGATAAAAGATTGGATCAAGTACGGGCCGAGTGGGATGCGCGTGCCGCGCTGGGCGTGGTGCTGGCGGCGCAGGGCTATCCCGGTGCGTATCAAAGCGGCGCAGTGATTCACGGCCTGGGATCGGAAGATGCGCATGAAAAAATTTTTCAAGCCGGCACGGCGTGGCGCGGCGCGGACGTCGTGACCGCCGGCGGCCGCGTGCTGTGCGTCTGCGCCCTGGGGGAAAATGTCAGTGCGGCGCAGGCGCGCGCCTATGCGCTGGTAAAGAAAATCCATTGGGAAGGAATGTATTACCGCACCGACATCGGCTATCGCGCGGTGGCGCGTGAAAACAGTGACAAGTAACAAGTAGAGGTAGGGTGGGCACGTTGTTTGTGCCCACCGTTCACGTGGGCACGAAAACCGTGCCCACCCTACAAACTAGCCCCTAACCCCTAACC
>JBFLZV010000036.1:0-22761 GCA_040756035.1 Pseudomonadota bacterium
TGCGCAGCGCTGGCTGAAGCTCGCGCCGCCGGCGCTGGAGCGCGCACAGCCCGCGGCGCACGCGCCCGCTGTGGCGTCCGCCGATTGGGCGGCGGGGCTCGCGCCGCGCAAGTTCCCCGACTGCGCGGCCAACAAGCCACTGTGGGAATACGAACAAACCGTGCGCGGCGCCTTCGACGCCATCGTCCCGGCGCTGCGCGAGATCGCCGCGTTGCAGCACGAAAGCGATTTCGCGGCGCGCGCGCAGCGCATCGCGCACGACAAACTCGGCATCGCGCTGCCGCAAACGCTGTTGCAAGACGCCTGGGTGGAGACGCTGGACATGCGCGCGCTGTACGCGCACGCGGTGTGCCAGACCTACCGGCGTCTGCACGAGCAGGAGCGCGCCTTGCAGGAGCGCGAGCAAGAACAGGCGCGCGCGGTGCGGAAATTTTTTCTGGAATGCGGTTTCCACGGCGTGGATATGTCGCCGTGCGCGGACGGGCGCTTGAAGGGCTTGGTCACTTACATTCTGCGTCTGCCGCGCGGCGCGGTGCACCGCGAGGCCTACGCCGGCGCGCTGTTCGACGTCGAGGAGAGTATGCGGCGCTGGATCGAAACGGAATTGCGCCGTCACCGCGAAGGCGCGCCCAACACGGCGGATGAACCCACGCAGTATTTGAAGATCGCGGTGTATCACTGGAGCGGAGCGGACCGCCACGAAGGCTGCGCCGCGCACGGCGGCGACGCGCGCCGCGCCGCCGAGGCCGGACTGGAGCGCCTGCTGGCGTTTCGCCAGGCGATCGAAAACAGTTTTTGCTGCGGCGCATCGGTGGCCACGCTTTTGATCGGCGTCAACACCGACAACGACGCCATCAGGGTGCACGTACCGGACGCCGGCGGCGCGCTAAGCCTGTATCGCTTCGTGGATAACCAGACGGTGTATGAACAAGTCATGCAGGGCGCGCAACCGCGCGCCGCGGTGGTCGAGGCGCTGGAGCGCGCGCTCGCCGCACAGGGCTGGGGCGAGGCGCAGGGCCGCCCCGCGCCGGGCGTGCTGCGCATGATCGCGTTTTTGCTGGAGAACAATCTTCAGCAAATGGATTACGTGGACGTGTTTCACGGCGGGCGCTACGCCGACCTCGGTCATCAAGAACGCTTCATCAGCGCGGGCAACGGCGTGTCCGGCGTGCAGTTACGCAACCTGGCGTATTACGCGCACATGGACACGCTCGAGGAAGGCGCGGCGGATTTGGACGTGGGCATCAAGATATTCGGCAAGCTCAACGTCGCGCACGGCCTGCCGGCGCCGGTGATTTTGCACGTGTGTTTCAATCCGGCGGCGCCGGACGCGCGCGAACGCGCGTTGCGCCGCGCGCTGCGCCTGCGCGACGCGATCCGCGCGCGCTACGCGGACCTGGCGCAGGCGCGTCTGCTCAGCGTGTTCGTGAGTTTGCAAAACCAGAGCGACGGCGGCGTCGAGTTCGTGGATGAGTAGGAGAAATCTCCGATGAAAATCTGCCAAGTGGAAACCACGCTGGTTTCGACCAACCGCATCGCCAGTCTCGGCCACCGCTCGCTGCGCGTGGTGAAGGAAAAAGGCGGCGCGCGCTCGGTGGCGGTGGACGCGGTGGGTTGCCGTCCCGGCGACTGGGTGATCGTGGTCGGCAGTTCCGCGGCGCGCGAAGCGGCGGGCAGCAAGGAGTATCCGTCCGACGCCACCATCGTCGGCATCATCGATTACTGGGGTGAAGATGGAAATCCTGCAAGTGGTCAGTGACCTGGTGTGCACGCGGCGCGTGGAAGGTTTGTACAGCGCCTCGCTGCGCGTGCTGCGCGACGCCAAGGGCAAGCTCAGCGTGGCGGTCGATCCGGTGGGCGCGCCGCCCGGCAAATGGATCTTCGCCATGAGCGGCACGGCGGCGCGCTACGCGGCGGGCGACTACAAGGTGCTCACCGACCTGACCGTCGGCGGCATCATTGATTTGTGGGACGAAGAGGCGGAAAGCGGCGCGGCAGGCGCGCGCAAAACAGCGGCGCGCTGACCGGAGCGCGGCTGATGACGACAACCGGTTTTATTTAACTTTAACTTAACGAGGAGACACACATGGCAAACGAAAGATTTGGTATTGCATTGGGCATGATCGAGACTCGCGGCTTGGTGCCGGCGATAGAAGCCGCCGACGCCATGACCAAGGCGTCGGAAGTGCGTTTGATCGGGCGGCAGTTCGTGGGCGGCGGCTACGTCACCGTGCTGGTGCGCGGCGAGACCGGCGCGGTGAATGCGGCGGTGCGCGCCGGGGCGGACGCCTGCGAGCGCGTCGGCGACGGGCTGGTGGCGGCGCACATCATCGCGCGCGTGCACAATGAAGTCGAGCAGATACTGCCGGAGCGCCCCGCCTAACCGCGCAGCATCATTATCACACTATATATAAGGAGACAGCTATGGCAAACGAAGTGACGGGTATCGCCCTGGGAATGATCGAAACGCGCGGTCTGGTGCCGGCAATAGAAGCCGCCGACGCCATGACCAAGGCGGCGGAGGTGCGGCTCATCGGGCGGCAGTTCGTGGGCGGCGGCTACGTCACCGTGCTGGTGCGCGGCGAGACCGGCGCGGTGAACGCGGCGGTGCGCGCCGGGGCGGACGCCTGTGAGCGCGTCGGCGACGGCCTGGTGGCGGCGCATATCATCGCGCGCGTGCACGGCGAGGTGGAGCAGATTCTGCCCAAGAAGCCGGACGGCGCGAGCGGCGGACGCGACGCCGACATCACGCAGGCGCGCAGCTAAACCACGCAGCGGCGCGCGACACGCGGCATGACCGACCTACGCATCACCGGCTACCTGCAACGCGCGCTGGCGCACGAGCTGGCCGCGGTGCAGCAGTACTTGGCGCAGGCCAAGCTCGCCGCGCTGTGGAACGACGCGCAGGCCGCCGAGCGTTTCCGCGAGGACGTGCACGCGGAACTGCGTCACGCCGAATGGCTCATGGAAGAGCTGCTGGTGCGCGGCGCGGCGCCCGCCGCAACGGCGTTGCCGCCCACGCGCCTGGCCGCCGACGTGACCGGTCTGCTGCACCAGGACCGCGTGCTGGAGCTGGAGGCGGTGCATCTCTACGAAGAGGCGGCGCGCTACTGCGCGCGCATGCGCGACGAGCGCTGCCGCGCGTTATTCAGTAAAATCCTAGACGATGAAGTGGAGCACATACATGAACTTGACGAGTGGTTACGCAACGCAGGGGCAACCCATGCGCAATCAAGGGCCGTCTGAAGCGCCGCCCGAGTGGCAGCAACGCGAGCGCCCGCCCACGCTGAGCCGGCGCTTTCAGTTCAACGGCTACAGCCAGACGCGCTATTTCCTCGACGAGCTGGCGACGCTGTCCGAGGAGTGCGGCTACTATCCCGACACCAGCTTCGGTGCCAACTACGTGAGCGTGACCATCAACGCGCGCGACGGCGCGGCGCTGAGCGCCAAAGATTTCAACTTCGCCGCGCGCATCGACAAACTCATGAACCTGTCGCGCGGCGGTAAACAATACTAAAAACAACACAAGTAAAGCCACGGCTATGTTGTTTTTAGTATTTCCCATTTTAACTCACCCCCACCCTGTCCCCTTTGCGCTACGCTATCCATGCTCCGCGCAAAGTCCAGCCGGGCCATCGTGGCCCGGCGTTCGGCAGCTTCGCTGCCTCACCCCTTGCAGGGGGCGGGGACGTAACATTGAGTGAGGCTTACTTAATGAAGTTCTTAGTAACGCCGTGACGGCTGCGAAAATCTACGCGGTCGTCAATCAAAAAGGCGGCGTGGGCAAGACCACGCTGGCGGTGAACCTCGCCGCCGGCTTGACGCGGCGCGGCGCCGCCGTGCTGCTGGACGCCGATCCGCAAGGCTCCGCCGCGCAATGGGCGCGCGGCGCGCAGACGTTGCCCATGCAGGTGATCGGCGCGGCGCACGACGTGGAGCAGGCGCTGCGGCGTTTAAAAACCAGCCACGACTACATCGTGGTGGATTGCCCGCCCTCCGTGGAGGCGAGCGAACACTTGGACGCGCTGCTGAGCGCGGCGCACGTAGCGGTAATTCCGGTGCTGCCGTCGCCCGCCGACTTGTGGAGCAGCGTGCGCATGGCCGAACTGATCCGCCGCGTGCGTGCCGGCAACGGCCGTCTCAAGGCGCGGATGCTGCTCAACCAAATCGAACCGCGCAACGCCATGGCGCGCTCCATGCGTCAGGCGCTGGCGGAGCTGGACATCCCCGCGCTGGCGCACGGCGTGCGCCGCCGCGCCGTTTATCGCAGCGCGGCGCTGGAAGGCGTGAGCGTGTATCAACTCGGCCAGCGCGGCGCCGCGGCCGTGCAGGAAATCGAAGCGATCATCGAAGAGGTCATACATCTATGAGCAAGAAAGACATGGAAAGCAAACTGGGCGACATGGTGCGGCAGGCCAAGGGCGAGAGCGCTCCGCCGCCGGCGCCCAACACCGTGCGCCTGCCCAAAGCCAAACCCGCGCCGCAGCGCGCGCGCCAAACCGACCAAGCCCCGCCCGCCGATTCCGGCGATCCGTGGCAAAATCTTTACCCCGAACGCATCTGGCCGGATTGACGTTACATTAACCGGCACGGCGGGCGGCGTGCTATACTGCGTACGTTTTTTTCAGAGGCGCAGCCCCCATGTTCGTCGCTTCTTATTCCCCGCGTATTGCCGCGCTGCTGGTGCTGCTGGCGCTTAGCGCCTGCCAACGCGGCGCGCCGCCACCGCAAGGTCCGCCGCCCGCGCCCGAAGTCAGCGTGGCGGCGGTCATCGAGCGCGAAGTCAACGAGTGGGATGAATTCACCGGACACCTGCAGGCGGTGGAGAGGGTGGAGATTCGTCCGCGCGTCACCGGCTACATCGAGAGCGTCAATTTCCAGGAAGGCAAGGAAGTCAAAAAGGGCGACGTGCTGTTCGTCATTGACCCGCGCCCGTATCAAGCCGAATTGAACCGCGCCGCGGCCGAGGCCGCGCAGACGCAGGCGCGCTTGCAGCTTGCCAAATCGGAACTGGAGCGCGCGGCGCGTTTATTGAAAACGCGCATGGTGTCGCAGCAACTTTACGATGAACGCAACAGCGCCGTGCGCGAGGCCGAGGCCGCACTGCAAGCCGCGCGCGCGGCGGAGCAAAACGCGCGTTTGAACATGGAATTCACGCGCGTCACCTCGCCGATCGACGGACGCGCCAGCCGCGCCGAAGTCACCGCCGGCAATCTGGTCACCGGCGGCGCGAGCGGCGCGCCCGCCACGCTGCTCACCACCGTGGTGTCGCTCGATCCGATCTACGCCTACTTCGAAGGCGACGAGCAAATTTATCTCAAGTACGTCACCATGGCGCGCAGCGGCGAGCGCGCCAGCTCGCGCGAGGTGCGCAATCCCATTTATCTCGGCCTCGCCAACGAGCAGGGCCATCCGCACCAAGGCTACATGGATTTCGTCGATAACCAACTCAATCCCGCCACCGGCACCATCCGCGCGCGCGCCGTGTTCGACAACAAGGAGCGCCTGCTCACGCCGGGCTTGTTCGCGCGCCTGAAACTGATCGGCAGCGGCACGTTCAAGGCAGTGCTGATCAACGACCGCGCCGTGGGCACCGATCAAAACAAGAAATTCGTTTTGGTATTGGGCGCGGACAACAAAGTCGAGTATCGCCCGGTGCAGATCGGGCGCTTGATCGAGGGCCTGCGCGTGGTCAAGGAAGGGCTCAAGCCCGGCGAGCAAATCGTGGTGAACGGCTTGCAGCGCGTGCGTCCCGGTATGCCGGTGACGCCGCAGACCGTGCCGATGGAAGACGCCGCGCAGACCGAAAGCGCGCCCGCGCCGCAGTAACGGCGTCGTCATGGATTTCTCGCGCTTCTTCATAGACCGCCCGATTTTCGCGGCGGTGCTGTCGCTGCTGATCTTCATCGCCGGCGCGATTTCCGTGTGGCAGTTGCCGGTGAGCGAATACCCCGAAGTGGTGCCGCCCTCGGTGGTGGTGCGCGCCGTGTATCCGGGCGCCAATCCGCGCGTGATCGCCGAAACCGTCGCCTCGCCGCTGGAAGAGCAGATCAACGGCGTCGAGAACATGCTGTACATGTCGTCGCAGGCCACCACCGACGGCGTGTTGCAACTCACCGTCACCTTCAAGCTCGGCACCGACGTGGATACCGCGCAGGTGCAGGTGCAGAACCGCGTGTCGCAGGCGCTGCCGCGCCTGCCCGCCGAGGTGCGCGCGCTGGGCGTGACCACACTGAAGAGTTCGCCCGATCTCACCATGGTGGTGCACCTGCTGTCGCCCGATGACCGCTACGACGCGGTGTATCTGCGCAACTACGCGGTGCTCAACGTGAAGGACGCGCTGGCGCGCATCCAGGGCGTGGGTATGGTGATGATCTTCGGCGCGGGCGATTACTCGATGCGCGTGTGGCTCGACCCGCAAAAGGTCGCGGCGCGCGATCTCACCGCGAGCGACGTGGTGCGCGCCATCCGCGAGCAAAATCTGCAAGTGGCCGCCGGCATCGTCGGCGCCGCGCCCGCGCCGCCGGGCGTGGATTTTCAACTGAGCGTGAACGCCGCCGGACGTCTGATCACCGAGGAGCAGTTCGGCGACATCATTATCAAAACCGCGCCGGACGGCGCGCTCACGCGCCTCAAGGACGTGGCGCGCGTCGAACTCGGCGCCAGCGACTACGCGCTGCGCAGCCTGCTCAACAATAAAGAAGCCGTGGCCATTCCGATCTTCCAGGCGCCCGGTTCCAACGCCATCGAGCTGTCCGATAACGTGCGCCGCACCATGGCAGAATTGAAAAAGAGTTTTCCGCAAGGCGTGGATTACAGCATCGTCTATGACCCCACGGTGTTCGTGCGCGATTCCATCAAGGCCGTCGTCATTACTTTATTAGAGGCCGTGGCGCTGGTGGTGCTGGTGGTGATTGTGTTTTTGCAAACCTGGCGCGCCTCCATCATTCCTCTATTGGCGGTGCCGATTTCCATCATCGGCACCTTCGCGCTGATGCTGGCGTTCGGTTTTTCCATCAACGCGCTCACGCTGTTCGGCCTGGTGCTGGCCATCGGCATCGTGGTGGATGACGCCATCGTGGTGGTGGAAAACGTGGAGCGCAACATCGCGCTCGGCCTCACGCCCAATCAGGCCACGCACCAGGCGATGCGCGAAGTGAGCGGGCCGATCATCGCCATCGCGCTGACGCTGTGCGCGGTGTTCGTGCCGCTCGCTTTCATCAGCGGCCTCACCGGCCAGTTCTACCAGCAATTCGCGCTCACCATCGCCATCTCCACGGTGATCTCGGCGTTCAACTCGCTCACGCTGAGTCCAGCGCTGGCCGCGGTGCTGCTCAAACCGCACGGCGCGCGTAAGGACTGGCTGATGCGCGCCATGGACGCCGCGTTCGGCTGGTTCTTCCGTTTGTTCAACCGCGGCTTCGCGCGCGCAGGCAGAGAATACGAGCGCGGCGTGGGTTCTGTGCTGCGCCACAAGTCCATCGTCATGGTGTTGTACCTGGCGCTGATCGGACTCACCTATTTCATGTTCAGCAGCGTGCCGACCGGCTTCATACCGGGCCAGGACAAGCAATACCTGGTGGGCTTCGCGCAACTGCCCGACGCCGCCTCGCTGGATCGCACCGAGAAGGTGATCCGCCAGATGTCGGAGATCGCGCTGCAACAGCCCGGCGTGCGCGATTCCGTCGCGTTTCCGGGTTTGTCCATCAACGGTTTCACCAACAGCTCCAACGCCGGCGTGGTGTTCTTCGGCCTGGATGATTTCAGCGAGCGCCAAACGCCGGAACTCTACGGCCCCGCCATCGCCGGCGCGCTCAATCAAAAACTCTCCGGCATCCAGGACGCCTTCATCGGCGTATTTCCGCCGCCCGCGGTGATGGGACTCGGCACCATCGGCGGTTTCAAGATGCAAATCGAAGACCGCGCCGCGCTCGGCTACGAAGAATTATTTGCCGCGACACAGGCGCTGATCGGCAGAGCGTACCAGACGCCGGGCCTGGCCAATATATTTTCCGGCTACCAGATCAACGTGCCGCAGTTGTACGCCGACGTGGATCGCGTCAAGGCCAAGCGCCTGGGCGTGAACGTCAACGACGTGTTCGAGACCATGCAGATTTATCTCGGCTCGCTGTACGCCAACGACTTCAACCGCTTCGGACGTACCTATCAAGTCATCGTGCAGGCCGACGCGCCGTTCCGCGCCGTGGCTTCCGACATCATGCAACTCAAAACGCGCAACGCCGCCGGCGAGATGGTGCCGCTCGGCAGCGTGCTCACCGTCAACCCGAGCTACGGCCCGGATCGCGTGCTGCGCTACAACGGCTATCTATCCGCCGATCTCAACGGCGCGCCCGCGCCCGGCTTCAGCTCCGGCCAGGCGCAGGCGCTCATCGAACAGCTCGCGCGCGAAACCCTGCCCAACGGCATCAGCTTCGAGTGGACCGATCTCACCTATCAGCAAATCCTCGCCGGCAACACCGCGGTGCTGGTGTTCCCGCTGTGCGTGCTGCTGGTGTTCCTGGTGCTGGCCGCGCTGTACGAAAGCTGGACGCTGCCGCTGGCGGTGATTCTCATTGTGCCGATGTGCCTGCTGTGCGCCATCCTCGGCGTGTGGATCGCGGGCGGCGACAACAACATCTTCACGCAAATCGGTTTCATCGTGCTGGTGGGACTGGCGTGCAAGAACGCCATCCTGATCGTGGAATTCGCGCGCGAACTGGAAAGGCAGGGGCGCGACGTGGTAAGCGCCGCGCGCGAAGCCGCGCGCCTGCGCCTGCGCCCCATCCTCATGACCTCGATGGCCTTCATCATGGGCGTGTTCCCGCTGGTGATATCCAGTGGCGCAGGCGCCGAAATGCGCCAGGCGATGGGCGTGGCGGTGTTCGCCGGTATGCTGGGCGTGACGCTGTTCGGTTTGCTGCTGACGCCGGTGTTTTACGTGCTGCTGAGAAAGGGCAGGGCCAAGCAGCCTGTTGAAGCTGCGACGCAGGCAGGTTGAATTTTTGTTTCGATCCAACTCAGCGCGGCGGCGCTGTTCTTTTCCAAGTATCCAGCGTTTCGAGGCGGGCATACCATTTCTTAATGTTTGAAAATTCGTTCCAGAGAATGCGCGCGGGTTCGGCGTATCCCAGGGTCGCCGCAACGGAGAAGTCCGCCAGCGTCACGTGGTCGCCCACTAAAAATTCGCGCCCTTCCAGACAGTGATCCAGTACCGCCGCCGACCGCAGAAAACCCTGTGTCGCCTCGTCAACCTTGCGCGGATCGGGAGACCCACCCTCCAACAACCCCTTCAAAACATTCTCCCAAATCAGGCTGTCGCAAGCCGCTCCGAAATGGGCCAGCGCCCAGGACTGCCAACGCGAAATATCGGCTCTGATTTTGAAGTCCCGCGGAAATAACGTGGACTCCGGCATTTTATCGGCCAGGTACTGCATGATCGCGGTTGACTCCCAAAGAAGAAAGTCTCCGTCCTCGAGCAGGGGCACCATGCCGTTTGGATTCTTCCTTGCAAACGCCCGCTTGTCGAAATGCCGCGAGTAGAACTCGATTGTTTGAAGCTCAAGGGGCAAATTAAGATGATACGCGGTTGCAAGAACTTTTCTACAGCTTGTGGAGCCTTTGACGATATAGAGTTTCATTTTATTTTCCCTGATTCTTTAATGAGTATCTTCGCCTTGTAGCATTCCGGCGCATGGTCATTGACCATGCCTACCGCTTGCATGAAGGCATAGCAGACCGTCGTGCCCACGAATTTGAATCCGCGTTTTTTGAGGTCCTTGCTTAGGGCGTCGCTTTCGGGAGACGAGCCGGGCTGTTTGCCGCCGCGCAGCGGCTTGCCTCCGACAAATTGCCATAGATAGCGATCGAAGCTGCCGAATTCGCGCTGGATTTCGAGAAACGCCTTGGCGTTCTCGATCACGGCGTTGATCTTGAGTTTATTGCGCACGATGCCCTCGTTTTTCAACAGCTCCGCGCGCTTCTTGGCGTCGTATTTGGCAATTTTTTTGGCATCGAAGTTGTCGAAGGCTTTTCTGTAGTGCTCGCGCTTTTTAAGAATCGTGAGCCAACTCAAGCCCGATTGAGCGCCTTCGAGATTGAGCATCTCGAACAACAGCCGGTCATCATGCACCGGCACGCCCCACTCGTTATCGTGATAAGGAATGAACAGCTCGTGATAACCGGCCCACTTGCAACGCACCGGGGGTTTCATGACGCTATCCTCTGTTTTTTGCGGTAAACGAACCTATCCTTAAGCCTGGTCTTCATCACTCTCATGAGCCGGTCGGAAAGGCTGGTGCCGCGCGTGGCGCGGGCGAGAATCAGCGCTCCGACCAGCGATGAGAGAAAATCCATCACGTCTTCTTCCGAAAGGGGGCGCTCCCGCTGGGAAAACGCCTTCAAGCGATGCGCGATGACTTCATCTAAAGTATGCGAAAAAAATTTCCTTAGATGCTCGTCTTCGCGTGTGAAATCGAGCGCAAGCGCGGCCAAAGGGCAACCGTCGCCCGGAGCATCCCGATGCGCGGCGGAAAGAGAGCGATCCAGAAAGGCGGCGAGCTTATCGCCCGGATGTTCCTGCGGGATCGAGTCGATTCGTCGCTCCGAAAAATTCACGGCCCAGGCAAAGCTTTTTTTGAGGAGGTCTTTTTTTGATTTGAAGTGCGCGTAAAAAGCGCCCACGGTAAGCCCGGCGCCGGCCATCACCTTGGCGACACTCGCCTTCTCCATCCCATCTTCTCGAAGGGTCCTTGCGGCCACTTCGAGAAGTTTTTCATGGGTGCTTTGATATTTCTGCTTTTGCCAAGCGTAAGCCATAGAAGCAATATATTACTTATATAATATTATGTCAATAATATATTAAAGCGCAAGAATTGCGCTGAGAGCGGTGCGACAGAGAGGTAGAAGGCGCAGTTAGCAGCCGGACGAATAAGGACTACACTTGGTCAGCTGAATAATTCGCTATGCGAGCCAAGGCGCGCGAGCCGTAAGGTTTTGGGATCGGACTTTTTGTAGATCAGCAGTAAATCAGGCTTGATGTGGCATTCACGATAGCCCGCCCACTCGCCGCTCAAGTCATGGTCGCGGAATCGCGGCTCCAGTGATCGATCAGCCGCCAGTGCTTTTAATATAGATGACAGGTCTGCATCAAGAGTCTTGCGATGCCGGCCTTTTGCTTCACGCTTGTAGTCGCGCTTGAAAGCCGTGGAGCGTTCAATCGTCCGCATGTAAATCGGTCATCAGCGCGTCCACGCTGCCGAAGCGCTTTCCCTCGCCGGCCTCCAATTCGGCAATGGCCTTGCGGGTGGCTGCGTTAGGGGCTTTTACCGTGAACGGCAAACGCCGCTCCTCGGCGATGCGCAGCATCAATAAGCGAATGGCGTCAGAAATGGACAAGCCCATCGCCTCGAGCGCGTCGGCGGCGCGTTCCTTGGTAGCCGTATCGATACGAGCGCGAACATAGGTGTCTGCGGTACTCATGGCTTATCCTCCGTTTAAACTAAAATTAATTGTAGTCGCATTGAGACTACAATACAAGCAACCGCAGACTATTTACTATATCCAAGTTGCCTCGCTGCGCCGGGCATCGGATTAAGTAACCGTCTGAAAGTTACGGTGCAGGAGGATTAATTATCCGGCCAGCTTGGCGCTGGCAAGCCGATTCAGGCTAACGCCTTGCTCCGCCGCTTGTGTCGCCAGGGCGCGGTGTACTTCCGGCGGGATGCGCACGCGGAACTCGCCGCTGTAATGCTTTTCAGCCAAGGGCTGAGGAATGGGTTCGCCGTGGGCTTGCATGTCGGCCACCGCTTCGGCGACGACTCGGCGGATTCCCGCCAGGGCCTTTTCCGGCGTGGGCGCCAGCCACGATAGAGAGGGAAATTCCGCGCACAGCCCGACATGCTCGCCGTCCTCCGGCGACCAGGTTACGCGGTAAGTATAGTGATCAACGTTCATCTTGGCGCTCCTGTAACTTGTCAATCGCCAACAGCACCTGCCGAACCTGGTACGCCTTGGCCTTGCCTTTGTCGTTTTGGATATTCACGCGCGGATCGCCGGGCCAAGGCGTTTTGAAAATCATATGGCTGCTGCCGGATTGCCGCGGTTTCCCAAAAAATTCCTTACAAACCTTGGCGAGATCAGAGAACCGTACATTCGCCGGTTCACGCCGCATCTGGTCGAGAATTTTCTTGGAAGACGGCACGCATGAATGGTATCAATAATGACACCATTTTACAAGCGTATAAAAAACCAGATTCTCTTGCGGACTAAGCCACCGTCCGCAGCGGCGGCGCTGCGGGCAGGGTGAGCGCGCCGCGCTGGTTGCGGATGTCTTCCATGATGCCGTGGGCTTCTTGCAAAATGAACTGCTTGAAGGCTTGCGCCAGCGGTGACAAATGCTTGCCTTGGCGGTGCACTAGATACCAGTGGCGCATGATGGGCAGGTGTTCGACGTCGAGCACGGCGAGGCGTTGCACTTCCATTTCCAGCACCACGGTGTGCACGGACACGATGCCGAGCCCCAAGCCCGCTTGCACGGCTTGTTTGATGGCCTCGTTGCTGTTCATCATCATGCTGCTGGTGACGGGGATGTCGTACTCTTCGAAGAAGCGTTCCATGGCGCTGCGCGTGCCGGAGCCGGGTTCGCGCATCAGAAAAGTTTCCTTGCGCAGTTGTTCCAGCGGGATGTTTTTCACGCCGGCCAGCGGATGATCGGGCGGGGCGATGACCACCAGCGGGTTTTCCGTGAACGGTTCGGCGACCAAGTCCTGGCCGAGCGGCGGGATGCCCATGATGGCCAGGTCTTTTTCATTGGCGGTGAGCTGGTTGAGCACGCGCTCGCGGTTGGTCACGTCCAGGCTTACGGTTACTTGATCGTAGCGCTTGCTGAAAATGGCCAGCAGGCGCGGCGCGAAATACTTGGCGGTGCTGACCACCGAGATATTGAGCCGTCCGCGCTTGATGCCTTTGAGTTCCTCCAGCACGGCTTCGGCCTCGCCGAGCTGCTGCGCGATCTGGCTGCTGTAACGCAGAAACTCGCGCCCGGCCTCGGTGAGATAAATGCGCTTGCCGATCTGCTCGAACAGCGCGACGTCGAGATTTTCCTCTAACTGCTTGATTTGCATGGACACCGCCGGCTGCGTGAGGTACAGCTCGTCGGCGGCGCGCGTGTAGCTGGCATGGCGCGCCACGGCTTCGAATACCCGAATCTGCCGTAGAGTGACGTTTTTCATAGCTTTAATTATCCCACGGCTTCCATCAATAAGCTATACCTTATGGTTAAAATCAAAATATCTGAATGTTATTTATGATTAGGTTGGCGCATAGTACGCCGCATACAAGGGCGACGCGCTTTTGGGGTCCCTTGACCATATCTGATTGACCAACCAGTGGAGGCCGTTATGGCAAAAGACGTACAAGGTGGAACCATGAAGGAAGGTAAGGAGCGCTATAAATCGGGCGTTATTCCTTACAAGAAGATGGGTTACTGGGAGCCGGATTACAAGCCCAAGGATACCGATCTGATTGCGCTGTTCCGCATCACCCCGCAGCCGGGCGTGGATCATGAAGAAGCCGCGGCGGCTGTCGCCGGCGAGTCTTCCACGGCAACCTGGACGGTGGTATGGACGGATCGTTTGACCGCGTGCGAACTGTACCGCGCCAAGGCGTACAAGAGTGAACTGGTGCCGAACACCGGCCCCGGCACCAACAACGAAGCCCAATATTTCGCCTACATCGCCTACGATCTCGACCTGTTCGAGCCGGGCTCCATCGCCAACCTCACCGCGTCCATCATCGGCAACGTGTTCGGCTTCAAGGCCGTGAAGGCGCTGCGTCTGGAAGACATGCGTATTCCGGTCGCCTACCTCAAGACCTTCCAGGGTCCGGCCACCGGTGTGGTGGTGGAGCGCGAGCGTCTGGACAAATTCGGCCGTCCGCTGCTGGGCGCCACTACCAAGCCCAAGCTCGGTCTGTCGGGCCGCAACTACGGCCGCGTGGTGTACGAGGCGCTGAAGGGCGGTCTGGATTTCGTGAAGGACGACGAGAATATTAATTCTCAACCCTTCATGCACTGGCGCGACCGTTTCCTCTACTGTATGGAAGCCGTCAACAAGGCTTCCGCCGCCACCGGCGAAGTGAAGGGCCACTATTTGAACGTGACCGCCGGCACCATGGACGAGATGATCGAACGCGCCGAATTCGCCAAGGAACTGGGTTCGGTCATCATCATGATTGACCTCGTGATCGGCTACACCGCCATTCAGACCATGGCCAAGTGGGCGCGCAAGAACGACATGATCCTGCACTTGCACCGCGCCGGTAACTCGACCTACTCGCGCCAGAAGAATCACGGTATGAACTTCCGCGTGATTTGTAAGTGGATGCGCATGGCGGGCGTGGACCATATTCACGCCGGCACCGTGGTCGGCAAGCTGGAAGGCGATCCTTTGATGATTAAAGGCTTCTACGACACGCTGCTGCAAACCCACACCCCGGTGAGCCTGGAGCACGGCTTGTTCTTCGAACAAGATTGGGCCTCGCTCAACAAGGTGATGCCGGTTGCGTCCGGCGGTATTCACGCCGGTCAGATGCACCAGTTGATCCATTACCTCGGCGAAGACGTGGTGCTGCAATTCGGCGGCGGCACCATCGGCCACCCGATGGGCATCCAGGCCGGCGCCACCGCCAACCGCGTCGCGCTGGAAGCCATGATCATGGCGCGCAACGAGGGCCGCGATTACTTGAAGGAAGGCCCGCAAATTCTCGAGGCCGCCGCCAAGTGGTGTTCGCCGCTCAAGGCCGCGCTGGATACGTGGAAGGATATCACCTTCAACTACGAATCCACCGACACCGCCGACTTCGTGCCCACGACCACGGCCAGCCACTAAAGATTGAGGAGAAGCAATTATGATGACCAACACCGGAAATCGCGTCACGCAAGGGCAGTTTTCGTTTCTGCCCGACCTGACCGATGCGCAGATCACCGCGCAGCTCAAGTACGCGCTCAACAACAACTGGGCGGTCGGCATCGAATACACCGACGATCCGCACCCGCGCAACACCTATTGGGAAATGTACGGTATGCCCATGTTCGACCTGAAGGACCCGGCGGGCATCCTGATGGAGATCAACAACTGCCGTAAGACGTTCCCCAATCATTACATCCGCGTCACGGCGTTCGACAGCACGCGCGGCGTGGAATCTCCGCGCATGTCGTACATCGTCAACCGTCCCAAGGTGGAGCCGGGCTTCGGCGTGGTGCGTCAAGAGGTTAACGGACGCAACATCCGCTACACCGTGCATTCCTACGCCACGGACAAGCCGGAGAATGAGCGGTACGGTAAGTAGTCTTGTTGTAAAGGGGCGGCGCAACGCCGCCCCGTATTTTTGCTGTAATCGAACTTAAATTGCCGGAGCAAGTTATGAGCGAACCCGCTACGGAACAAGAGACCCAACCCAAAGCCCTGCACAGCGTGCCCGATGCGACGCCGGTCGATCTGGAGGCCGCGTTCCGCGATTCGCAAGTCGAGGAAGTGCTCGACAAACTCGACCGCGAACTCATCGGCCTGAAGCCGGTGAAGACGCGCATCCGCGAGGTCGCCGCGCTGCTGCTGGTGGATCGTCTGCGCAAAGGTCTGGGTTTGACCGCGGGCGCGCCCTCGCTGCACATGTGCTTCACCGGCAATCCCGGCACCGGCAAGACCACGGTGGCCATGCGCATGGCGGAGATTCTGCATCGCCTCGGCTACATTCGCCAAGGTCATTTGGTGGCGGTGACGCGCGATGACCTGGTCGGCCAGTACATCGGCCACACCGCGCCCAAGACCAAAGAGGTCTTGAAGAAGGCGATGGGCGGCGTGCTGTTCATCGACGAAGCCTATTATTTGTACAAGCCGGAAAACGAACGCGACTACGGCGCGGAATCCATCGAAATTCTGTTGCAAGTCATGGAAAATAACCGCGATGACTTGGTGGTGATCCTGGCCGGCTACAAGGACAAGATGGACAAGTTCTTCCAGAGCAATCCGGGCATGTCCTCGCGCATCGCGCACCACATCGACTTCCCGGATTATTCACCGGATGAACTGGTGGCGATCGCCAAGCTGATGCTGGAAGAACAGCAATACCGTTTCAGCGCGGAGGCGGAAAAGGCGTTCGCCGAGTACATCACGCGGCGCATGACCATGCCGCACTTCGCCAACGCGCGCAGCGTGCGCAACGCGCTGGATCGCGCGCGTTTGCGCCAGGCCAACCGTCTGTTCGGCAAAACCAAGGCGCAACTTACCAAGAAAGACTTGGTCACCATCGAAGCGGACGACATCCTGGCCAGCCGCGTGTTCAAGGAAGGCCAGCCGGATGACGAGGCCGTGAAGGTGACCGCCGCCGGCGCGCGGTAGTATTATTAATCTGGCAATAAAATACACCCATGTATTTTATTGCTCTCGCCAAGGCCGGTACACGCCCGAACTTTACTGCTGGCTGATCCGCTTCGCCGGCGATCATGTGATCGACAGTTATCGCAACCATCCCGCGCATCTGCAATTCTCCGACGGCGACTTCCGCCCGGCCGCGCAAGAACGCGTCAGCGTCGACTTCCACGCCGTCGAATAGCATCAAACTCCGGCGGCCCGAGGCCGGCCCGGTGTATGATGCCCGTATTACGCTATGCGGACGCTGGGCATGGACGAATCGACACAAACTTCTTTCCACGCACTGGATGCGCGCGAGGCATTGCAGCATCTCCGCTCCGGCGAGCGCGGCCTTTCTTCCGCGGAGGCGCAGGCGCGCGTGCGGCGCTACGGCCCCAATCAAATCACCACGCGGCGCGAGCGTTCGCCGCTGCAACGCTTCCTCCAGCAGTTTCACAATCTGCTCATCTATCTGCTGCTCGCCGCCGCGCTGATCACCGCGCTGCTGCAGCACTGGGTGGACAGCGGCGTGATCCTCGGCGTGGTGCTCATCAACGCCGTGATCGGTTTCATCCAGGAAGGCAAGGCGGAGCAGGCGCTGGCGGCGATACGCCGTTTGCTGTCGCTGAAAAGCCAGGTGTGGCGCGACGGGCGGCTGGTGCTGATCCCCGCCGAACAACTGGCGCCCGGCGACGTGGTGACGCTGCAATCCGGCGACCGCGTGCCGGCGGACTTGCGTCTGCTGCGCGTGAAAAATCTGCGCGTCGAAGAGGCGTCGCTCACCGGCGAATCGCTGCCGGTGGAAAAAAATGTTGCGCCGGTGGCGCACGACGCGCCGCTCGGCGACCGCGCCTGCATGGCCTACGCCGGCACGCTGGTGCGCTACGGCCAGGGCAGCGGCGTGGTGACGGCGACCGGCGACCGCACCGAGATCGGTCGTATCTCCGGGCTGCTTACCGAGGTGCAGCGCATCGAGACGCCGTTGCTGCGGCGCATCGCGCAGTTCAGCAAGTGGCTAAGCGCGGTGATCCTGGCGCTGGCGGCGGCCACGTTCTTCATCGGCGTGGCGCTGCACGGCCAGCCCGCAGCGGAGATGTTCATGGCCGCGGTCGGCCTCGCGGTGGCCGCCATCCCGGAAGGGCTGCCGGCGATCATCACCATCACGCTCGCCATCGGCGTGCAGCGCATGGCGCGGCGCAACGCCGTCATCCGCCTGCTGCCGGCGGTGGAGACGCTGGGCAGCGTGACCTGCGTGTGTTCCGACAAAACCGGCACGCTCACGCGCAACGAGATGACCGTGCAGACCGTGGCGACGCGCGCGGCGGCGCTGGGCGTGAGCGGCGTGGGTTACGAGCCGCACGGGGAATTCTCGCTGCGCGGCGCGCACGTCGACGTCGCCGACTATTCCGCCGCGCTGGAGTTGCTGCGCGCCGGACTATTGTGCAACGACGCGTCGCTCGATGCGCAGGACGGCGAATGGCGCATCAGCGGCGATCCCACCGAAGCGGCGCTGATCGTGGCGGCGCGCAAGGCCGGCTTCGATGCGGCGCTGGAGCACGAACGCTGGCCGCGCACCGACGTCATCCCCTTCGAATCCGAACACGGTTTCATGGCCACGCTCAATCACGATCACAGCGGACGCGGCGTGATCTACGTGAAGGGCGCGCCGGAGCGCGTGCTGCAAATGTGCGGCTGGGAGCGCAGCGACGGCGGACAGCAGCCGCTGCAAGCGGAGTATTGGCGCGAACAACTGCATGCGCTGGCCGAGCAGGGGCAGCGCGTGCTGGCGATCGCGTGCAAACCGGCGCGCTCCGGTCAGCGCGAATTGCAATTCGCCGACGTCCGTGACGGCCTGACGCTGCTCGGCCTGTGCGGCATGGTGGATCCGCCGCGCGAGGAGGCGCTGCGCGCGGTGGCGGCGTGCCGCGCCGCCGGCATCCGCGTGAAAATGATCACCGGCGATCACGCCGTCACCGCGCGCGCCATCGCCGCGCGGCTCGGCATCGGCGACGGCCGCAGCGTCGTGAGCGGCGCCGAGGTCGAGACGCTCGACGACACGGCGCTGGCCGACACGGCGGCGCGCATCGACGTCTATGCGCGCGTCAGCCCGGAGCACAAGCTGCGCCTGGTGCAAGCGTTGCAAGAGCGCGGCGAAGTCGTGGCCATGACCGGCGACGGCGTCAACGACGCCCCGGCGCTGAAGCGCGCCGACGTCGGCGTGGCGATGGGCGTCACCGGCACCGAGGCCGCCAAGGAAGCGGCGGAGATGGTGCTGGCCGACGACAACTTCGCCTCGATCATCAACGCCGTCGAGGAAGGCCGCACCGTCTATGACAACTTGCGCAAGACGTTGCTGTTCATCATGCCCACCAACGGCGGCCAGGCGTTTACGCTGGTCGTCGCCATCGCGTTCGGCATGGCGCTGCCGATTCTGCCGGTGCAAATTCTGTGGGTGAACATGGTGACGGCGGTGACCTTGGCGCTGGCGCTGGCGTTCGAGCCCGCCGAGGAGAACGTCATGCGGCGTCCGCCGCGCGATCCGCGCGCGCCGATCTTTCCGGCGTATTTCCTATGGCGCACCGCCTTGGTTACGGCCCTACTCACCGCCGGCACGCTCGGCATGTTTCACTGGGAGCAGATGCAAGGGGCGAGCATCGAGGCGGCGCGCACCGCCGCGGTGACCACGCTGGTGATGTTCGAGGCGGTTTATTTGCTGAACAGCCGCAAGCTGTTGGATCCCTGCTGGCCGCACAAGGCGCTGCGCGGCAATCGCTACATCGCGCTGGCGATCCTGCTGGTGATGCTGTTGCAGATGCTATATATCTACGCGCCGTTCATGCAGACGCTATTCCACTCCGAGCCGCTCACCGCGCCGGCGTGGCTGCGCATCGTGGCGATCGCGCTGTCGGTCTATGTGCTGGTGGAGCTGGAAAAGTGGCTGGCGCGCGTGAGCAAATTGCGCGTGGCTTGACTCTTAGTTTCCCGGCAGCGCATCGGGATGCCAGCCGAACGTCCACAGCAGCACAAAAAATCCCAATACATAGGCGACCGCCACGTGCCAGCCCTCGCGGAGCCAGCGCCAGGTGTTTTTCGCCTCGGGGAAAAGATTGCTGAGCGCCACGCCCGCCGACGAGCCGAACCAGATCATGGAACCGCCGTAGCCTACCGCGAAGGCGAGTAGTCCCCAGTCGTAGCCGCCTTGATTGAGCGCGAGCGCGGTGAGCGGAATGTTGTCGAACACGGCGCTGATCCAGCCCAGCCCGAACGCCGTGCGCCACGACGGCTCGGGCAGCGTCTGCACCGGCATCAGCGAAGCCGCGAACACCAGCGCCAGCAAGAACAGCGATCCCTTGAACGCCTTGCGCGCCTCGCCCCACGGGATAGGATGAAAAATTTTGCCGACCAGGATGGCGAGCCAAGCGCCGACGGCGGGAAAATCCAGCAGCACGTTGCCGGTGACGAGTCCGCTGATGATGAGCACCACGATGGCGAGACGCGCCAGCACCAGCACGCCGAGGATGCCGATCTCATCACTGACTACATGCGCGCCGGGCCGCGGGTCTTTTTGTATCGGCTGCACGCGCTGCTGAAAACGGCTGGCGAAATACGCCGAGAACACGACCGCTGCGATCGCCGCGACGAAGGCGTCGGCCACGTGTGCTGCCTTCACGCCGGCGATCCACATCATGGTGGTGGTGGTGTCGCCGATCACCGAGCCCGCGCCGCCGGCGTTACTGGCGGCGACCAGCGCGGCGAGATAGCCCACCGTTACGCGGCCGTTGAACACTTTCTTCGCCATCACGCCGCCGATCACCGCCGCCGCGATGTTGTCGAGAAAGGTCGAGAGCAGCGCCACCAGCACGAGCAGCACGAAGCCGCCCTTCCAGTCGTCCGGCAGGAAGCGCGGCAGCAGCTCCGGCACGCCGGAATCCTCGAAATGCTTGGCGAGCATGGCGAAGCCGATCAGCAAGCCGAACAGATTGAGCAGCAGCCGCCACTCGTGGGCGAGATGCGGCAGCAGGACAAAATCGGTGTACAAAAATTTGTAGGCGAGAATCAATGCAAGACCCGCCAGCGCCACTTCCAGCGTGCGCCGGTGAAAAATCGCCACGCCCAGCAGCATGAGGCCGAACAAAAAGAACTCGAAGGGAATGCCGAAGAGTTGCATAGGGACGAAGTTGTTTTTTTGCGCAGCCTATTCTACGCGAATTCTCATTTTAAAACCGAGGCTAAACGATGCGCGAGGCGCGTGGTCTCCGGCAGACGGTATTTGGTGGTGCAGGCGAGAGTGTAATGGACGGCGGTGGCGAGACTCACGCGATGGCCGGGCGAGACGTACACGGGATTGACGTTGGCGCGCGTACGCAGCGCCGCGCCGACGACTTCGCCGCGATGGATCAGCGGCGCCTGCGCGCCGCGCTGCGGCGGCAGTTTTTCATGCCTGCCCACCAGAATGGACTTCGCCACGCCGATGGTCGGCGTGTCGATGAGCACGCCGAGATGGCTGGCGATGCCGATGCGGCGCGGATGCGCGATGCCCTGGCCGTCGCACAGAATCAAATCGGGCGTAATTTTTAAAAGTTTCAGCGCTTCCAGCAGCGCCGGAATTTCACGAAACGACAACAGGCCCGGCACATAAGGAAAGGTGACCGGCAGGCGCGCCAGGGCTTGATCTTTGAGTTCCAGTTGCGGAAAACTCAGCACCACGGCGGCGGCGCGCACCGTTTGCCCGGCGTCCTCGAAGCCGACGTCCACGCCGCCGACGTGACGCACCGCGCCGAGGCGATCTTCGGTGATGACCCGGTCGCGCAAGGCGTTCTGCACGGCGACGGCTTCGGCAACGCCGGTGGGCCAGCTTGGTGTGCACGGGAATTGCATTTCGTTAGGAGATCGGAGCAAGTTCATGTATAATACGCTGGTGTTTGTCGCGGCGCCGCCCGGTCTGCGCCCCAAAGAAAGTTCCCAAAAAGTTTTTTTGGATACGCCTCAAACCCTTCGCGGCCTATTCCCTCCGGTTTAATCCCCGAATCCATTTTACGTTAAATGCCTAGACCGGCCACGAGCGTGGGGGCT
This sequence comes from Pseudomonadota bacterium, assembly GCA_040756035.1. Classification (GTDB taxonomy): domain Bacteria; phylum Pseudomonadota; class Gammaproteobacteria; order SURF-13; family SURF-13; genus JBFLZV01. The sequence goes on from JBFLZV010000036.1 coordinate 21,480, forward strand.
TTCTTTTAGGAGCATCATTATGTCTTTTACTCAACTCGGCCTGTCGGACGAATTACTGCGCGCCGTCAACGATCAGGGCTACACCACGCCCACGCCGGTGCAGACGCAGGCCATCCCGGTGATTCTGTCCGGCCGCGATATTATGGCGGGCGCCCAAACCGGCACCGGCAAAACCGCGGGCTTTACCTTGCCGCTGCTGCAACGCCTGCATCAAGCCGGCGCGCCGTCGGCCAAGCGCGCGGTGCGCGCACTTGTCTTAACCCCGACGCGTGAACTGGCGGCGCAGGTGGCCGACAGCGTGCGCGCCTACGGAAAATATTTACCGCTGAAATCCACGGCGCTATTCGGCGGCGTCAATATCAAAGCGCAAATCACCGCGCTGCGCGCCGGCGTCGATATTGTGGTGGCCACGCCGGGGCGCTTGCTGGATCACGTCAATCAAAAGACCGTGAATTTATCCAAGGTGGAAATTCTGGTGCTGGACGAAGCCGACCGTATGCTCGACATGGGCTTCATCAACGACATACGCAAGATACTGGCTCTGTTGCCGCGCGAGCGCCAAAATCTGCTGTTTTCCGCCACGTTCTCGGATGAAATTAAACAGCTCGCCGACCGCTTGTTGAACGCGCCGGCGCTGATCGAAGTGGAGCGCCGCAACAGCGCCGCCGGGCGCGTGACGCAAACGGTGCACCCGGTGGACCGCGAGCGCAAGCGCGAATTGCTCGCGCATCTCATCAGCTCGCAGAATTTGCAGCAGGTGCTGGTGTTCACGCGCACCAAGCACGGCGCCGACCGCCTGGCGGGGCAGCTCGACAAGGACGGCATCGAGACGCGCGCCCTGCACGGCAACAAGAGCCAATCGCAGCGCAGCAAGGCGCTGCATGACTTCAAGAAGGGCCGTGCGCGCGTGCTGGTGGCCACCGACATCGCGGCGCGCGGCATCGACATCGATCAACTGCCGCATGTGGTGAATTTCGAACTGCCGCACGTGGCGGAAGACTACGTGCACCGCATCGGCCGCACCGGACGCGCCGGCGCCAGCGGTCACGCCATTTCGCTGGTGTGCATCGACGAGCAGAAATTGCTGGGCAACATCCGGCGCGTGATCAAGCAGGACATCGCCACCGTCGTGATCCCCAGCTTCGAGCCGGACGCCTCCATCAAGGCCGAGCCGATTACGCGCGGCGGCAAGGGCGGCAAGGGCGGACATGCGCCGCGCCGCGGTCAAGCGCCGCGCGCGAAATCCGCGGCGCAGGCGAAGGCCACGCCCAGGCACGGCGCG
>JBFLZV010000037.1:0-22583 GCA_040756035.1 Pseudomonadota bacterium
AGGTCACCGCGCGCCTCGGTTACATGTCGCAGACGTTCAGCCTGTATGGGCGCTTGTCCGTGGATGAGAACCTCGAGTTTTTCGCCGACCTGCATCGCGTGCCGGAGACAGTGCGGCGCGAACGCAAGCAACAGTTGCTTGAGTTCGCGCGCCTGGACGAGCACCGGGAGCGGGCGGCACGCCAGCTTTCCGGCGGCATGCAGAAGAAGCTCGCGCTGTGCTGCGCGCTCATTCATCAGCCGGAATTGCTGATCCTTGATGAGCCGACCACCGGCGTGGACCCGGTATCGCGGCGTGAATTCTGGAACATCTTGTATGAGGCGCTCGCCGAGGGAACTACGATTGTGGTTTCGACGCCGTACATGGACGAGGCGGAGCGCAGCACGCGGGTGGCGCTGTTACATGAAGGGCGTCTCATCGCCTGCGACGCGCCCGCGCGGCTGCGCGCACAGATGCCAGGTCAGATGCTTGAGCTTACCGCGTGGCCCCAGCGTCAAGCGCTCGCGCGTTTGCAACAGGCGCTGCCACAGGCGCGGCCTTATGTTTTCGGCGACCATATCCATCTGCATATGGAGTCTGGTGCTGCGGATACATTCGCGGTGAATGACTTGCTGCAACCGCATGGCATAGAAATCGAGCAAGTGCGTGCCGTCGCGCCCAGTCTCGAAGATGTCTTCGTCACGCGTCTGACGGACGTGGCGGCCGCCCCGGCTTCGCCCGTTGCCGTGGCGGCGGCGAACCGCGATGAGATCGTGGTGGAGGCGGTGGATTTGACGCTGCGCTTTGGCCGCTTCACCGCCGTAGACAACGTGAGTTTTTCGGTGCGGCGCGGTGAAATCTTCGGTTTTCTCGGTCCGAACGGATCGGGCAAAACTACCACCATTCGTGTTCTGTGCGGCTTGCTCGCGCCGACGGCGGGCGAGGCGCGCGTCGCGGGCCATGTGGTGGGACGGGACACGCAAGCGGTGAAATCGCGCATCGGCTACATGTCGCAGCGCTTTTCGTTGTACGAAGACATGACCGTGAGCGAGAACGTCGAGTTTTTCGCCGGCGCCTACGGCGTGCCGCGCGAGAAGTTGGCGCTGCGCCGCGACTGGGCGTTGGAACTGGCGGGATTGCACGGACAGGAAACCATGCTGACGCGCTCGCTCTCGGGCGGCGTCAAGCAGCGTCTGGCGCTGGCTTGCGCGGTGCTGCACGAGCCGGAGGTGATTTTTCTCGACGAACCCACCGCCGGCGTGGACCCGCTGTCGCGGCGCCGGTTCTGGGAACTCATCTACAGCCTGTCCGATCAAGGTGTCACGGTGTTCGTCACCACCCATTACATGGATGAGGCCGAGCATTGCCACACGCTCGGGCTGTTGTATTACGGGCGGCTGATCGCGTTGGGCTCGCCGGAAGCGTTGCGCTCGGGCATGCGCGCCGGGGAGATGCTGGAGCTGGAATGTGACCAGCCGATCGCCGCGCTGTCGATCTTCCGCGAGACCGAAGGCATCCGCCCTTCATTCTTCGGCGACCGCTTGCATCTCTTGGTGGATGATGCCGAAGAAGCGCGCCCGCGCATCATCGAACACCTGCAGCGCGCAGGCCATCACGTCCACCGCGTGGAGCGCGTACCGCTCAGTATCGAGGATGTGTTCATCGCGTTCATCGAAATGGAACAGATGCGTCTGGCAGCCGCCACATCGCGCGCGAGGAGCGCGGTATGAGAAGCTTGATCTGGGCGGTGGTATGGAAAGAAGTACGCGAGATCCGCCGCGATCCCGTTACGCTCTCGTTCGCCATTATCCTGCCGCTGCTGATGCTCTATATGTTTGGTTCAGCGCTGTCGCTCGATGTGAAAGACGCGACGCTTGCGGTCTATGACCTGGATAAAAGTCCCGCAAGCCGCGCCCTGATCGATGCCTTTCCGCACTCGGGTTATTTCGTGCGCGCGCATGAGATCCGCGCGGAAGCCGAAATCGCACAACAGCTCGATGAAGGCAAGGCGCGATTGGTGCTAGTGATCCCACCAGATTTTTCTGAAAAAATCGCGCGCGGGCAAACCGCCAGTGTGCAGACGCTGGCGGACGGTTCGTTTCCGCCCACCGCCATGGTGGTGGCCGGCTATGCGGCGGCCATCATTCAGAACTATAACCTGGAGCAGATGAGCAAGGCGCTTTCCGCTACAGGTCACGGCGCCACGCATTTCTCGCCGATCGAATTGAACAGCCGGGTGTGGTTCAATGCACCGCTCAAGAGTGTGTACTACATTGTTCCTGGATTACTCGGCGTGATCCTGATGGCATTCCCGCCGCTGCTGACGACGCTGGCGGTGGTGCGCGAGAAAGAGGCGGGTTCGGTACAGCAAATTTTCGTTTCGCCCATCCGCCCGTATCAGTTTATCGCCGGCAAGATGATTCCTTATGCCGTGATCGCCTTCCTCGAGATGCTGGTGATCCTCGCCGCTGGCGTATGGGGGTTCCATATCCCCTTTCTCGGCAGTCTGCCGTTGTTTCTGGGCGCGACCACGCTCTACGTGTTATGCACGGTGTGCCTGGGGCTGTTGATCTCAAGCGTCACACGCAGTCAACTGGTGGCGATGCTGTTGGCGCTGATGGCGACACTGATGCCTTCATTTCTGTTTTCCGGGTTTCTGTTCCCGATCTTCGCCATGCCCGAGGTATTGCAGATGTACACCTACATGTTTCCGGCGCGTTATTTTATTGAAATCACGCGCGGCATCATGATGAAAGGCATCGGCCTGGAGATTTTGTGGCCGCAGTTCCTGATGCTCATTTTGTACACAACGGTGGTATTTATCGCCACCACATTGCTGTTTCGCAAAAAGGTGGTCTGATGATGCAGCGGGGACGCATGGCTGCACTAGTCCGCAAGGAGATGACTCAGTTCCTGCGCGCACGGTTCATGCTGATTTTAATACTGTATATGTATACAGGAGAGGTGATCATGTGCACCTACGCCATGTCTTTCGATGTGCGTAATCTGCCCACCGTATTCACGGATTTCGACCGCTCCGCTGAAAGCCGCTTGCTGGTCGAACGCTTTCAGAGTTCGGGCTACTTCAACATTGAGCATATGACGACGCGTGAGGCGGAAACGGCGCGCCTGCTCAACCGCGGCGAGGCCATGGCGGCGATTGTTGTGCCGCCCGGATTTTCCCAGCGTCTGGCCGAAGGATCACCGGCGCCCATGCAGCTTCTGCTGGACGGCTCGAACGCCAATACCGCTGCCGTGGCACAAGGTTACGCGCAGCGCATTGTCATGGATTACGCCCTGGAGCGGAGTCGGGCTTCCGCCGCGGCACCGCTGCCGTTGGCGGTGGAACATCGGCCGCGCGTCTGGTACAACTCCGAGCTGCGCTACGCCTACTTCATGGCGCTGTCCATGATTGCACTCGCCGGCATGATGGTGGGTGTGATCACGGCCGCCGCCGGGATCGTGCGCGAGAAGGAGTCGGGCACCATCGAACAGTTGATGGTGACGCCGGTCACCGCCATCGAGTTGCTAATAGCCAAGATGCTGCCGACCTTAGTAGTCGGATTGTGCGCCCTCATTCCCAGCCTCTTGATTGCGGCGTTGATCGGTGCGCCCATGCGCGGCAGTATCGCGCTGTTCTTTCTGTTTTCCGCCGTCTTTCTGGTCGGCAGCATGGGTATCGGTATTCTGATCGCAACGGTTACGGAAACCATGCAGCAGGCGCTGCTGGTTTCTTTCCTCATCCTGTTTCCCATCCTGTTTCTTTCCGGCACCGTAGTGCCGCTTGAAAGCATGCCCGTTGCGCTTCAGTATCTGGCAGCGTTGAGTCCCCTACGTCATTACATGGATGCGATCCTCAGTATTTTCTTCAAGGGGGTGGGACTGGAGATATTGTGGCCAGACCTCGCGGCGATGATCGTGATCGGGGCGGTGCTATTTGGGGGGAGCATTATGAGATTTAAGCGGCGTATGGGATAGCGATATTTAAAACTTGGAAAAAGGAGAAACAACCATGGAAAAAGATCCGGTGTGCGGCATGTTGGTGAACCCCAAACAAGCGGCGGGACAACGCAATCATGAAGCCAAGACCTATTATTTTTGCAGCCCGAATTGCCTAGCCAAGTTCGATCAGGCACCGGCGCGTTATGTCGGGCAGGAGGCGGAAAAGAAGAAATGATATCTCCGATGTCCAGAGTACTAACAGGAAAAATGGGGTCTAGGGAAAATGGGGAGTCAGACTGAGGCGCCAAGCCAGAGTATCAGCAAGGCGGTCAAAGTTTGCTTTTTCATACATATCCTTGGTAAAAAAAGATGTAAAAAAGTAAAAAGTAAGGTAAAAAGTAGCGCGCGAATTAACGCTTTTGCAAGTGCGGCTTTAAATCGTAGCGGTAGATAAAACCGGGCAGTGCGAACACCAGGAACAAACAAAAGTTGACGGCGTAGAATTCCCAGTCTTGGGCGTGAAATGCGCCGTTCAGTTTTTGCTCCAGCCCCAGGGCGATCAGGCCCACGATGAAATACAATACCAGCCATTCCAGCAGGCGCAGCCACGCACTTTTGGTTTTCTTGGGCGTGAATACAAAGAACACGCGCTCGCTCAGCCACGGCAGGTTGGCGGCGATGAAGGCGATGCCTAGTAATATCCAGACGGCGGCGGTGGTGGACAAAACTTCACCCTACCCTATGGGCTTAACGCCTGCGCGCACAACGTGAGTAAGGCGCTGGGAAATATGCCCAGCGCCAGCACCGCCAAGCCGTTCGCGCTCATCAGCACTTGCATGTCGAATCCCGGTGTGAGCGGCGTGAGGTCTTCGGCCTTGTCGAAGTACATGAGCTTGACGATGCGCAAGTAGTAGAACGCGCCGATCACCGAGAACAGCACCGCCAGCACCGCGAGCCATATCCAGCCCGCCTCCACCACCGCTTGCAGCACGGACAGCTTGGCGTAAAAGCCGACGGTGGGCGGCACGCCGGCCATGGAGAACATCAGGATCAGCATCATGAAGGCGAACCACGGACTGCGGCTGTTCAAGCCCTTGAAGTCGTCCAGACGATCCGCCTCGAAGCCCGCGCGGCTCAGCAGGATAATCATGCCGAAGCCGCCGATAGTCATCAGCGCGTAGACGATGATGTAGAACATGGACGCCGAGTAACCTATTTTGGTGCCGCTCAGGATGCCGAGCAGCAAAAAGCCGACGTGCGAAATGGTCGAATAGGCCAGCATGCGCTTCAAGTTGCTCTGCGCGATGGCGATGATGTTGCCGATGCCCATGGACAGCACCGCCAGGATCGCCACCATGCCCTGCCAGTGCAGGTGCAAATCGCCGAGGCCGTCCACCAGCAGGCGCATGAGCATAGCGAACGCGGCGATCTTCGGTGCGCCGGCGATGAACAGCGTGACCGCGGTCGGCGCGCCGTGATAGACGTCGGGTATCCACATGTGGAACGGCGCCGCGCCGAGTTTGAAGGTCATGCCGATGAGCACGAACACCAGACCGAACACCAGCACGATTTGCTGGTCGGGCGCTGCCCCGCCGTGGCGCACGGCGGCGTCGATGGCGGCGATATTCAGGCTGCCGGTGGCGCCGTACAGCATCGACATACCATATAACAGCAAGCCGGAAGACAACGCGCCGAGCACGAAATATTTCATGGCCGCCTCGGAGGCGACGGCGGAGTCGCGCTGCATGGCGACCATCGCGTACAGCGACAGCGACATCAGTTCCAGGCCGAGATAGATGCTCAGCAGGCTGTGCGCGGACACCATCACCATCATGCCCAGCACGGCGAACAGTCCGAGCACGAAATATTCGCCCTTATATAATTCGCGCGAGCGCAAATACTCGCGCGAGTACAAAAACACCACGGCGCTGACCAGGTAAATGAACAGCTTGAGCACGTCGCCCATGCGGTCGCTGATGAAGCTGTCGTTAAAGGTGAGCACCGGTTGCGCGCTGTGCAGGCCCAGCGTCAGCAGCGCCGCGCCGATCAGCGTGAGTTGCGTGAGCATGTAGGTGACGGCGCGGTTTTGCTCTTTCAGGAACAGGTCGATGACCAGGATCAAGCAGGCCATCACCAGCACGAAGATTTCCGGCGCGGCGGGGAGAAAATTGGGCATTGCAAAATTCATGTGACGATATCCGCGCGATTACAATTTCGATTGAGCAATATGCTGCAACAGATTCTGCACCGAGGCGTGCATCACATCGGTGAGCGGCGCGGGCCACACGCCCACCAGTAGCACCACCGCCGCCAGCGCGCCCAGCACCACGAATTCGCGCCGGTTGACGTCGATGAGCGCCGCCACGTTGTTGTTGGCGACCGCGCCGAACACTACGCGCTTGATCATCCACAAGGTGTAGGCCGCGCCGATCACCAGCGTGGTGGCGGCCAGTACGGCGTACCAGACGTTGGCCTGGAAGGCGCTCAGGATCACCATGAACTCGCCGACGAAGCCGGACGTGCCGGGCAGGCCGACGTTGGCCATGGCGAACAGCACCATCAAACTGGCGAACACCGGCATGGTGTTAGCGACGCCGCCGTAATCGGCGATCTGGCGGCTGTGCATGCGGTCGTACAGCACGCCGACGCACAAGAACAACGCCCCGGAGACGAAGCCGTGCGACAGCATTTGCACGAGCCCGCCCTCCACACCCAGCGCGGCGTTTTGTATGTTGCCGGTCTCGACGAGGATGGTGAAGGGAATGAAGAATCCCAGCGTGACGAAGCCCATGTGCGAGATGGACGAGTAGGCGATGAGTTTTTTCAAATCTTCCTGCACCAGCGCCACGAAGCCGATATAGACCACCGCGATCAGCGACAGCGTGATCATCAGCCAGTCGAGTTCGTGGCTGGCGTCCGGCGTGATCGGCAGGCTGAAGCGCACGAAACCGTACGCGCCCATTTTCAGCATGATGGCGGCCAGAATCACCGAACCGCCGGTGGGCGCCTCGACGTGCGCGTCGGGCAGCCAGGTGTGCACCGGCCACATCGGCACCTTGACCGCGAAGGCCAGCAGGAAGGCGATGAAGATGAGTATCTGCGCGGTGAGGCCGATCTTGAGCGCGTGGAAATCCAGAATGGCGAAACTGTCGGCTTGATAATACAAATAGAGCAGCGCGACCAGCATCAACACCGAGCCGAGGAAGGTGTATAGGAAGAATTTGATGGTCGCATACACGCGCCGCGGCCCGCCCCAGATGCCGATGATAAGGAACATGGGGATCAACATGCCTTCCCAGAACACGTAGAACAGCACGGCGTCGAGCGCGGCGAACACGCCGTTCATCAGCCCTTCCATAATCAGGAACGCCGCCATGTACTGCGCGACTTTGTTCTGAATGACTTCCCAGCCGGCGAGCACCACCAGCAGCGTGGTGAACGTGGTGAGCAGAATCAGCGGCATGGAAATGCCGTCCACCCCCAGGTGGTAGTTGATCTTGAACGTGGGTATCCACGATGATTTTTCGACGAACTGCATGGCGTGCGTCGTCACGTCGAAGTGCGTGTACAGCGGAATGCTGAGAATGAACGTGAGCGCGGCAACGATCAGCGCAATCATGCGCGCGCGCGGCGCGTGCGCGTCGCCGCCGCCGGCGAGCACCAGCAGGCCGCCGATGATGGGTATCCAAACGAGCAGGCTGAGCAGCGGCAAGGTGTCGAACATGGCGGCGTTATCCCTGCGACAGCCAGTTCAGCAGCGGCCAGCCCAGCAACATGAGCAGCCCGATGATGATGACGAAGGCGTAGTGATAGAGATAGCCGGACTGCACGTGGCGTATGAACGCGGAGAACAGGCCGACGCTGTTGGCCGTGCCGTTGACCATGACGCCGTCGATGAGCTTGACGTCGCCTACTTTCCACAGCAACCGCCCTACTCCGCGCCCGCCGCCGGCGAAAAAGTAATCGTTGAATTCATCGAAGCCGTACTTGCGCACCAGGATGTTGTACAGCAGCGCAAAGCGCGTCTTGACAGCCTCCGCCAGCGCGGGGCGTTGCAGGAACAGTAGCCACGCGACGACGATGCCGGCCAGCGCGAACAGCGACGGCAGCGACGCCGCGCCGTGCAGCAGCGTACCCATCACGCCGTGAAATTCCGCGCCCATGCGTCCCAACACGTCATGCTGCGGCAGCACTTGGATGGACGCGCCGAAAAATCCCTGGTAGAGCATCGGCCCGGCGTAGATGGCGCCGATGATCACCGACGGCACCGCCAGGGCCAGCAGCGGCACGGTGACGACCGGCGGCGACTCGTGCAAATGATGGCGCGCGTGGTCGTCGATGCGCTCCTTGCCGTGGAACACCAGGAACAGCAGGCGGAAACTATACAGCGCGGTGACGAACACGCCGCTCAGCACCATGATATAGGCGAAGCCCGCACCCGGCAGCGTGGAGTGGTGCACCGCCTCGATGATCGCCTCCTTTGAAAAGAAGCCGGAGAAACCCGGAAATCCGATCAGCGCCAGCGTGCCCGCCAGGAATGTCCAATAAGTAATCGGCATGTATTTTTTCAGGCCGCCCATCTTGCGGATGTCCTGCTCGTGGTGCAGGGCGATGATCACCGAGCCTGCGGCGAGGAACAGCAGCGCCTTGACGAACGCGTGCGTCATCAAATGGAAGATACCGGCGGCGTAGGCCGAGGCGCCGAGCGCCACGGTCATGTAGCCGAGCTGCGACAGCGTCGAATAGGCCACCACGCGCTTGATGTCGTTGGCGACGATGCCGAGCAGGCCCATGAAAAACGCGGTGATCGCGCCGATCACCAGCACCACGGACAACGCCGTCTCGGAAAGCTCGTAGAGCGGCGACATGCGCGCCACCATGAAAATGCCCGCCGTGACCATGGTCGCGGCGTGGATCAGCGCCGAGATCGGCGTGGGGCCTTCCATGGAGTCCGGCAGCCACACGTGCAGCGGCACCTGTGCGGATTTACCCATGGCGCCGATGAATAGCAGGATGCAAATCACCGTCAGCACCGACCACTGCGCGCCGGGGATGACTTGCATGGTCTCGCCGGCGAGTTGCGGCGCGTGCTGGAACACCGCGGCGTAGTCCAGCGTATGGAAATACGCGAGCACCGCGCCGATGCCGAGCAGAAAGCCCAGATCGCCGACGCGGTTCACCAGGAATGCCTTGAGATTGGCGTAAATCGCCGTCTCGCGCTGATACCAGAAACCGATCAGCAGATACGACACCAGGCCCACCGCTTCCCAGCCGAAGAACAACTGGAGAAAATTGTTGGACATCACCAGCATGAGCATGGAGAAAGTGAACAGCGAGATGTAACTGAAAAAGCGCTGGTAGCCGGGATCGTCGCGCATGTAGCCGATGGTGTAGATGTGCACCATCAGCGACACGAACGTCACCACGGTGATCATCAGCGCGGTGAGTTCATCGATCAGGAAACCGATCTCGAACGTGAAGCCGCCGCTGGTCATCCAGGTATAGACCGCTCCGTTGAAGGCCGGCGCCTGGTCGATGATGATGTGCTTGAACACCAGCAGCGACAGCACGAAGGAAAGCGCGACACTGAGAGTCGTCACCCAATGCGCGCCGGCGCGCCCGATGCGATTGCCGAACAAGCCGGCGGCGATAGCGCCGACCAAGGGCGCCAGCGCAATCGCCAGATACACGTTTTGCATGAGCGCCCTACCCCTTCAAGCTGTCCAAGTCATCGACGTTGATGGTGCGCCGGTTGCGGAACAGCACCACCAGAATGGCCAAACCGATGGCCGACTCCGCCGCCGCCACGGTGAGAATAAAGAACACGAAAATCTGCCCGGCGCTGTCGCCGAGATAATGGGAAAAGGCGATGAAATTCATATTCACCGCGAGCAGCATCAACTCGATGGCCATGAGCAAAATAATGACGTTCTTGCGGTTCAGGAAAATCCCCGCCATGCTCAGGCAAAACAAAGCCGCCCCCAAGATCAGATAATCAGATAATGCAATCACGCCATTCTCCCCAAAGCGGCTACTTTTTTTCCTCAGCCGCCATTTTCACCATGCGCACACGTTCGTTGCGGCGCACCTTCACCTGTTGCTCAGGATGTTGATACTTGGTCTGTGGACGCCGGCGCAGCGTCAGCGCGATCGCGGCGATGATGGCGACCAGCAGCAGCGCTGCGGCGATCTCGAATTGATACACGTAATCGGTGTATAGCAGACTACCCAACTCCCTGGTGTTGCTGTAATCGGCGGGGTGCGGCGTAGGCGGCGCAACTTGCCGCAGACCGAATTGTCCCGGACCCACCACCAGCCACATCTCCAAGGCGATCAACGCCGCGACCAGCCCACCCACCGGCAGATAGCGCGCGAAGCCCTCGCGCAGCGGCGCGATGTTGATGTCCAGCATCATCACCACGAACAGGAACAGCACCATGACCGCGCCGACATAGACCAGCACCAAGGTGATGGCCAGGAATTCCGCCTCCAGCAGCAGCCACACCGCGGCGCTGGTGAAAAACGCCAGCACCAGAAACAACGCGGCGTGCACCGGATTGCGCACGGTGATGACCAGCGCGCCGGACGCCACCAGCACGAAGGCGAAAAAATAAAATATAATTTGTTGGGTCATAGATATAACTTAAACCGCCAAGACGCCAAGGGCGCAAAATATAAACGCAAAATTAAGTTGCTAATTACCGGCATATATCGAATTGTGTTTTGGTATCTTGGCGCCTTGGCGGTTATATTATTTTTAACGGTAAGGCGCATCCTGGGCGCGGTCGGCGGCGATTTGTTTTTCGTATTTGTCGCCCATCGCCAGGAGCTGCTCTTTGTTAATAATGTTATCGCCTCTTTTTTCGAAGTGGAAATCGATGACGCGCGTTTCCACGATAGCATCGACCGGGCAGGATTCCTCGCAGAATCCGCAATAAATGCATTTGAACAGATCGATGTCGTAGCGCGTGGTGCGGCGCGTGCCGTCGGCGCGTTGTTCGGACTCGATGGTGATGCACGCCGCCGGGCACACCGCTTCGCACAGCTTGCAGGCGATACAGCGCTCCTCGCCGTTCGGATAGCGGCGCAGCGCGTGCAGTCCGCGGAAGCGATTGGACTGCGGCGTGGTTTCCTCGGGAAACTGCACGGTGATTTTCTTGCCGAACATATAGCGGCCGGTGAGACTCAAGCCTTTCAGCAATTCCCACAGGAACAGACTCTTGACGTAATTGACTATCGCGCTCATGGCACTCACCTCGTCAGGGTGTCTCTAAAAATAGCGGATTTTGGCTTCAGACAAGGCGGAAGGCCGCGAGCAAGCGCAGTGTACATAGAAGTACATGAGCATTGCGAGCGGACTTCCAACGCAGTATGAAGGCAAAAGACGCATTTTTAGAGACACCCGTCAATCGAACCACCACGGCAACTTATACAATACCGCCACGCCCACCACCAGCAGCCACACGATGGTGATGGGGATAAACACCTTCCAGCCCAGGCGCATGATCTGGTCGTAGCGGTAGCGCGGAAACGTGGCGCGGAACCACAAAAATAAAAACAGCAGCACGGAAATCTTGAACAGCAGCCAAATGATGCCCGGCACCCAGGCGAACAATCCCTCCAGCGCCGGTATGCCCTGGAACGGCGACAGCCAGCCGCCCAGGAACATCAGCGCGGCGAGCGCCGACACCAGGATCATGTTGGCGTACTCGGCCAGGAAAAATACGGCGAAGGTCATGCCGGAATATTCCACGTGAAAACCGGCGACGATTTCCGATTCGCCTTCCGCCACGTCGAACGGCGCGCGGTTGGTTTCGGCCACGCCGGCGATGAAATAAATCAGGAACAGCGGGAACAGCGGCAGCCAGAACCAGTGCATGAAGCTGCCCTGCTGCGCCTGCACGATGTGTCCGAGATTCAAACTGCCCGCCGCGATCAACACGCCGACCAGCGCGAAGCCCATGGCGATTTCATAGGAAACGATCTGCGCCGCCGAGCGCATGGCGCCGAGGAAGGCGTATTTGGAATTGGACGCCCAGCCGGCGATGATGACGCCATAGACGCCCATCGAGGTGACGGCGAGAATATATAAAAGGCTCGCGTCGATGTTCGCCAGCACCAGCGTGTCGTCGAACGGAATGACCGCCCATGCGATCAGCGCCGGGGCCAGCGCCAGAATCGGCCCGATGATGAACAGCGCGCGATTGGCGCCGGCAGGCACGATGATTTCCTTCATCAAAAGTTTGATGCCGTCGGCGATGGGTTGCAGCCAGCCGCGCGGCCCGACGCGGTTGGGTCCGATGCGCGCCTGGATATAGCCGATCACCTTGCGCTCGAAGAACGTGAGGTAGGCGACCGCCAGCGACAGCGGAATGACGATCGCCAAAATCTTCAGCAGGATTTGCAATCCCGCCGGAATGGCCGCCCACATTGTTTGCACGGCGCTCAGCATCAGGCCCTCGCTACGCTGATGGGGCCGAACGGCGCGCCGAGCGACGCCGTTTCCGGCAGACCCGCGGGAATCAGCACGCAACCGTCGGGCACGCGCGCATCGACGCACACCGGCAATGCGGCTTGCTGTTTGCCCTGACGCGCGACGGCGAAGCTGCCCGTGGTCAAACGTAGTTGCGCCGCGGTCGTCTCATTCATATAGACGGCCGCTTCGTCGGCGTCCGGCGTTTGCTGCAGGGCCGTGGCGCGGCGCACCAGCGCATCGCCCGCGTACGGCGGCACGTGCGCGACGCGCGTGAGCGTGCCCGCCTGCTCCGGCGGCGGCAATGCGGTGACGGCGGTTTCGCTCGCGCTAATCGGCGCGGCCTTATCGACCAGCGCGCGCAATTCATCGCGCACTTGCTCGGAGGAAATGTAATCGAAGCCGGGAATGTTGAACAGATTGCCCAGCACGCGCAGCACCTTCCAGGCCGGGCGCGCCTCGCCGCGCGGCGTCACCGCGCCGGCGAAACTCTGCCAGCGTCCTTCCGCGTTCACGAACGTGCCGGAGGTTTCGGCAAACGCGGCGATGGGCAACAGCACGTCGGCGTATTCGAACATGGCGACGTTCTTGAACGCCGCCAGCGCCACTACGAACTCCGCGTTGCGCAACGCCTGCGTGGCCGCCGCCGGCTGCGCGCAATCCAATTCCGGTTCCACGCCCAGCAACACGTAACCCTTGAGGCCCTGCTCGAACATGGCCACGGCGTCGAGGCCCGCTTGCGCCAGCGCCTGGCCCGCGGCCGCGCGGTGCGGCAGCGCGCCGGCCAGCCACGCGCCCGCGCTGTCGGCGGCCTCCGGCAAGTAACCGAATTTCGCGCCGCTCATGCGCGCGATGGCGCGCGCCAGGGTTTCCAGCACGGCGTACTGCGGATGCAGCGCGGCAATGCTGCCGAGCAGCACGGTGGCGTTGCCGGCGTCCTGTAAGTGTTTAGCGATGGCGCGTTGCGCTTCCGTGGGCTTAACATCGCGCAGCAAAGTGTCCAAGCCTTCGGCGCGCGCGCCGCTCTGCGCCAGCGCCTTGGCGACGCCCGCCAGCGCGTGCAGCATAGCGGCGGGGGCGGCGATGATTTTTTCCGCCACGTCGAAATGGAAATCGTAATCGACGGGGTTGATGAATAGGATGCGCGCGCCGTTCAGCGCCGCCTTGCGCAGACGGTGCGCAGCGATGGGCTGTTCCTTGCGCACGTTGGAGCCGATTAACAGCGCGGCGTCGAGCCGTTCCAAATCCTCCAGCGATTGCCCCAGGCCGGGATACAGCGGCGCGGAATTTTGCGCGCTGAAATCACTCTGGCGCAAACGATGATCGATGTTCGTGCAGCCAATGCCGCGCAGCGCGCGTGCGAATAAATACAGTTCTTCCAGCGTGGCGTGCGGCGAGATCAGCGCGCCGAGTTGCGCGGGATCTATTTTTTTCAAGCCCTGCACCGCGACATCGAGCGCGGTTCTCCAGTCGGTTTCATGCCACGCGCCGTTGCGCTTGATGAGCGGCGTCTCCAGGCGCTCGCCCTCGTTGAGGCCGAGATAGCTGTAGCGGTCGCGGTCGGAAATCCACGTCTCGTTGATCTGTTCGTTCTCGCGCGGCACCACGCGCATCACGCGATTGCCGCGCACGTGCAGATGCAGATTGGAGCCGATGCAATCGTGCGGCGCGACGGCGTCGCGGCTGGCCATTTCCCAGGGGCGCGCGGTGTAGCGGAACGGCTTGGAGGTGAGCGCGCCGACCGGACACAGGTCGATGACGTTGCCGGACAGTTCCGAGACCATGGCCTTTTCGATGTAAGTGCCAATCTCCATGTGCTCGCCGCGCCCGGTGGCGCCAAGCTCCATGAGCCCGGCGATCTCCTGGCCGAAACGCACGCAGCGCGTGCAATGGATGCAGCGCGTCATGTCGGTGGAGATCAGCGGGCCGAGATTTTTGTCCTTGACGACGCGCTTCTTCTCTTGATAGCGCGACACATCGCGCCCGTAGCCCATCGCCAATTCCTGCAACTCGCACTCGCCGCCCTGGTCGCAGATCGGGCAATCCAGCGGGT
The DNA here is from genome assembly GCA_040756035.1 of Pseudomonadota bacterium. Lineage (GTDB taxonomy): Bacteria > Pseudomonadota > Gammaproteobacteria > SURF-13 > SURF-13 > JBFLZV01. The sequence continues at coordinate 14,448 of JBFLZV010000037.1, forward strand.
GGTTGATGAGCAGGAATTCCATCACGCCCTTCTGCGCCATGATGGCCTTGGGCGAGTTGGTGTGAATCTTCATGCCCTCGGTGGCCGGCGTGGAGCACGCGGGCAGCGGCTTGGCGGCCTTCTCGACATCGACCAAACACATGCGGCAGTTGGCGGCGATGGACAGTTTCTTGTGATAGCAGAAACGCGGGATGGGAATGCCCGCCTCGTCGGCGGCCTCGATCACCATGGCCCCGTGGCGCGCCTTGATGGGAATACCGTTGATTTCGATGTCGATCATGGCGCTATCCACTAGTGCGTACCCGGCAGGCAGGCGCGCTGCTCGATATGGTATTCGAATTCGGAGCGGAAATGCTTGATGAAGCTCGCCACCGGCAGCGCCGCGGCGTCGCCCAACGCGCAAATGGTGCGCCCTTCGATTTTGTTCGCCACGTCCACCAGCAAGTCCAGATCTTCCGGCTTGCCCTGGCCGTGCTCGATGCGATGCACGACGCGCGACAGCCAGCCGGTGCCCTCGCGGCACGGCGTGCACTGCCCGCACGACTCTTCATAATAAAAGTGAGAAATGCGCGCTAAGGCCTTGACCATACAGGTAGAATCGTCCATGACGATCACCGACCCGGCGCCCAGCATGGAGCCTGCTTTGGACAAGGCGTCGTAGTCCATAGTGGTGTTCATAATGATCGCGGCGGGCAGCACCGGCACCGAGGAACCGCCGGGGATCACGGCTTTGAGTTGGCGCCCGCTGCGCACGCCGCCGGCCAGTTCCAGCAAATCTTTGAACGGCGTGCCCATCGGCACTTCGTAGTTGCCGGGCTTGTTCACGTGCCCGGACACGGAAAAGATTTTCGGGCCGCCGTTGTTGGGCTTGCCGATTTTCAGGAACCACTCGCCGCCGTTTTTTACGATGGATGGGATGGACGCCAGACTCTCGCTGTTATTGACGATGGTGGGACGGCCGTACAAGCCATAGGTGGCCGGGAACGGCGGCTTGAAGCGCGGAAAACCTTTTTTGCCTTCCAGCGACTCCAGCAGCGCGGTTTCCTCGCCGCAGATGTACGCCCCCGCGCCGAGGTGATTGTGCACGTCGAAATCAACGCCGGAGCCGAGGATATTCTTGCCGAGCAGGCCCGCCGCGCGCGCCTCGCGCACCGCTTCTTCCATGCGCTCGTAAGGTTCCCAGAATTCACCGCGCATGTAGTTATAGCCGACCGTGGCGCCGATGGTGTAACCGGCGATCGCCATACCCTCGATAATGGCGTGCGGATTGTAGCGCATGATGTCGCGGTCCTTGAACGTGCCCGGTTCGCTCTCGTCGGAATTGCACACGATGTATTTCTGCCCCGGCGCGTTGCGCGACATGAAGCTCCACTTCAAACCGGTGGGAAAACCCGCGCCGCCGCGTCCGCGCAACGCGGATTTTTTCACCTCGTTGATGATCTCGTCCGGCGGCGTTTTCTCGGCCAGGATTTTTTTCCACGCATCATAGCCGCCGCTGCCGAGATAAGTCTTCAGCGTCCAGCACTCCGGCAGATGTATGTTGCGGAAACAGACTTCGTTGGCCATTACCTAAATTCCCACTCAAAACAATTAACCGCCGAGACGCCAAGATGAGGCGGCGCTGTCCCGCCGCCGAACGCCCCGCCGGGAGCGGGGCCGTAGTTCACGCGAAGCAGGGATAGTGCAGCGCGAACATGCGAAGAGTATAGGATAGCGCAGAGGGTGTTTCGCGCTGCGCTTCCCGCTCCGCGCGAAACACGGGGTTTACATCCGTGTAAACCCGTTCGGCGCTGCTCGCGTCTCACCTTGGCGTCTTGGCGGTTCATAATCGAATTCTAGTCTAGGCTTTGCAAAATCGCGTCGATTTTCTGCGGCGTGAGATTTTCATGGTACACCTTGCCGATCTGGCATACCGGCGCGCCCGCGCAGGCGGCCAAGCACTCGGCTTCCTTGAGCGTGAACTTGCCGTCCGGCGTGGTTTCGCCCACCTTGACGCCGAGTTTCTTTTTAAAGTGTTCCAGAATCTCGCCGGAGCCGCACAGCATACAAGAGATATTGGTGCAGACGTAAATTTTATGCCTTCCCACCGGCTTTAAATCGTACAGCGTGTAAAACGTCGCCACCTCGTACACGGCGATCGGTGGCAGACCGAGATAATCGGCCACTGCGTCCATCAGTTCCGTGCTCAGCCAACCATTGTTGGATTCCTGCGTGTAGCGCAGCGCGGCGAGCAGCGCCGATTGTTTGCCCTCCGGCGGATACTTGGTCAGCTCGCGGTCGATGGCGGCGCGCACCTGTTCGGGCAGCAGATCGGCCTTGCGTTTGGTTTGCGTCGTCGTCACCGGTCGATCTCTCCGAATACGATGTCTTGCGAGCCCAGTATCGCCACCACGTCCGCCAGCATGTGGCCGCGGATCATTTCATCCAATGCCGCGAGGTGCGGAAAGCCGGGCGCGCGCACCTTGAGGCGATAAGGTTTGTTGGCGCCGTCGGAGATGAGATACACGCCGAACTCGCCCTTGGGGGCCTCGACCGCCGCGTAGGCCTCGCCTTCCGGGATGCAGAAGCCCTCGGTGAACAATTTGAAGTGATGAATAAGCGCCTCCATGTCGTTCTTCATTTTTGCGCGCTTGGGCGGCACGATTTTGTTGTCCTCGATCATCACCGGGCCGGGATTCTTGCGCAGCCAATCGATGCACTGCTGGATGATGCGGTTGGATTGGCGCATTTCCTCGACGCGCACCAAGTAGCGGTCGTAGCAGTCGCCGGTGACACCGACCGGGATGTCGAAGTCGAGGCGGTCGTACACTTCGTAGGGCTGCTTCTTGCGCAAGTCCCAGGGCACGCCGGAGCCGCGCAGCATCGGACCGGTGAAGCCGAGCGCAATGGCGCGCTCGGGGCTGACCACGCCGATGTTGACGGTGCGCTGCTTCCAGATGCGGTTGTCGGTCAGCAAATTTTCGTACTCGTCCACGTAGGTCGGGAAGCGCCGCGTGAAGTCCTCGATGAAGTCGAGCAGCGAGCCCTGGCGATTGGCATTACGCGCGGCGGTTTCTTTTTCGTTGTGCCAACGCGACGGTTTGTACTGCGGCATGCGTTCTGGCAAATCACGGTACACGCCGCCGGGGCGGTAATACGTGGCGTGCATGCGTGCGCCCGACACCGCTTCGTAGCAGTCCATCAAATCCTCGCGTTCGCGGAACGCGTACAGGAACACGGTCATGGCGCCGATGTCGAGCGCGTGCGCGCCAAGCCACAGCAGATGATTCAAAATGCGCGTGATCTCGTCGAACATCACGCGGATGTATTGCGCGCGCAGCGGCGGCTCGATGCCCAGCAGTTTTTCCATGGCCAGCACATAGCCATGCTCGTTACACATCATGGACACGTAATCAAGGCGATCCATGTAACCGATGCTCTGGTTGTACGGCTTGCTCTCGGCGAGTTTCTCGGTGCCGCGATGCAGCAGGCCGATGTGCGGATCACCGCGTTGGATGACCTCGCCGTCCATCTCCAGCACCAGGCGCAGCACGCCGTGCGCGGACGGGTGCTGCGGGCCGAAATTCATGGTGTAGTTTTTAATCTCCACGTTCGGTTCCTTCCTTGACTTCATCGACCACGTAGCGATGATCGCGGCGGATTACGCGCGGCACCAGCACGCGGTTTTGAATGGTGACCGGCTGGTACACAACGCGCTGTTTGTCCGGATCGTAGCGCATCTCGACGTTGCCGATGAGCGGGAAATCCTTGCGGAACGGATAGCCGACGAAGCCGTAATCGGTAAGGATGCGGCGCAGGTCGGGGTGGCCTTCGAACAAGATGCCGAACATGTCGAACGCCTCGCGCTCGAACCAGTTGGCCGCCGGCCAGATGTCCACCACCGAATCGACTATGGGTGTCTCGTCGTCGGTGAACACGCGCAGGCGCAGGCGTTCGTTATGTGTGAGCGACAGCAGATGATACACCACCGCGAAGCGCGGACCCTGCCACGGCTGCTCGGGATAATCGGGAAACTCGATGACGTCCTCGGCGGCCAGGCCGATCTCGCCGCGCGAGCTTTGCCCGTAGGTGGAATAGTCCACGCCGCACACGTCGATTAACTGCGTGAAAGCGAAACTCTCGTCGTCGCGCAGCGTGCGGCACACCTCCAGCAATTTTTCGCGCGGCAGCTCGACGGTGACTTCGCCGCGCGCATCCTTAACGCCGGTTAGTGCGCCGGCAAAGCGCTGTTGCAGCAATTCGGCCAGGGTGGGCAGGTCGGACATGGGCGGGCGCGGCGGCGGTGAGGTTAGCGGGCAATGGTGTTGGTGCGTTTTATTTTATTTTGCAACTGAATGATGCCGTACAACAGCGCCTCCGCGGTCGGCGGACAGCCCGGCACGTACACGTCCACCGGCACGATGCGGTCGCAGCCGCGCACTACGGCATAGGAATAATGATAATAGCCGCCGCCGTTGGCGCACGAACCCATGGAAATCACCCAGCGCGGCTCGGCCATTTGATCATAAACCTTGCGCAGCGCCGGAGCCATTTTGTTGACCAGCGTGCCGGCCACGATCATCACGTCCGACTGGCGCGGGCTGGGGCGGAATACCACGCCGAAGCGGTCGAGGTCGTAGCGCGAGGCGCCGGCGTGCATCATTTCCACGGCGCAGCACGCCAGACCGAACGTCATCGGCCACAACGCGCCGGTGCGCGCCCAATTGATCAGCTTGTCGGCGGTGGTGGTGACCACCCCCTTCTCAAGCAAACCTTCTATAGCCATGCGGAACCTCTAGAAAACGCGGCGGTATTTTCCGCCGCCTCCGATAAATTGTGCCAGACCAATCCTGTCTCGTGTCGGCGGCCTGCGCCAGTTCACCGGTCGCATCCCCGCGCAAAGCGCGGAGCCCCTGCTCCGCGGCTCATTCGCTATTCCCACTCTAGCGCACCCTTTTTCCACTCATAGATAAAGCCGATCACCAAAATGGCGAGGAACACCGCCATGGCGATGAAGCCGAACATCCCGATCTGCTCCAGGGCCACCGCCCACGGAAACAGAAACGCGATCTCTAAATCGAAAATAATGAACAGGATCGCCACCAAGTAATAGCGCACGTCGAACTTCATGCGCGTGTCCTCGAACGCCTCGAAGCCGCATTCATAGGGCGACAGCTTCTCGGTGTCGGGGCGGTGCGGGGCCAACACAAAACCCAACGCGACCGGCAGCACGCCGAATAAAATGCCCACCACCAGGAAGATCAGAATGGGCACGTAATTTTCTAACACGTCGCTCGCCTCGTTATCTTGTCACGCTGCTGTAACATTTTAGAGTCAGTCTAGGACAGAACATTCCCTGCTGTCCAGAGTCCCCTAAGAATGGTGCCGATGGGGAGACTCGAACTCCCACGGCTTGCGCCACCGCCCCCTCAAGACGGCGTGTCTACCAATTTCACCACATCGGCTCGTTATACGATTATTGCGGCGGTGCGGCGGGCACATCCGCGGGCGGCTGCGGCGTGGCCGGCGCGCTATTTTGCGCGGGCGCAGCGGGTATTTGCAGCGGTTGCGGCACGCCTTGATGTGCGGGTGTCCGGTCAATCACGCTGCCGCTGTCGGGCCTTTGTCCGTACAAATACGCCAACGCCAAACTGATCACGAAGAACAACACCGCCAGCACCGCCGTGCTGCGCGTAAGAAACGACGCCGAGCCTTGGCTGCCGAACACGGTCTGCGAGGCGCCGCTGCCGAACGCCGCACCGACGTCCGCGCCCTTGCCGTGCTGAATCAAGATCAGTCCGACCAAGGCCAGGCACACCAATATATCAATTACTAGTAAAGCCGTAATCATCCATTATCCTGCCGCTTGGCAAATAGAAAGAAACTCATCGACTTGCAACGAAGCGCCGCCGACCAGGCCGCCATCGATGTCCGACATGGTGAACAACTCACGCGCGTTGGCGGCCTTGACGCTGCCACCGTAAAGAATTTGCAGCCCTTGCGCTATTGTATCATTGTGCGCCGCGAGTCGCGCACGGATGAAAGCGTGCACGGCTTGAGCTTGCTCCGGTGTCGCCGTTTTACCCGTGCCGATGGCCCACACCGGCTCGTAGGCGATCACGCCTTTGGCCACATTTTCCACGCCGACCGCGTTTAGAACGGCGTCCAATTGTCGCGCCACCACGGTTTCGGTGGCGCCGCGCTCGCGCTCCTCCAGCATCTCGCCCACGCACAGGATCGGCGTAAGTCCGCTACGCGCCGCCTGCGCGAATTTTTTCGCCACCAGATCATCACTCTCGCCGTACAGCGTGCGCCGCTCCGAATGGCCGACGATGACGTAGGTGCAGCCGAAGTCGAGCAACATGGCGGCGGAAATTTCTCCGGTATACGCGCCGCTGGCCTCGCTGCAAACGTTCTGCGCGCCCCAGGCGATGCGGCTGCCGCGCAGCAGCGCCTCCGTCTCGGCCAGGTAAACGGCCGGCGGACATACCGCCACCTGCGCGATCTTGATCGAACCCATGCCGCCCTTGATACCCTCGAGCAGCGCGCGCGTGCTGGCCTTGGAGCCATGCATTTTCCAGTTTCCGGCGACCAACTTTTGACGCATTACCGACCCTTAAAATTCTCGGCACAAAGAACCTCCAAGCTTACCTTATACCGGTAGCAAATGGCAATTTACCGTGTCGGTGATATAACAGTACTTGAAGGATGGATTTTGGATTACTGGCCGGCGGCAACGGCCATGGCTTCGCTGACGGCGGCGGCCAAGTGCTGAGCCAGGGCTTCGACTTGCGTGGCGTCGCGCCCCTCCACCATCACACGCACCAGAGGTTCGGTGCCGGAGGGACGCAGCAATACGCGACCTTGGCCGGCGAGCTGCGCCTCGGCCTCGCGCAGCGCCGCGCGCACGTGCTGCGACGCACTGAGATTGAATGGCGCATGGAGGCGCACGTTGACCAAGCGTTGCGGATATTTGCTCATGCCGCCTTTGGCTTCGTGCAGACCGCGCCCCGATTTTGCAAGCACGGCGAGCACTTGCAGGGCGGCGACGATGGCGTCGCCGGTGCTGGTGCGATTCAAACAAATAATATGCCCGGAGGCCTCGCCTCCCAGTACGCCGCCGCTTTGCTGCAGCAACTCCAGCACATAACGATCCCCCACCGGTGCGCGTTTGAACTCCGCGCCTAGGGAATACAAGGCGTGCTCGAGGCCGAGATTGCTCATCACCGTGCCCACCACTGGACCTTTGAGCATGTTATTTTGCAATTGCTCGCGCGCGATGATGAACAGCAGTTCGTCGCCGTCGACGATTTCGCCGCGCTGATCCACCATCAGCACGCGGTCGCCGTCGCCATCCACGGCGATGCCGAGATGCGCGCCGTGCGCCAGCACCGCCGCACGCAGCACGGTGAGGTCGGTGGCGCCGCAGCGATCATTAATATTCAAACCATTAGGCTCGACGCCGATAGCCATCACGTCCGCGCCCAGCTCGCCGAACACGTTGGGGGCGATGTGGTACGCTGCGCCGTGCGCGCAATCGACCACGATTTTCATGCCGCGCAGGTCGATGTGCGCGGGGATGGTGCTCTTGCAGAATTCGATGTAGCGGCCCGCGGCGTCATCGACGCGCTCGGCCTTGCCGAGCAGCGCGGAATCGACCGTCTGCATGGGCTTGTCGAGTTCGGCTTCGATGGCGAGTTCGATCTCGTCGGGCAGTTTGGAACCTTGTGCGGAGAAAAATTTGATGCCGTTGTCGTAATAGGGATTGTGCGAGGCGCTGATGACGATGCCGGCGCGCGCGTGCAGGGTGCGCGTTAAATACGCGATGGCGGGCGTGGGCATCGGGCCGGTGAGGCGCACGTCCACGCCGGCGGCGGACAAGCCAGCCTCCAAAGCCGACTCGAACATGTAACCGGAGATGCGCGTGTCCTTGCCGATCAGCACCTTCCCGCTGCCCTGCCCCAGCACGCGGCCTGCCGCCCAGCCGAGCTTCAATACGAATTCCGCGTTGATGGGCTCTTGCCCTACGCGCCCGCGGATGCCGTCGGTGCCGAAATATTTTTTTTTCCGCACGTGTTTTCCCTTATTAAAGGTAATGAGTGATGAGTAAACGATGATGAGTAAAACCCATCACCCCTCACCCCTCACCCCTCACCC